>DATHWP010000047.1:0-120599 GCA_035460505.1 Methyloradius sp. | reverse complement strand
AAACTCACAGCATCAGTTTGTTCCCTGCGGTGTTGCTTGGATTATATATTCCTTGAACTAGTTTTTGCATAGGTTGCGGTTCGCTTAGTCGCTGTTGTGCGCGCTCCATTTGCGGGTGTACCTGATGTGACTTCAACTGTGACCACTTGAGCCTTTTTGGTTCAGGATGCTGGTCTAGGCAGCATTTGTAGGGAACTCCCCTTTACTCAGTGTCGGCTGAGTCTTTATCTCAAGGCGTGGTATTTAAGGTCGGCCAGGCTGACAATTTTAAGTGCCTGTTCGTGAGTTGCTTCTAAAACCACAGGCGGTGCGTAGCCAGCCTCAGCAGCTTCATTCCAGCGAGCAGCACATAAGCACCAACGATCACCAGATTTCAGGCCATCAAAGTTGTACTCTGGCCTCGGTGTGCTGAGGTCATTGCCTTGTGCTTGGGAATACACCAAAAACTCCTCAGTCACTTCGGCACATACCGTATGGCTGCCTGTATCTTCTGGGCCAGTATCGCAGCAACCATTGCGGGTAAAGCCAGTCAGTGGCTTGATGCTGCAAATCTGTAATTCGGTACCTAGTACATTGCGTGCCATTTTTAGTTCTCTCTAATTGTGTAATGCTTAAGCTGAGTGATCAGCTTGTTTGGGTAATTGCGTGTTCTTCCAGCTTTCGGTCTTTTAGTTGCCAGCTACGGGTGTGGAATTTAGCGACGCTGCTGCGGTGTGCAATACTTAATATGCTGCTTTTCGGCAACTCTTGCACAAGTAAGCTATATAACAATTCTTCCATATCTTCATCTACCGCGCTGGTGGCTTCATCCAGAAATACGACATCAGGTTTAATAAGCAATAAGCGGATGAAAGCCAGACGCTGTTGTTCTCCAGTGGACAAGCGTTGCCCCCAGTTTTCTGCATCGTTCAACTTATCGCAGAGATGTTCAAGTTTGAATAGGGTCAGGTATTTAACCATCGCTTCATCTGAGAATTTTTCGGCCGCTGAAGGGTAGGCAATTGCATCACGCAGTGTGCCAATGGGTAAATAAGTACGCTGCGGCAGAAAGAGTATTTTTGATGCTCGCGGGATTTCTATGGTGCCATCCCCATAAGGCCATATACCTGCAATTGCGCGGAATAGAGTAGATTTCCCTGAACCAGAGGGACCACTTATAAGCAGGCGCTGTCCTGCCTCAATTTCCACAGAGAAATTTCCAAGCAATGGCTGTACTGATTGATTTGGTAGATGCAAGCTAACATTATTGAGTTTGATGCTAGATGAGCCAGTGCGGCTCACATTGAGACTGGCGTTTTGTGCCTGATTCTCAGAGGAAACGATGCTGGTATGAAAGCTCGCGAGGCGATTCACGCTGGCTTTCCACTTGGCTAAAGAGGAATCATCCTGAGATGAAAATGCATTAACGAACCAAGATAGCGCATCCTGCACCTGGCCAAAAGCGGAGCTGATTTGGGTTAATCCACCGAGTGTGATTGCCCCTGAAAAATAGCGCGGTGCTCCAACCAGCATGGGGAAAATGATGGCAAATTGAGCGTAAAAATATGAAGCTAAATTAAGGCGCTTAGTGGTGCGCATGATAGCCCACCAGTTATGGCGAATTTTCTCGAATCTTGACTCTAGATTCAATTTTTCTTCAGCTTCACCTCCATATAGTGCAATAGTTTCAGAATATTCACGAATGCGGATTAGACCAAAACGAAAGTCAGCCTCAAATTTCTGCTGGTTAAAATTTTGCTGAATCAGTTTTTTGCCTGTTATCCATACGATCAATGAACCTATAAATGCGTATGCAATGGCGAACCAGACCATATAACCAGGAATCGTCATCTGATGTCCCAAGACCATGAACGATAATGGACCGCTCACTATCCAGAGGATACCAATAAACGAAACCAAGGTGACGGTGCTCGAAAGCAAGCCTAAGGATAAGTCTAGTGTGCCTTTTGTGAATAGCTTTAGGTCTTCAGCAATTCGCTGGTCTGGGTTGTCTGATAAATTGGTTTGCTCCATACGATAATAAGTTTGGTGCGCAAGCCATTTGCCCATATATTCTTTTGTTAACCATGTTCTCCAACGCATTTCTAGCGCTTGTTGCAAGTAAACTTTATAAATAGCTACCGCAATAAATATGAAAGCAAGGTAAGAGAAACGCCATAGTTGTGCTTTAAATGCTATGTAATTTTTGGTTTCTAGCGCGTTGTAAAAATCGCGGTTCCAAGTATTGAATAGTACGTTGAGATACACGCCACCCAAAGCAAGCAGAATGATTGCCAGCAGAAGCCCGCCAGCTTTCCATTTTTCTTCAGAAACCCAAAATGGCTTGATCAGGTGCCAAGTGTCTTGCCATCGGACTTTTTTCTCATTATTTGGTTGGTTGGTTAATTCATCGCTGGCTGGGGAGGGTAATGTTGTGCTCATAGATTCAATCAGTGTATGGGTCTAAAAACAATGAGGTGCAACTTGTAAGGTTTTGTAATGCCTATCACTTTGTATAAACCAATAATCAAATAAAGCGTTCATAGGGGTATGCAAGTTATTTGGAGCAGTAACATGAAATTTAATTCCGCAGCCGTTTTAACGTTGGCCTTAATTTTTTCCACAATAGCACAAGCGCAGGATGATTACGCGCAACCACCCATGCCGCCGCAAAGTGGCGACACTAACCCCGCTCAGCAGCCACCCCAGCCTCAATTTAGCCAGCAGGAACTGGACCAGATGTTGGCGCCGATCGCCCTGTATCCAGATGCCTTGCTCTCGCAGGTGTTGATGGCCTCCACTTATCCGCTTGAAGTGGTGCAAGCAGCCCGCTGGTCACGCGCCAATCCTGATCTAAAAGGCGATCAAGCGGTTAAAGCGGCGCAGCAAAATAATTGGGATCCAAGCGTGATTTCGCTGACAGCATTTCCTCAAATCTTGGGTATGCTGGATGAAAAACTGGAGTGGACTGAGCGACTTGGCGATGCTTTCCTTGAGCAGCAACCACAAGTTATGGATACCGTGCAAGGCTTGCGCCAAAAGGCGATGGCCGCTGGCAATTTGCAATCTAATGACCAAGTGCAAGTGAATCAACAAGCGCAACAGGGTCAGACCGTCATTGTCATCCAGCAAGCTGCACCGCAAGTTGTCTATGTACCCTATTACAACCCTACCGTGGTCTATGGCCCATGGTGGTGGGATGCATATCCTCCCGTGTACTGGAATCCATGGCCTGGCTATTATCGCCGTCCCGGCTATAACTCTGGTTTCTATGTTGGGGTGGGTATTAGTGTGGGTGGTGGTTTCTTTTTTGGTAACTTTGATTGGCATCAGCGCCATGTCAATGTCGTGAACGTCAATAATTACTATTATAGAAACTACTATAACAACCACCCACGCCCACCAGTTGGCGGTAATCCAAGACCTTATCCTGATAGAGGTGCATGGCAGCATGACCCCGATCATAGGCGTGGTGTGCCTTACCCAAATTCTGCTTTACAGCAGCAGTTTTCACGCCCAGGCAATGATGCAAGGCCGCCACGTAATAACCGAGATGACTTTCAGCAAAACCGTGTTGGCAATCGCCAAAATCCGGGTGGCAATCCTGGTAACAATTCGCCTGACAATCGTAATAGGCCTAACCCAGCAGGGCAGCCAACGAATGCCATGCCTGATCGCTCGCCAGATCATCGGAAGAATGCAAATTCACCTGATGCAAGACCACAGGGCCCAAACTTTGGGCGCCAGAACGATGACAATCGCTCGCCAAACAACTCGCCGCAAAGGGTTAATCCAGAGGGTGTACCAAGCAGAGGGTCGGATAGAGATACAGGGCAGCAATTAAGGCAGCAAACTGAACGTCCTGCTATACAAAACCCTGCACCGCAGCCCATACAGCAGCCACGTACAGAACCGGCACGTACTCAAGCTTCCCCTACAGAAGCGGCACCAAGAATACAGCCAAGACCAGAAATGCAGAGGTCAGAGCCGCAAAGGCAGCAACAGCATGTGGAGAGGCAGCATGCTGAACAACCGCATAATGAGGCGCCTCGGCCACAACAGCAACAGCAAAGACATGAGGGTGGCGGCCACCCACAGGGCGGTGATAAACAGCATTAAGTCAGCGGAGTTTGCGGTCAGATTCGTTAATCAGCACATCATTAATGCTGGCATAACGAAACTGCATCAGCCCGTTTTCTGCAAACTCCCAGTTTTCGTTGCCATACGAGCGGTACCACTGGCCTCTATCGTCATGCCATTCGTATTCAAAGCGCACCGCAATGCGGTTTTCCAGAAAGCACCAGAGTTCTTTTTTAAGCCGATATTCATGCTCTTTCGCCCATTTGGCTTTCAAAAACTCTTTAATGGCAGGGCGGCCTGTAATGAATTCCGAACGGTTTCGCCAGTGTGAATCAACGGTATAAGCCAGCGACACCCGTTCAGGGTCTTTGCTATTCCATGCATCTTCGGCGGCTTGTACCTTTTGCCTAGCGGTTTCTAGGGTAAACGGTGGAAATGGTGGTTTGGTTTCCATGGAGTGCAACCTTTCAAGTAAGCTGAAACGCATTGGTTGATAGACTAATATGTCCGCCAGTCGATGCAAAGCGTTCTTCAGTAATATAATTGCTTAATGTTTACAGAATGAGTTGATAGAAAGAAACACATGCGATATTGGTTAATGAAATCTGAGCCCGGTGATGTGTCGATAGATGGTTTAGCCGCGATGCCGAATCAAACAGTGGATTGGTACGGGGTGCGCAATTATCAGGCACGTAATTTTATGCGTGACCAGATGAAAGTCGGCGATGGCGTGTTGTTCTACCATTCAAATTGTGATGTTCCTGGCATTGCTGGCATTGCGGAAGTCAGCAAGCTGGCGTACCCAGACCGTTTGCAATTTATTCCAGGCCATAAATACTATGACCCCAAAGCCACTCCAGAAAGCCCACGCTGGTTTAATGTAGATGTGAAGCTTGTGCGTAAAACGCGGTTGCTGAGCCTTAAAGAAATGCGTGAAATACCAGAGCTGGCAAGCTTGCGCATTTTGCAACGGGGTAATCGTTTATCAATTACCCCTGTTGATCCGCGTGAGTGGGAGTTTATTCTTAAGCTTTTGTAAGTAGAAATCTGAGTATTTAGATGTTAAAACACGATTCTTTGGAGGCGGCTATCGGCCAATAGCAGCCACTCGTCAATCAACTTTCCAAAACTGCACCATCCGGGCGGTTCTGGATTTCTTTTTGAATGCGCCACGCCAGCATAGCCGTTGCTATTGTAGTTCCTACAACGATATAACCCACCCAAGAAAAGTGCACCAATTTCCCATCTACCCCAAACGAAACGATGTGGCCAGCTACTACTGAGGCAAAGCCCCCTGCAAATTGCTGAATAGATGCACTCACTGCATTAAACGAGCCACGCTTCGTAATATCAGGCACAGATGTCATTAAAGCCTGATAGGGAATCATGCGAGAGAAGATACCCAGAAACAGTAATACATTTACAACAATGACTGTAGCAATCGGCACAACTCCCAAATGCGTATAGATCATCACCATGATGATGGTGAGCATACTGCCCATCACTAACACTGGAAT
Organism: Methyloradius sp.; assembly: GCA_035460505.1. Taxonomy (GTDB): domain Bacteria; phylum Pseudomonadota; class Gammaproteobacteria; order Burkholderiales; family Methylophilaceae; genus Methyloradius. The sequence continues at coordinate 115,023 of DATHWP010000047.1, read as the reverse complement.
TTTGCCAAATGTGTCGGCAGCTTTCCCTACTAATGGGCCAACAAATATCGTAAATATCCCAGTAATTAAATAGATGGTCGGCAAACTATGAATACTGATTCCCAGATTATTCACCGTGAAGGCACTACTGAAGGGCATCAACATAAAACCGCCTGTCATCAACAGTGCCGTAGTAGCGAAAGCTGTTAGATGCCGAGGATCGATGATGGTATTTACCAAATGTTTAAATGCACTGTGTTCCTGGGACACCTTGAGATGTTCTGTGACAGGCTTCATGCGCCATGCAATGATTAAACCTCCTATGGCACCGAATGCTGCCATAGCCAAAAATGGAGCGTGCCAACTCCAGTGATTCGATAAATAAAGACCTACAGGCAAGCCTAATACCTGACTTGCAGCAAAGGCGGTTTGGATGATTCCCATTACACGTCCACGCAGTTGTGGAGCAAAGAGGTCTGTAGCAATAGCCAGTACGACCGAACCGATGACACCGCCAAAGATACCAGTGACGATTCTTGCTAGCAGTAGCATCGGAAAGGTTTGCGCCAGCCCACACCATACAGTACCTGCTACAAAGCCAATATAAAAAATCAGCAGGATTTGCTTACGGTCATAGCGGTCAGCAAACCCTGCCATCAATAAGCCACTGATACCCGCACTGAATGCATATGCAGAAACAATCAAGCCGAACTGGCGTGGAGTGATTTGCATGGCAGGCATAATCAATGCGCCGAGCGGCGACATGATCATGAAGTCGAGAATCACAGCAAACTGTAAAAATGCCAGTAGACCAACTAGAAAGGTTTGATAAGAGGTGAATTTGGTTTTTTGTTGCAAGTCAGCTTGAATCATAGGTTTCAATATCAGTTCGTAAAATTATTTACCACTTGTTGGCAAGCAGATATTTGAAGCGGTTAACAATGGCTAGCATTTGCCATCACTTACATTATTTAGTAGGCGTTGTAGCAAAACGACCAGTTGCTCGATATCAGCCTCATTAAAACCTGCCAATGCGTCTTCATTACCCTGAGAAAGAATGGCCCTGACTGGAGTAATTAAGCCCACCGCCTTCTCTGACAGTGAAATCAGGCTGCTTCTTCCATCGTTAGGATCAGTTTCACGACGGATCAGGCCGTCACGCTCCATGCGGGAAAGAAGCTGCGCCATGCTTGGCTGCTCTACATTCGCTAATTGTGCCAACTCTTTTTGAGTCAATGTCCCACCATTCTTCAGTGCTACAAGAACAGGAAACTGACTGGTGCTGATGCCAATCTCCCGTAATTTAATATCCGCTTTTCGAGCAAGCATTCTCGCAGAATGCGCAATTAGCATTGAAGGCATGCTTCTCGGCTGCCAACTATCTGATGAGGCTGACATGTATCTTCTATCCTGTTAAAAATGTTGCATTACATAGGCTCCTATGTTTATTATATAGGAACCTATATACATTATCACAGGAGGCCACTATGTCACAACACCCAACTATCGCAATCATTGGTGGAGGCCCAGGAGGTCTAACGCTTGCTCGTATCCTTTATCTGCATGGCATCGTAGCTACGGTATTCGAGTCGGATGCTCATCCACTTGCCAGGCCACAAGGTGGCTCGCTTGATATGCATGAAGAGACAGGTCAATATGCTTTGCATCTCGCAGGCCTTGAAGACACGTTTCGCAGTTTTGCACGCTACGAAGACCAGGGAGATAAAGTCTATTCCCCTGATGGCACCTTATTGGCCGAGAAAAGTGGACAGGATGACAACCGTCCGGAAATCGACCGCACTCAGTTACGGCAATTACTGCTCGATTCTCTTCCAGATGGAATGGTGCGATGGAACCAGAAAGTGAAGTCAATACAAAGACTCGCCGACAATCGCAGTGCTGTGGTTACCAGTGAAGATCAAGAAGAAGTTTTTAATCTCGTTGTCGGTGCCGATGGCGCATGGTCACGTGTACGGGCACTCGTTTCTGATGCGGTACCTTTTTACGAAGGAGTGACCATTGCTGAACTGGGAATAGACGAAGTGGATACGAAACATCCTGAGATTGCCAGATTAATCGGGCATGGCAAAATATTCTCAAAAGGTAATGGAAAAACATTGATCGCCCAACGTAATGACTATGGCCACATTCGTGTATATGCAGCACTTCGTATTCCCGAGAACTCACTCAATATAGATATTGCAAAGCCTGAGCGTGCCAAAGAGGTTTTAGAATCGGAATTTTCTGAATTTGCACCTGAACTTATAAATCTAATTACCACAGGTAAATTTATTGGGTTACGTCCTATGTATGCCTTGCCAATTGGGCATCGGTGGAATAATCAGGTTGGAGTGACGCTTATTGGAGATGCCGCCCATCTTATGTCGCCATTCAGTGGTGAAGGGGCTAACAGTGCGATGATTGATGCTGCAGACCTAGCCATGTCACTGGTACAAAAGAGTGATTGGGTTCAGGCAGTCAAAGATTACGAAGACAAGATGTTTCCGCGAGCTGAAGTGGCTGCCAGTGGTGCTGCTGAAGGGCTACGCGGAGGCGTGTCTGTTGATGGTTAAGACCAAATGCCCGAACACTTTCAACCTCCTAAAGATTCTGATGAATGGAAGTTATGGATAGAAACGAACCATTAACTTCACAAAATTAAGGATGATTGTATGCAATAGATATAGGCTGCTATCGGCCAATAGCAGTCACCCGTAATTTAAGACTTCCGTAATTCCCACTAAAGTAAATTCTTAAATTACAATCAATTTTAAAAGTGCATTATTAAAAATAATTATTAAGTCATAAATATTTAGCTGTACCAAAAAAGGGGAAAAGATGTCGTCCATATCAGAGAATTCTGCATACAATAATGCTGTCGCTGTAACTGAGCCATATTACTTCACGACATCAACATTTAAATTCGTCACCATGTCCTTGGTGACCCTTGGTTTATATCAGATCTATTGGTTCTACAAAAATTGGGCGATCATTAAAAAGCGCTCAGGAGAAAAGATCATGCCGGTCTGGAGGTCAGTGTTCGCACCGCTTTGGGCATATAGTTTCTTTAAAGATGTTAGAGGCAACATAGATGATAAGCCGGAAAACAATGCATTACCTGCTGGAGTTTTAGCATTTATTTATTTTATATTGCAGGCCTTATGGCGGCTGCCAGACCCATACTGGCTAATCACTTTCGCAGCGATTCTTCCGTTAATACCCGTCAATAATGCTGCAATTGAAATCAACTCAAGATTAACCCCTGGCTATGATGGTAATAAGAAGTTTTCCAAAGCGAACTGGGTAGGAATAATACTGGGTGGGCTATTATTTTTATTAACGATAGTGGGCACGTTCATGCCGGCGGACGCCTAAGAATTATTAAATTTTCCTTATTCAGACTATAAGTTAAGGTTTTATGAAAAGACTTCTAATCCTCCCACTACTTACTTTACTACTATCTTGCTCAGCAAAAGCTGATCTAGCAGATTGCAAGGCTGGTATTGAAGCTAATGGAAAGAAAGAATATTTGTTGGCGATTGAGTCACTAACTAAATGCCTAAATCTTCCTCTTAAGAATGAAGCACAGGCTTATATACTTGCAGAGCGTGCTGGGGCTTATTTTAATACCAAACAATATAATTTGGCTATTGACGACCAGAAGCAAGCCATAGTACTTGAAAAACCAAAAGATGTTTGGCCGTTGTTAATGTTGGGGGCTTATTACAGAGAAGTTAAAGAATTTGATAAGTCTCTAGAAGCCATCAATGCTGCTTTTAATTATGATGAAGACGGTCCTGGCACAGGCGCTGGTATGGCTGTGTATTATCATAAAGCGAGAACTCTCTATGAAGCAGGTCGGTACAATGAAGCAATTGAAAGCTATACATTGGGCATACCAAAACAACCTGATTATGGGTATGCCCTTTATGAACGTGGGCGTTCATATGAAGCTGTGGGTAATAAGGATATGGCAAAAAGGGATATGTTCAGGGCTTTCGAACTGACTCCCCAAGAAGGATACGAGCCAGAAATAGCAGCTAAGCTAAAAGAGTATGGTTTTAATGCAAAGATTAGATCGGATTAATTCCCTATCCAAATATCTGCTATGGGTCGCTTTAAGCCATAGCACGATAAGTAATTGAGATATTAAATGGAGTGCTGATGCTTAGATTAGTTATTTTGGTTGTGCCCTTACTTTGTGTTTTTGATATTTGTTCTGCCGAAACTCCATTACCGACTGATGTATCAAGTTTTCTAGAACTTCGAGAATCTTGCGATCATTGGCGGGGAGAATATGGTTATGATAAAGATAGGCAAGCGGATATTGATTGGTCAATTTGCCAATCATGTCCAGGAACTGATACAAAGCTAGCAAAGCTTAAACGCAAATACAAAAATCAAGAAAGCGTGATGATAAAGCTAAATGATTTGGAATCTAAAATTGAGTCCAAGGATAAAGCGGCAACTCGTAAATTTTGCAAGACAACAAGAAAACCTGAATGGTATGAGAAGTAATCAGGGAAGGATATTAAGGTTGTTCTTAATGGCTGCTTTGGGTCGAATCTAACCACAACGAATCACATCGAAATACAAATTATGAAACCCCATAATCTCTCATGACGCCCTATAACGTAATCTTCGCAGTTACCTTCATGATTTTAGCTAGTCACCTATGGAGATTGAATCTAGCAAGGGTCAGAGAAAATTACATACGTTCGTTCCAATTCCCTAAAGGCATATATGCAAAAGTCATCAAGAAATATCCTCATCTGGCGCAAAAGGATATGGAACTGGTGAATCAAGGCCTCAGGCAGTTCTTCATGGCTTATCAGAAAAGTGGGAAGCAATACATCTCGATGCCCTCACAAGTCGCCGATGAACTTTGGCATGAGTTCATCCTGCATACCAAGCATTACCAGGTTTTTACCAAGCAGGCATTCGGGAATTTTCTTCACCACACCCCAGCTGCAGTCCTCTCAGGCAGTTTACAAAGCAATATTGGATTACGAAGATGCTGGAAATATGTATGTGCTGAAGAGAATATTAATCCACACAAGCCTTCTCGTTTACCGCTTCTTTTTGCACTTGATTCAAAATTGAATATCACAGATGGATTTACCTATTACGCAGACTGTAGTGGCCTTCGTAAATCCAGCAACGATCAAAATAACGTGGTGTATTGCGGTGGTGATTTTTCAGATAGCTCAATAGATGGCAGTATCGATGGCCTTAATGATAATGTCAGTGGGAGCGACCATGGGGCTGGTCATAGTGCTGATGACCATGGAAGCGGAGATGCTGGAGGAGATGCCAGTGGAGGATGTGGCGGCGGGGATTAGGCTTTAGTATTAGAGTCTGATTTCGGTCGAATAACGACTCTAAAAATTGAATTTTTAAACCGAAAGTAACTTGGAATGAAGACAAAACAATCCATGGTAATTATCTATATCACCTTGTTCATTTCTACTATCGCTGGTTGCACGACGCAGTCTTGGTATGAAGGTGCAAAACGGGGAGCTGAAAATAACTGTCGTAATCAGCCTCCAGGCGAGAGTGAGAGATGTTTAGAAAACCTTAATAAGAAATCATATGAAGACTATGAAAAAGAACGATCAAGTCAAAAATAGCCTGCAGTTTTAAAAAGCCTAACCCATATTAAGCTGTATGCCTAATGACCGCTAAGGGTCGTTTTAAGCCCTATAGCCTTACCTTTTAATTCTCAGTAAAGCCCTTACTTTATTACCAATAGAGCAAGGGCTTGATAGTTATTTCATCCGCTGATAAATAACCGGCACCCATTGATAAGTAGTGCTAGTTGGCTTATTCAGATGGCCAAGTCCGGGGAAGGAAATATGCGAAGCTCCAACCAATTGCCCCTCTTTTGAGATGGAATCAAAAAAGGCTTTGCGTGAAGCTCTGGCCTTGTCTGCATCAACGTCATATGCAATCGTCACCTCGCTGTGATCCAGCTGAACTGCAGGCACATGGATCAGATCACCAATCAAAACTAACTCGTCTTTTCCACTTTTGATGTCAAAGGCAACATGCCCTGGAGTATGTCCAGAAGCATCGATTACTTTAATACCGGGAGCAATCTGACTATTTGCAGCAAAGGTTTTAAATCTTCCAGTCGCAATATAAGGTTGAACCGATGCATTGGTGCCTTCAAAGAACGACTTTGATATATCGCTGGCGGTTTCTTTGTTCTTCAGGTTTAACCAAAAGTCAGCTTCTACCTTATTCACATAAATAGTTGCTGTTGGGAAAACCGCTTTGCCATTGAGTGCCAGACCGCCGCTATGATCAGGATGTAGATGACTCAGATACACCTCATCAATTTGTGAGGGATCATATCCAGCCGCCTTCAAGTTATCTACGAACTTGCCCAGGGTTGGACCGAAGAGTGTGCCCGCTCCGGTATCAAAGAGAATCAGTTTTGATCCTGTATTAATTAGATAGGTATTCACGGAAGTTTCTACAGGCACCTCCTGATAGGCTTTATGTAAGGTATAGACTGTCGCGCTAGCATCTTCTGACAGAAGTTTATCTGCGGGTACATCGATAGTGCCATCACTAATCGCAGTGAGTTCATAACTGCCCAGCATCGTCCTGTAATACCCTGGAGCTTGTGTTTTAACCATGGGACTGGCTGCGTAGACCGAACCGCCACCCACTGTCAGAGTTGCTAAGCTGAGTGCGATGACAGAGGCACTAAATAGCTTGTTTAATTGAATAGACATCGTCATTTCCTTCGTGAAATTGTAAACGTGACGAATTTTCTATTACATCGAATAACTCAACAATAAGGCTAATGTATAATATCCTTTGCTTTTATCGCAAAGATATATACATGCTTGATCTCATCGAGAATTTCATTGCTATACATAACTTAGGTAGCTTTAGTGCTGTTGCCCGAAAGCTCGATTTATCTGTTTCAGCGGTCTCCAGAAAGCTGGATGCATTGGAGCAAGAGCTGGGCATTAAGTTATTCAACCGTAGCTCTCGTTCATTGATACTCACGGACAAAGGGCTTCAGTTCTTACCCCAAGCCAGAAGTATGTTGGATGGCTACAATGAAACAAAAGCATCACTGCATGACAGCGAACAGATTCCGACAGGATTACTCAGCATTACTGCCCCAGCTAAGTTCGCCAAAAGATTTATAACGCCTGCCGTCATGACGTTTATGGAGAGGTATCCCAAGATCATTGTCGATCTTCACATAAGTGATGACTGGGTAGATTTGAATGCGAACCGTAAAGATGTTGCGATTCGCATAGGGGAGTTATCTAACAGCGATTTGATAGGTGTGAAAATCGCACCGATGAGACGGATATTATGTGCCAGCCCAAAATACATCAAATCTTACGGTTTACCTAAAACACCTGATGATTTGTTGCACCACAATTGCCTTACACTTAGCAATACCAGTACTCCTGCAGATTGGTGGAATCTAAATCTGAAAGACTATAAGAAGCCCTTAAAAGTGACAGGATCATTCAAATCTAATGATACTGAAGCTCTCTTAGATGCCGCATTAGCTGGAAAAGGAATTTGTCATCTAGCAAGCTGGCTGGTCTATGAACACATACAGAATAAAGAGCTTGTACCCATTACTTTTGAAGCTGAAAACACAAAGGTAAATAACCAGAGTGCAATATATGCCGTGAGGTTGGCAGGCAAATCTTCTGAAACGAAATTCAGATTATTTGTAGAGCATATTAAGCAAGAGTTTGGTTCTCCACCATTTTGGGATAATGTATCTGAAGATGGCTAATACGAACCTTAATGAGTGTCTTTAATTGCTTCGTTTGAGTGGCTGCTTTGGGTCGATTTAAGACATTGGACGAGGTCTGAATGCAGATAGATAACCTAAAGATATTCCTGAAAATAATTTATCCTGCCCTGATTTTAGACGCACTCTTAAATGAAGTAAGTAGGTTGATATTTGACTATTTCACAATAGCGAAAGATGGTTTTGCTCACACACTGCTCCTCTATTTGCTATTCCCCAGTATCATTTTTATTGGCTATTTAGCGAGCAAAACAACAGATCACTATATGTGGAATTCAATCAAAGGCGGAGCCTTCTTGGTTTTTATTTGGACTCCTTTTTTTATAGTAATTCAATCGATTCTTTTATTCGGTACCTTTACTTTCAAAGTACTCATCTTGGGAATATTAGGCATGTTGCTATCACAACTTTTCTTTTACCCATTCACCTTTGTCTGTAGCTTGATTGGCGGATATATTGCTAGCAAAGTTGATGAAAATGCGCAGCGAGGCGAAATGCATAATGAATCCTAATTCGTCCTTCCAACCGTGCTATCAAAATGACTGCTTAGGGTCGTTTTAAGCCTCTTCATTAAAGTGCTAGGAGTCAAAAATAGAAACTAAACCACCACTCGATTTATTAACTGGAATGGTCATTTCAAATGTATGGATGGGTCATGGCTCTGCTCTATTTTTAGAGCTTGGTGCATTAAGTGAGGGACAGATACGTAGAGATGGTTCAGTGGGGAGTCCGCAAGGCGAGATTACAGTGATGGTTGATTTTGATTGGAGAATCGAAAAGTTGAGATCAATTCTTGGTGGTAGTCACGATACAAAAAAACGCTGTCTATTTATATCTAAAAAACTAATGAACGCTACAATTACTTCCGCTAAATTAACTGGAAGGTTGCCTGAACTGGAACTGCAGCTATCAAATGGATTTTGGGTTGTTACATTCAGCCACTATGCAGGTCAACCTAGCTGGGTGGTATTTTTTAAGGCTCTTGGTTTAGGGTGGCTAGCAGTTAAAAATGGCAAGTTGCACATTGGAAATAGTTAATATTTGTAATTCGTCATTAACGGCTGCTATGGGTCGTATCGAGCCGCTCAAGAATGTCTAAAGTCGGCCAATAGCGGTCATTCAACTACATCAAATCACCCACTGCATAATGGGTGATTTCGGCGGTAACACTTACCCACCAGAACTGTTCCCAATGCAACAATGCTGTTCCTAGCATTGTATCAATAACAACATTTTTTATTACCAGCTAATCTTTAATTTAGCGGTGATAGTTTGCTGATGGCTATTAAAAACATGATGTTATGTAACTTTTGGACTGGGGAGTAATTCTATGGCATAGAAACTGCCATAACGTTATTAACATTCTCAAAGGAACCGTTTAAATGAGCCAAAACAATTCAAAATCTTTGCCTGATAACACCTTGTGGTTTACTCGTTGCGCAGGAAATGGCCAAGGTGGCGTTCCGACTGCTTCGGGCATCGCCCATAATTTAGGATGGCTACAGGATGAGTTCGCTCAAGACAATATCAAACTTCGTGCATTACAAGACGAAGATAGTGCGCCATTTAGGCATCATCACTATGATCATGGCTTGCAAACGTTGATTCGTGAGGGTGGCAATTTATTTGCTCTACCCGCTAAAGCACAAGGAGCGGACACCCGCTTAATTGGACTAACGTGGATTGAGGAAGCTCAATCAATTATTGTTCGCCCTGACTCCAACATTACTAAGCCAGATGACTTAAAAGGTAAGCGGCTAGCTTTACCTGCCTACAGCCCTAAAGACATTGCAGAAAATAAGCGTGGCCGTACCATTACCAGAATCAGCAGTCTGCATGGATATAAAGGCGCTTTAGCTTCTGTTGGTTTGACGCTTGATGACATTCATTTAGTTGAGGTTGGCCAAGATGAAGTGACGGCTACAGGTCGCAGGTATGGTGGATGGCAAGCGAGTTTTAATGCCTTACTTGATGGGCGTGTTGATGCGATTTATGTCAAAGGCGCTGCTGCTCAAGATGGCGCACGTGATCAAGGGTTAGTCGTAGGCATTGATCTGGATAAACTCCCTGAGAAGCGTTTCCGTGTGAATAATGGAACCCCTCGTCCTGTCACTGTACACACCTACTTGTTAGAAAATCATTATGACGTTGTCGTGCGATTTTTAACCCAAACCTTGCGCGCCGCAGAGTGGGCGAAGACCAATCTAAGTGGCGTACACAAAATTCTACAAAGTGAAACTGGTGGCACTGCAGAAGGTGTTGCTGCTGCTTATCGCGACGGCTTTCATTTGTCATTGGCGCCAGACCTTTCTCAAGAGCGTGTTGAGTTGTTCCGTCAGCAAAAAGACTTTTTGTTGACCTATGGCATTCTGGATCGCGACTTTGATTTCGACGCATGGATAGACTATCGCCCGATTCAAGATGCACAAAAAGCACTTGAAAAGATCATTTCAAATGACGAGATAATTAAGCGTGCCGCTTAGTATTAGTGGAATTAAAAGTCATCAACAATGAAATATACCGTCGAATCCGTCTCTCAATTAATACACATTATTCTCAAAGAAGACCCGAAACCTTCAGGTAGGGAACGTGTAAAAAAGCTGCTCGAAGAGGTCGTAGTCAATAAAGGTTTTGTAGATCAATATTTGCGTGACGACCAACCCCAAAGAAAGGTGCTCTACGAAGACCAAGACTTAGGTTTTGTTATTCTCGCTCATGTGTTTAAAGAGGCAAGAAAAACTAAACCTCATGATCATGGGGTCTCGTGGGCTATTTATGCTCAAGCTGAAGGCGTCACAACGATGGATGGTTGGGATGTGGTCGAGCCTGCCGAGCCTGGCGGTAAGACGGGTAAAGTCAAATTGCGTGATTCTATCGAGTTAAAACCAGGCAATGTGCGTATTTATAACGAAAACGAAGTTCACTCACCACGCCGCGATGGGCCAGCCAAGTTAATCCGCATAGAAGGCAACCCTAATCAAACAACAGCAGGCAGAGTTTGGGAGCCCGTGTAAGGGCGTTAACTATAGCGACTCAAATTTGGATTGGGAAAAGTTTTGACCAGTAATCTTAGCGAGATTTTTAATTTCATCATCGAGATGGACAAGCTAAAAGCGGTGCTTCGAAAGACCAAACCAACTGGATTTGATAGGTATGAAAATTCTGCAGAGCATAGTTGGCAAGTGTGCCTGCTTGCACAATTGTTAGTGGATCAGTCCAAACTAACAGTAAACATTAGTCGTGTGACTGAAATTCTGCTTGTGCACGACATCCCAGAGATTGATGTAGGTGACCAGATTGTGTACCAAGGCCATAGCGACATTCGTGCTGCTAGGGAATTAGAAGCGGCTCAACGCATATTTGGTTTATTGCCGGATCAGCAAGCAAAGTGGTGTATGGAGCGTTGGCAAGAATACGAAGACCATCAAACTAATGAATCTATATTTGCTTATGCCATCGACCGACTTATGCCACTTCTGCACAATCTCAACAATGATGGCCAAAGCTGGAAAGAAAATAATGTGCCCCTGAATAAGGTGCTCACATTTAATGCACCCATCGGAGATGCATGTCCAGAAGTGTGGGATTATTTAAAGAAATTGCTTGTTCAAGCATCTGAGTCAGGGCTGTTTAATAAAGCCTGAAGTAGTCTTAATCTGATTAATGATTACCACCCGAATAGCGACATCCGAGGATCAAATCTTTATCTATGATTTGTATGTGGAAGCCATCAAAGGGTATGTCGAGCAACTTTGGGGATGGGATGAGATATGGCAGAAGAATGATTTTTCAGCTGCATTTCAATCAGCTACAACCTACGTAATTCAAATAGGCTCTGAAGTCTCAGGATATTTCCAATTGGAGCTCGGAACCGAATTCGATTATTTGCGGATGTTTATTCTTGGCAAAGAATATCGCTCTAAAGGCATCGGATCAATTGTGCTGCAAGATGTTCTGAGAAGCAGCCAAATAAATCATAAAACACTCAAACTTAGAGTATTCAAGATTAATACAGATGCATTGCGTTTTTATCAACGAGAGGGCTGGCATATAACTCAGATAGAAGATGCATTCTATTTGTTGGAGCATTTGAATATGCCCATCATCTAAGCATTACATCTACTTAACAAACAGAGGTAGTCAGCATGAGGCTATTCGTTGTTCGCCACGGCCAGACTTGGTACAACGCCGAGCGTAGATATTTAGGCGCATTGGATCCAGTATTAAATGAAGTCGGTATTCAGCAAGCATATGCCTTGAAAGACATGATTCCCGAACAGATTAAGACAGTTATCAGCTCTCCGCTTGCAAGAGCGCGGCAAACGGCCGAAATAATCTGCAACAGTCGAGGTCTATCTCTAGAATTTAATGCATCTTTTCGTGAACGGAATGTTGGCGTTTTTGAGGGACTTACCCAACAAGAAGCTCAGTCCCAGTTCCCTGGGCTTTGGAACATGAATATCACACGGCAGTGGCATGCGGCACCTCCAAACGGTGAAACAATCGCAGAGGTTATTGGCCGCGTTGGTGATGGGCTACAGGAACTATCTGAAAAACATCCGTATGAAACCGTTTTACTAGTTGCGCATGGATTTGTAGCAAAGATAGTGCGTGCACTTGTACAAGAGGACTTTACCGATCTTTTTGACTGGCAACTCAAAAACGGTGCAGTTTACGAGTTAACAGTGCCATCTAACTGGATATTCAACCAGACGCGCGTAGATTCATTTTATCTGCCATCTACACCCACTTAAGGACGCAACTTACATAAGACGAATTAACCATCGTTTATGTTTAGATTGCTTCCAAACATCCGTAAGTTCTTAGTTTGATTTAACTCAGACTGACAATATTTCTTTTAAGAATAAATTGTTGATTGAATGTATGAAACCAAGCAACTGCTGAATATAGAACATTAAGTTTTCAAACAGCACACTTTTAAGTGTCTGATTTATATATAAATAATAAATGGCATGCATATTGCCAACAGCTTAGTCTGCAATTCTAAAAATTTAGATTTCAACTAAGGGAGCAACAATGCAAGCCGTTCAATCAAGATTCAGGCGGTCTACTGGATTTATTGCAGTAGCCACTTTAATAAATTTCTATGCATCCAGTAATTCGTTGGCTGAGTCAACGCAGGTACCAGATCGCACGCAAAATACAAATCAGGAAACTCAAGTAAGCCCAGCAGCAGATGCGCCAGCACAGAATGCTCAACAAGGAAAAGCAAATAATTCAAATGATGAAAATCTGCTCGGTGCAGTGACTGTCAAGGCAAGGAAACTGACCACAGCTCTGCCCGATCGCCCATCCAGTTCAGTTTATGGCAATGATACTTCGGTGTTGGATACGCCAAGATCAGTGTCTGAAATTTCGGAAGAGCAGTTACAGCGAGACAATATCAAGAACGCGGATGATTTGGTGAAATATGCTCCCAGCATTACGCGTGGCGGTGGTCAGAATGTCTCTGTTGCACCACTGATTCGTGGGCAGAACTCGGAAATATTCCAAGATGGTCAAAGAGCTTATAACGTGCGCCACCCATTCAATATGAATGCTTACGAGGGCGCAGATGTGGTTTCAGGCCCACCATCTGAAGTTTTTGGGCCAGCTTCGCGCAGCGGTGGCTACGTTAATTACCTGACCAAAAAACCGAATTTTGATGAACAAAAAAGCCAGGTAAGTGTGCAACTAGGTACCTGGGTACCAAGTGGCGGCTCATATCTCTCTAGTCGAGTTACGTACGATACCACAGGGCCAATTACCGATAAGCTGGCCTATCGTATCAGCGTGACGCCACAAAAAGCAGATGATTACTATAAGAACGTTAGCAATGACTTTACAGCGTTTTATGGAGCACTTGCTTGGAAACCAACCGACAACATCCGGGTAGACTGGAATGCCAGCTTCGATAATTACTACGATTTTAATGTCACACATGGCTGGAACCGGGCAACCCAGAATCTGGTAGATAATGGCCAATATTATGCAGGACGTGCCACTCCTATTATCAGCCAGGTTGTAGGTGGCGTGACTTCTTACTATTCACCTGTATATGCCTCTGGTGCATATAACTCTGCTATAACGGGATGGGTAACAAGAACTCGTAACGCACAAGGCCAATATGTTGCAGGTGCTGCAGTCGCCAATCCGTTTGGCTCAGCTGCTACAGCAGGTACCGTAAGAGGTTGGGTTTATGATCCGACATTGGCAGGTAATGGGCTCGTCAAGCTTTCTCGCAACGACTTTTCAAACCCTAATGACCAGAATACAGCGCGAAGAGGCGCCAGTCAGTTAAAGTTTGCCATCAACTTGTCGCCGAATTGGAGCGTGGTCAATAGTGGTTTGTATCAATACTCGCGTGACACCACTGACTCTGTTGGCAGCTTTCTGTATCAGTCTAAAGATAATATTTTTGATAACCGTTTAGAGCTTCGAGGTAAAAGCAATTTTAATATCTTAGATGTTGATATCAAAGACAACAGCACTACAGGTATTGCATACCGTTATGAAGCTTTTAATTCACTGGCGGCCAATAACAGCTTTACTATCGCACCGTATGATCTGACAGCACCACTAGGGTTGAAAACCCCAGCTGGTCTATATGGATTGGCAACGCCTGGCACATCAGGCTCATGGATAGGCACAGCAGGTGTTCCGCAATTGACTTCTTTTGGCTATTTGAATTTGCCAAAAATGTACCCCGTGGGTGGTGGCCTATATGCTGAAGTTGGCGGCTCTCCAGCAAGTGGTGGAGCAGTTTACACAGGTGTTGGCAATTGGAGCACAACTTCGATTTTTACCCAGCAAAATCTGGTGTTTAATGATAAGTTTGGCTTGAATGTTGGATTGAATTCAAGTTATATCAATGCCAAAATTTCTAACCCATTAGTAATTACGCCAGCTCAGAACTATAGTGACGAGCAATCATTCTGGTTGCCTAGTTATCAGGCATCGGTTTATTACAAACCTTTGGATAACACTACTCTTTACTATTCTTATGATCACTCCTATGCATTGAATACGGGTGGCTTTGCTGATGTGCTGACATGGAATCCGACAGGCAATACGTTGAACCCCAAAGCATTTCGCAGTACCAGTCAGTTGAATGAAATTGGTTTGAAGTCCGATCTGATCCCAGACAAATTGTTCGTCTCTCTTTCTGGTTATCGACAGCTCAGGGCGTTGAGCCCAGACACGACAGGCAATATGACTTTTCTGCAAATTAAGGGCATAGAGTCTGCTATCCGTTTGCAAGCAACTGATAGGCTGAGTGCAGGTGCAAACCTGGCAGCGATTAATGCAACTTATACCAATATTTCATACCCATCTGGATTCTTTTCTGAGAACGGATTTGTTGCAGATAATGCGACAGTTTTTGCTGATGGTAATGCGCTTACCCGTGCAACAGCACCGGGAAGGATCCAGGCCCCAGCTATACCTAAGTATTCAATCAGTTCTTACTTGGATTACCACTTGCCATCAGGTTTTGGGGCTCAGGTCTCTGGATGGTGGACGAGTCAATGGTATACCAACATTTCTAGGACAGTACTTATCCCCAATGAGTACAACGTTGACCTGACGCTGTACTACCGTGAAAAGAAATGGGATGGAGCATTACGCTTTCTTAACATCACTAATCAGAAAAACTTCACCACAGGTTTGACTGGCGGCACGTCTGAATTCGTGACGCCAACTCAGCCACTAGCCGTACAAGCTACTTTCGCTTATCGCTTCTAAGTAGAGATAAACGCATTGAAATGCTGAGTAACGCCTAGCATTTCAATGCGGATATTGCGTGGTCAGCAACATGACTCAACAAAAAATTGTTGCAGTAACAACAGTTCAAAGTAGAGCTACATATTCTGGATTTTTAATACTTAAATAATATTTAATAATCAGTAACTTAAAAATTTAAGTGCTTAGGTATATAGATGGCATATCGCTTGCTGAGTAATTAAGAAGTAATAAAAACGAATTAAAAGGGGAATAGAAATGGCAGTCAAAATTTTATGGTATCTCACAGCACCCGATGGGCCAGTGCCTTGGGAGGCCGATGGACGATGGGATACTGGTTTTGACCATCTACAACAACTGGCAGGTACTATCGACAAGCTTGGTTATTACGGTGCATTACTTGCAACTGGAATGGATGAAGTCAACACTTTGACAGCATCCATGCTTGCCAGTACCAAGCGTATGAAATTTGTTGCAGCAGTCCACCCGGGCTTGATTGCCCCAGCTAAACTGGCGCAAATTGCACAAACGGTTGACCGTTTTTCAGGTGGTCGCCTGATCTATAACGTGGTGAATGGTAACGATGGCATGCTGCCGTCGATGGGTTTCCATATCAAGCATGATGAGCGGTATATCTTCAGCTATGAATACTGGGATGCATTCCGCAAGGCATATGCGGGCGATCCCAATGGCTATGATGGTCAATACATCAAGATCGCACCCAAGCCACCATTAGCACTTTCACCGGCGAGAGGGCAGGCAAAACCAGTGCTGCCAGCCATTCCTCTCTGGGGTGCAGGCACTTCAGCGCCAGGCGTTGAGCATTCTGCCAAGTTGCTGGATGTTTATCTGAGCTTTGCTGACAAACCACCCCTGCTGGGCGAGAAATTCAAGCGTGTAGGTGCTGAGGCTGCTAAACATGGCCGGAAATTAACCTTCGGTACCCGTTTGCAAATCATTGTGCGCGAAACTGAAGAAGAAGCTTGGGAATATGCGCAATACCTTGTAGATCGCACATCGGTGCAATACGCCAAGGATTGCATTATTCGCCAGTTACCGCCGGGCGAAAAATTTGAGACATATCGCAGTGATAACCCACAGGTTCAGAAAAACCTGGAGGCAGTTCGTGCGGGTTACCTGCCAAAGGCCAGGGATTACGAGATATATCCTAATATCTGGACTGGCCCAGCCCTGCATGGATTCAATATCCTTGCGCCGCTATCAGGTACCACTCTGGTTGGTAGCGCCAAAAATGTGGCAGAGCGCATACGCGAATTTGAAGCTAATGGCACGCATGCTTTCATCCTTTCTGGCTGGCCGTTGATTGAAGAGGCGCATCGTGTAGCCGATCTGCTTTTCCCATTACTCGATCTGGATCATGGTTTTGATGTGCCCCTGCTGTCATCTACCAGACGTTCGACCTATCCCGCACGTGGCGATAGAAATAAAGAAGTAGTTAGTGAACAGAATCAACAAACCGAACACAGCCTGGAGGCAGCGTAATGACAACGGAGTTATCCCGTAGAGGATTTATTTTAGGCGGTGCCGCTATCGGCGGCAGCTTGTTGCTGGGCGGCGGTTTGCTCAGTGGTTGCCACGATAACAGCACAGGCAGTAATGCCCCGCAATCCACCACGCCACGCTATGGCGGTCGGCTACGTATGGGCATTATCGATGGTAGCAAGACAGGCAACCTTGATGCACACAAACCAACCACTCCGGGTGCGATCATTCGTGGTTTTGCGCTTTACAGCAAGTTGTGGGAGTGGAGTGAGCACATGACGCCAGATCTCGCGCTGGCAGAGGAAGTCGAGGTGAATGCCAACGCCACGCTCTTCACTATACGTTTACGCAAAGGCCTTGAATTCCATAACGGCAAAACCATTACTGCTGATGACCTGATATTTTCTACACGACGTTTGTCCGATCCTGAACTGGCATCTCCTTATCTGGGTTATGTGAAATGGATAGACCGCGACAATTTGGTAAAAGTGGATGAGCGTACCGTGCAGATTCCGATTCGTGGCGGCAATGGCTTGTTATCCCTGCCAGACGCTTGGGTCAATTTCGGGGGGCTTGTGCCTGTCGACTATCATCCAGTCACAAATCCGGTTGGTGCTGGGCCTTATAAATTGAAGGAATTTTCTCCTGGCCAGCGTTCGGTATTCGAGCGGTTTGCCAATTTCTACAAGAGCGGACAGCCTTATCCTGATGAGCTTGAAATCATCGATTTCAAGGATGAAACCGCACGAGTTTCAGCACTGTTGAGTGGGCAGATCGATATGGCGAATGGCATCTCGCCAGAGCAGGTGGAACCATTGCGCACCAACAAGCGCTTGCAGGTCATCACCAATGAAACGCATGGCTGGCAGTCTTTCGATTTAAATCTCAGTCAAGAACCATTCAAGGATGATCGCGTCAGGGCAGCATTCCGCCTGATGATAGATCGCCAGGAGATTATTGATCGTGCGCTCGCGGGAAATGGACGTATTGCCAACGATATATACTCGCCTCTAGACCCTACATTCAATCACGATATTCCGCAGCGCCAGTATGACCCTGAGCAGGCACGTTCATTATTGAAGCAGGCTGGTTACGATAATAACTTGTCAGTAGAAATTACTGTGGGTCCAGGTTTGTCAGCAGTGGGTGGCGGGTCACCTGCGGCGCTGGTTTTTGCAGCGCAGGCTAAAAAAGTCGGCGTTGATGTCAAAGTGACGCAAGTCGATGCTGCAACGTTCGGCGGACCAAACCGCAATGACTGGCAGATCAGCACCAATAGCAGGCTTGGCGGTGAGTTCCTGCATACCGGCGCTTCCGTAGATAGTTTTCTTTCCAGTGCCAATAAAACCCATTTCTCGGATGCTCGCTTCAATGAGTTATTCGCACAGGCGAGTTCGACTACAGACGTTGAGAAACGCCGGCCTCTAGTGCATGAGGCGCAGCAGATACAGTATGACAAGGGTGGTCTCATCATCTGGTCGTTCGTGAATACTTTGGACGTGGCGGCAAGTAATGTCGGTGGGTTGAAGCCTGAGCGTTCGCATTTCCCAACCTGGCGTTTTGACAAACTCTGGCTGAATGCGACTGCATGATGTCTCAACTTCAAGAAATCGCAATATTAGAGTCTATTAGCCAAACGGCCTCGCCTGCCAGTGAAGTCGAAGCTAAGCCGCTACTTGCCAGTTTGGTAGCAGCTAATACCGACAATATTGAAAGTGCGATTTCTGAAGAGCCAGTAAACCGTAGTTTCAAGCTACCGGTCTGGCTGAGTTGGTTCGTGCGACGGCTAATATCCAGCCTGGCAGGCATCATCGTGATTTCCATGCTGGTGTTTGTGGCTACCCAGGCACTGCCTTCTGACCCGGCACGTATTATCCTGGGGCCTGAAGCCCCGGAAGAGTCGGTGCTCAAGCTTCAGCATCAATTGGGTCTGGACAAGTCGATTGTCGAGCAATACTTGAACTGGATAGAACCAGCATTGAAAGGCGATTTCGGCATCTCCATTGATTCCAATCTGCCAGTGACGACGCTGATCGGTATTAAGCTCAAAAATTCGCTAGTGCTACTGTTTTTTGTCCTGGCCATCATGGTGCCAAGTGCTTTTGCCATAGGTGTTTACTTGGCCTTGCATCGTGATACTGCCCTGGATCGTAGCGTGATCGGCAGCCTGATTTTCTTCAAAGCGGTACCTAGCTTTGCCATCGCATTAGGGCTAGTGATGTTGCTATCCACGACGGTATTCAATATTTTCCCAGCAGTATCGCTCTTCGAATCTGGTCGTTCTATTTTTACCCAGTTGCAATTCATGGTGTTACCAACGCTCACCTTGATACTTTCCACCATGCCTTACCTGGTGCGCCTGGTGCGCGGTTCCATGATTGAAGTGCTGGAATCCGAATTCGTCACGGCGGCTCGCCTGCGTGGTGTTCCAGAACACCAGGTCATCTGGCGGTATGCCATTCCTAACGCGATTATCCCGGCGATACAAGCAATCGCTCTGATGGCCAGTGTATTGCTGGGCGGCGCCCTTGTGGTTGAGGTGGTATTCACTTATCCCGGCATAGGCAGTGCGCTGAATTCAGCGGTTGATATCAGGGATGTGCCGGTCATACAGGCCATTGTTCTTTTCCTGGCCTCTGGCGTGATGGTGATCAATCTGCTGGCAGACTTTGCCACTGTATTGCTCACCCCCAGATTACGCACGAGTAGTTGAGATAACGATGGCCAAGTTTCGATTACCGCATTCCCTGCGTCGTATTTTTATCAATCGCCAGGTTCTGATTGGCTTTACGCTAACCAGCTTTATCCTACTGCTGGCGATTGCAGGCCCCTGGTTTTCCCCTTATCTACCACAGGATTTGACCGGTGTGCGATATGGCCATCCCAATGCTGGCGCCCTACTGGGTTACGACTATCTGGGGCATGATGTGCTGTCTAGGGTGCTATACGGTGGTCGTTCTATAGTCTGGATGGCATTGACTTCTTCCCTCATTGCCTTAGTGATTGGTGCGACACTAGGCTTGATTGCGGGGTTTTTCAGGCGAAAGATCGACCAGTTCATTATCTGGTGGGCCGATATTTTTCTCGCATTCCCTAACCTAATTCTGGTTTTGCTGATTGTTTCCATGCTCGGCCGCGATAAATGGCTGATTGTGATTACGGTGGCCATCGCCTTTATCCCCGGTGTTGTGCGGCTGACGCGCAGCGTTTCACTAGGTATCGCCCAGCAGGAATATATAGAGGCGACAGAGATGATGGCTTATCCGTATCACCAGATATTGCTGAAAGAAATTCTGCCCAATATCACCACGCCATTGCTGATCCACCTTGGCACCATGCTCTCGTGGGCTGTCGCCATACTTTCCGGCCTCAGTTTTCTTGGCTATGGCGTTGCCCCGCCAGAAGCTGACTGGGGGTTGATGGTGAATGAGAACCGCGGCGGCCTGCAGATACAGCCATATGCTGTGCTGGTACCCATCATCCTGATCGCGTTTTTTGCCCTTGGTACTAATCTGTTGGCAGAAGGCCTTGGGCGTAACAAAGCACGGATTGCAGAGCGCAAATGAGGTTAGCTGAAGCCATATTATCCAGTGAAATTGCACGCCCAGTCCTGCAGGTAAGAGGCCTTTGTGTGCAATTGGAAAACGGTAACGATATCGTGTCGGACATAAGCTTTAGCGTGAACAGCGGTGAGGTGTTGGCACTGGTGGGGGAGTCGGGCTCAGGCAAAACCACCATTGCCATGGCATTGCTCGCACATACTCGTTCTGGTGCGCGAATAGTGGAAGGTGAAGTGTCTATCGATGATACAGATATTCTCAAACTCACGGGCGAAGCGCTCCGTGAGGCCAGGGGTAAGCAAGTCACCTATGTGGCACAGAACCCAGCCATGGCACTTAACCCGTTACTGCGCATAGGTACACACCTGCAACATGTACTGGATGCCCACGAACCTGGGCTGGATAATGCCCTTCGTCAATCACGCATATTAGCCATACTGAATGATGTAGGCCTGCCGGCTGACCCTGCATTCCTGCAGCGCTTTCCACATCAGTTATCCGGTGGCCAGCAACAACGCATCATGCTGGCTCTGGCATTTGTATTACGTCCCCAATTGATCATACTGGATGAACCAACGACAGCACTTGATGTCACTACCCAGGCGCGAATACTGACCACCATCAAAGCACTATGCCAGAGTTATGGCGTGGCTGCTGTTTATGTGTCGCATGACTTGGCCGTGGTCAAACACCTGGCACACCGCGTAATGGTGCTTTATGCGGGGCGTATTGCCGAATTTGCTTCAAAGGCCGCTTTCTTCAGCCAGCCTTTGCATCCCTACAGCCAGGGCCTGCTTGCCGCTATTCCAGATGTCGCACTACGCGCAGCACCCAAACCTATATTGGGCCAGGCACCCGCGCCACAAGCCTCGCGTCAAGGTTGTGCCTTTGCAGCACGTTGCAGCCAGGTAAGTCAGCATTGCTGGACTGAAACGCCTGGGCTGATCGGCCAATTGAATAAGCAACAGCACCTGGTTGCATGCCTCAATTTATCAACAGAAACAGGGCAAACTGTGGCTACGGCAAATATTGACGAACCCAAAGTTCTTGTGTCGTCTATCACCAAAAGGCCATTGCTACAGGTGCGCGGCATATTTGCCGCGTACAGCCAGCGCAAAGTACTGTTTGATGTTTCGCTCAGCATTGCACAGGGCGAATGCCTCGCCTTGGTGGGTGAATCCGGCTCTGGCAAGACCACGCTGGCGCGCTTGCTTGCTGGCTTGGGACATGATGTCACGGGTGAAGTCAGGTTCAATGGCGACTTGTTGCCGTTGCGCGCCAGGGATAGGGAGGCAAGCATACGCCGCCAGATCCAGTACATATTCCAGAACCCCTACCAGGCCTTGAACCCACGCCATACAGTGGGCGAAATATTACGCACAGCCGTACATCACTTTTTTGACCTTAACGAGCAGCAGACACAGCAATGGATAGTCAACGCACTTGCGCAGGTTTCATTGCATGAGCGCTTTGCTAATAGTTATCCACGTGAGCTTTCTGGCGGCGAGCTACAGCGTGTTTCCATTGCTCGTGCCTTGATTTGCGAGCCGCGCCTGTTGATTTGTGACGAGATCACTTCAGCTCTCGATGTATCGGTGCAGGCAACCATCCTTGAACTACTGCGCAATCTGCAAAAGAAGGGTTTGGCCATTCTTTTTGTCACACACAATCTTGGCGTAGTTCGAGCAATTGCCGACAGGGTGGTTGTCATGCGCAACGGTTTGATTGTCGAAACTGGCGCAGTGGACGAACTGCTTGATCATCCCCAGGAACGCTATACCCAGACATTAATAGAGGATTCACCTTCACTATTAGATGCCGCCGTTTCATCCATATAAATACTAGATAAACCAAAGGAGCTCATCATGCCAGTTGAATTTGTAGGAGGGTTGTTCCCTCGTAACCAGCTAGCACCAGGCACAGCCAATAGAGGCAATATCGATCTTGAATACCTGCGAGACCTCGCGCGTGCCCATGAGCAGGCCGATTTTGACCGGGTACTGATCGCTAATGGCGGTGGTGACCCGACTTTTCTTGCTGCCTATGCTGCCGCACATACAGAGAGGCTAGGTTTTATGCTGGCACACAGGCCAGCACTTGCAGCGCCTACTTTGGCAGCACGCGCCTACGCTACGCTGGATCAAATCACGGGCGGTCGCATACGTTTGCATACAGTGACGGGGCATGCGCCTGATCTCGATCACGGCGAAACATTGGTAGACAAGACTGAGCGCTATGAGCGCGCTGGTGAATACCTGGAAATCGTCAAACGTACCTGGACTTCAGAGCAACCTTTCGATTTTGACGGCAAGTATTTCCACATCAAGGGTGGATTCTCGCCAATCAAGCCATTGCAAAAACCATATATCCCGATTTCGCTGGGAGGCTCATCTGATGCGGCTTACCACGTGGCAGTTGAACACACAGACCTCTATGCGTTATGGGCTGAGCCGCTCGCCGATGTTGCCGAGCGGATTGGGAAATTACGCTCGATTGCCGGTGCAGCAGGAGTGCAAGCACCGCGAGTGAGCCTTTCAGTACGCTTGATTATTGGCGCGACTGAAGACCTAGCATGGCAACGTGCGCATGAAATTGTGGCTGCGCTTAAGGAAAACCATAGCCTTGGTCGATCAGTCAACAATCGCGGCCAGAGCGGCGGTGCCATACGTCAACTGGCAGTGGCCGAGCGTGGCGATGTGCATGATCGTGCCCTGTATATGGCAACCTCAACCGCTATTGGCGGTGGTACTGATTCCACCTCTCTGGTTGGTACGCCGGATACCATCGTTGCCGCTTTGCTCGACTACTACGATCTTGGCGTAACGACCTTCCTCAACCGTGGCTATGACCCACTTTATGATGCCATTGATTATGGTCGTTACATCATCCCTGCTGTACGTGCCGAAGTACGCCGTCGCGAGCTGGAGGCTGAGCACCACTCTAAGAAAGTCGCTAGCGCAGGCTAATGGCGAGATTAGAAAAATTAAAAACGCGGACGCGTATGTTTTGAGGAGAAACACCCATGAGTGATAGTCTATTTTTTACCCGTTTGCCGTTACATGGCGAGACACAATATTTGCCAGGCGATCCCCGTAACCGTGGTGACTGGCATCGCGCGCCAGGCCAGGGCACGGGCGCTGTTTCCGAGTTCGATGTAGGTGATGATTTTACCTATATCGATTATCTGTCACAGATCGCCAGGGCTGCCGAAATCAACCGATTTGATGGTGTGTTGATGGTCAATGCACCCGGCGGTGAAGAACCATGGACGGTCTGTTCATTGCTGGCCAGGGAAACCAAGCGGCTTAAATTCGTGACCGCTTTCCAGCCTTACCATTTCTCACCGTGGGCCGCAGTGCAGATGGCAGCCACCTATCAGCGAGCCAGTGGCAATCGTCTTGTATGGAACATCATCAATGGCGGTTCTGAGGTTATCCAGCGCCAAGTTGGTGACACAACGCCGCATGATGACCGCTATGAACGTGCAGACGAATTCATGCAGGTAGTAAAAGGCTACTGGAATTCGGAGTCATTTCATTTTCAGGGCAAATACTATACGGCTGAAGGTGGTGGCCGCCGTACCGCGCACAAAAAAGCGGAGTTACCACTCATCTGTACCGCAGGTTCATCCATCGCCGCCCGTGAGTTTGGCGCCAAACATGCTGATTATTACCTGATGCGCGCAGAAACGCCTGCCGAGATTGCAGCCTTGATTGCAGATGTTCGCGCCAGGGCTAAAGTATATGGACGGGAAAATATACGGTTTGGCCTTTCCATTGACGTCATCACCCGCGCTACAGAAGAAGAAGCCAGGGCAGAAGCCAAGCGCTTTTTCGACGATGGCATCAATAGTGGTGCTGCCAAGTCGGTCGCTGCGCATGCTGGATTACGCTCGGCACGCAGGCTCAGCCATGAACATGACTATCTTGACCAGAAGGAAAAGTCTTTTGAAGACTTCTTTATCTACCCTAATGTCTGGTCGGGTTTTGGCTATATCGGCATACCACCGGGCTGCGGGTTGGTTGGCAGTTATGAAAACATTGTAGATCGCATTCGTGAATATGAAAGCATCGGCATTTCAATGTTCTTCCTTGCTGGCTATCCACACCTGGAAGAAGCGTATCGACTGGGTGAACATGTGTTGCCGCAGTTGAGACGTAAAATTCAAACTTCATCAGTCAATCTACAGTCTAATGAATTGGCTTCAGCAAATGGCATATAAGACGCGTCATTTACCACACACAAACTGTAGTTCATTACTTAGAAATAACTATCAATGAAAAATCTTTGGAGAACTATCCAGTTCATTCCTGAATATAAAGGCCGTGTCATTGGCGTAATTCTGGTCGGCACAATGCTCGGCTTTATCAATACCGCAACACCTTACCTCTATAAAAGCATTGTCGATGTCATTTCACGAATGCTGTCTGGCTCAATTACGCAGGCAGAAGCCTCGTGGTCAGTGACCATCATCTTAGGGATTTTCTTTGCCCTGAGACTTGGCGTTGTCGTGTTTAGTGCTTTGCAGAACAAGCAGGCAGATGATTTGTGGTTAGATACTGTCAGCACATTCCGCCAGCGTGTGTTCGACAACATGACACAGAAGTCGATCGACTATTTTGAGAAAACCCGTGTCGGTGAAATTATGGATCGCTTTGGCACGATCACCAGCATCACCATGTGGCTCTCGTCAATCACTGAAGGTACCTTGTCCGGCTTCTTGCAGATGGTTTTTATACTAGGTGTGCTGTTGATTAAAGCACCTGTCGTAGGTGCAATCATGGTTATTGTGCTCTGTATCAACTTTTGGGTTTCATATCGCACAGTCGGCTGGACAAAACCATATAGACGAGGCTGGCAGGCTTTAGCTGGGCGGATGACAGGGCTGCTCGCTGAGATGGTAGGCAATATTGCGACAGTCAGGAGTTTCGGCGGGGAACCAGCCGTCAAACAGAGGTATGACACAACCCAGTCTGAGTGGAAAATCGTACGCGATAATTTGCACAAGACACAATGGCGCTCGGAGCAGGGGCTGAATGTGATCAATACATTCGGGGTATTCACTGCTGTGGCAATTACCGCCAGAGGTGCCTTGCAGGGACATTTCACTACTGGCGACATTTTGCTGGTGCTTACTTTGACGCAAAACCTGATTAGCACGGTTGGGCCAGTTTCGCGGCAGGTTAACCAAGCCAGTGAGATTGAAAGCAGTGCTGAAAGATTAGTCGAGTTGCTGGATGTTGAGGCCGAGCACACGGACAAAGAGAATGCAATTGTACTGGAGCAGTTAGATAGCATCACCTTTGAAAATATTACGTTCCGGTATCCAGGTAAAGAAAGCAATGCCTTAACAGGTGTTTCATTTCATTTAGATGCTGGAAAAACCCTGGCATTAGTTGGCACCAGCGGTAGCGGCAAAACCACGATAGTGAAGTTGTTGATGCGATTCTATGACCCGACTGAAGGGCGCATACTGATCAACGATATAGATTTACGGGATTATCAACAGCGCAGTATTCGTGCAGTGATGGGAGTGGTACTACAAGATGTAGCGCTCTTCAACGACAGCATAGGAGAGAACATCGCATTTGCCAGACCTGGCGCAACTAACCTGGATGTTATTCAAGCAGCAAAAGCGGCACATGCTGATGACTTTATCCAGCAACTGGATAGCCAGTATGAAACTATGGTGGGTGAACGTGGCATTAAATTATCTGGTGGAGAAAAACAACGTGTTGCCATCGCCAGAGCCATTCTTAAAGACCCGCAGTTAATCATATTGGATGAGGCAACCAGTGCATTAGATTCTGAATCAGAGCACCTGGTGCAAAAAGGGCTGGAAGAACTGGTATCTGGACGCAGCTCCATCATCATTGCGCACAGGCTTAGCACAGTCATGAATGCCGACATTATTCTAGTCATGCAGCATGGAAAAGTTATCGAAACAGGACGCCATGCGGAACTGGTAAATCATTCCGGGTTGTATGCGCGATTATTCTCTCTGCAGTCAAAAGGGCATCTAGTTGCAGCCTAACTTCACCACTTTAAAAAGGTTCTAAATGAGCATTTCTTTGTATCAAGTATCAGTGCCAGTATTTATCAAATTCATCGGAAATCTTTCTGAAATATTAAACAAGGCTTCAGTATTTGCTACTGAAAAAAAGATTGAACCGTCAGTTTTTCTGGAAACCAGGCTATATCCAAATATGTTCACATTTGGAAAGCAGATCCAGCGAGTCGCAGATAACGCAACGGCTTACTCAGCAAGGCTGGCCGGTAAGCAACCGCCAGTATTTGAAAATAAATTGGCGTCGTTTGACGATTTCCAGTTATACCTGCAAGCATCAATTGATTACTTGAAGTCGCTAAAACCTGAAGAGATTGATGGACAAGAACTAAGAGAAATCTCAATTCCCCGTGGAACAGAGATCCGTGTAGTGCAAGGGCAAACGCATTTGCTTAATAATATCCTGCCTAACTTCTATTTCCACTTAACGACAGCGTATGCGATTCTCAGGAGTCTGGGGCTTGATGTTGGGAAGCAAGACTTTTTAGGTAGAAGTTAATAATACGTGCTGTAATTTTGGACATTCAATAGAAGCTATTTCGAAGACAAAAATGACTGAAAATAAAATAGAAATACAGACGCAAGATGGTTTGATGGATGCCTGGGCATTTCATCCGAAATCTTCAACAAGATCGCCTGCGGTGATTTTACATACCGACATTCGCGGAGTCCGGCCAACTTTTATTGCGATGGCAGAGAAAATTGCTGCGCAAGGGTATTTTGTATTGCTCCCCAATCTTTATTATCGCGTTGGGCCTGCACCTATTGTAGACCCTGCAAAGACATTCGCTGATGAAGCCACCAGAGCTTATCTGACTCAATTAAAATCCCAGTTCACACCGCAATCATTGCGGCTTGATCACGAGGCATTACTTAATTTCCTTAAGTCTAATAAACAAGTACAGCCTGCCAATGTCTCTATTGTGGGATATTGCATGAGCGGAGCCATTGCGCTGAATGCTGCTGCTGACTTCCCAGATACGATTCGTGCTGTGGCATCTTTCCATGGCGGCAGATTAGCTAGCGATGAGCCAGATAGCCCGCATTTGCGAGCTCACGAAATCAAAGCAAAACTTTACTTTGGCTATGCAGCAGAAGATGCATCCATGAGCAACGAAATGATCGTAAAGCTTGAACATGCGCTGACAGAAGCCTCTGTCAATTTCGAATCAGTACAATATAGTGGACGTCATGGATTTGCTGTCAAAGATAGCC
Source organism: Methyloradius sp. (assembly GCA_035460505.1). Taxonomy (GTDB): domain Bacteria; phylum Pseudomonadota; class Gammaproteobacteria; order Burkholderiales; family Methylophilaceae; genus Methyloradius. Next base: position 87,161 of record DATHWP010000047.1, on the reverse strand, counting down.
CTTCGTATGATCCAGTTTCTGCCGAGCAGCATTGGGCAGCCGTTTTCAATTTACTAGCCGACGCAACTGATTAATGAAAAATTTAAAGTGGTTTTTCAGTGCTCTTTTAATATTTTGTGTGTGTGCATGCACTGGAATTCATTCAATTAATACCTCAGTTCAGGCCCCAGTATTAAGCCAGGAGCAGATTGCCAGCCTAATTGCTAATCCTGATCGAACTGCTGAAGACAGGCAGGCTGATATCAGGCGCAAGCCCGCAGAATTGTTAACATTTATCGGCACACGACCTGCAATGGTTGTGCTGGATATCAGTGCTGGTGGGGGATATACAACAGAATTGCTCGCTCGTACTGTTGGGCCGAATGGGCATGTTTATGGGCAAAGTGCACCTGTTGATCTAGTGGCTAGGTCAGAATCGGATACAGTTGCCAAACCTGATAGAGTTCATTTAAATTCACCCGAAGCACTTAGCGCCCGAGCAAGCCGTGCAGGCTTGAATAATATTACTCCCGTAGTACTTCCGTTCGAGAATCCTGTTCCATCGGATATAGCAAATGCAAGCATCGATGTAGTCACATTTATATACAACTACCATGATCTTGGGCATATGGGCGTGGATCGAAAGGCCATGAACAAGCATATATTTAATGCTTTAAAGCCTGGTGGCACTTATATCATTGCCGATCATGCAGGACGCCCAGGCACTGGGATATCTGAATCAAAAACACTACATCGAATTGAAGAAACATTCTTGATTCAGGAAGTAATATCAGCAGGTTTTAGATTTGAGGCTTCAAGCGACTTCTTGCACAATCCACTAGATCCCCGTGACCAAAATACCCCTGCAGATGGACAGTTAAAGGATGGTTTTATCCTCAAATTTATCAAACCATGAGTGATATTTATATTAAAGAATTGTTTGCCTACTTGGGGCTCAGCATTTCCTGCGATTAGGCATCTTTTATAAATATGAAAATGGCCGCTTTGGGTCGTTAGCCGCCACCTGAAAATCAGTAAATCTCTAAGAGTTCAGACTCTTATCTAAGTCGTTTGGCTCAAACCGAAATGGTTTTTAAGAGTGCTAGCGATACCTTCTTTTGCAATAAACTGCTTTTCAACTTTGCCATCGGTGATAGTTTTGAGGGTCGTGCCAAACAGTATTTTTCGGCCTTCGGGGTTGTGCAAAACAACCAGAAGTTTTTGCACAAAGATAGCGTCTGGGTGGGTTGAGTTCATGTAGTTTGCTGGGGCAAAATCAATCCATTCCTGTGGCGAGAAATCGAAGGCGAATTGCGGTGCCCAGGCATCATCCACCCATGCTTGCAGCAGGTATTCATGCTCTGTCGGCTTGCTTAGCATGAAGCTATCGTGATCCTGTTTAACGGCTTGGTCGAGCACATCTAGTTGTATCGGCGCTCTTAATCCATAGCTGCCGAAGCCTAAATCACATAACCAGCGTTCACCTGACAGATTGACCACTACTGCCATATGCGTTCTTGGTCTTCTGGTGGGGTAAAACATGGGTCTGGCGGCTACGAATTGATAGGGGATGCCAAGCGCTTGCAGCGCCATGGCAAAAATGCCGTTCACCTCATAGCAGTAGCCACCACGATGACGTGTGACGATTTTCTCGACGATGTCTTCAGGCACCAGAGAGACGATTTTTCCAGCTTGCACATCCAGATTTTCAAATGGTGTAGTGAATAGCTGGCAGCGCATGATTTCGGCCACGGTAGCTATGTCGGCCTTGGGCTCTGAGGTATAGCCTATGCGCTTGAAGTAGTCTGCTAATACGAAGTTGCTGGCTTGCATCGCTACCCAATCTCAGCCAAGAAAGAGCTTGTAGGCGGGGTTTTCACTCTCATCCCAGTATGGGTATTTGAGGTTTTCCAGAAACTGTTTGAACTCATCCTGTTCATTTGGCGGCACTTGTACGCCTACCAGCACCCGTCCAAAATCGGCGCCATGATTACGGTAATGGAATAGGCTGATATTCCAGTCGTGCCCCATGTGGTCTAGGAAATTCATTAGTGCGCCTGGCTTCTCTGGGAATTCAAAGCGGTACACACATTCGTGCTCGGCCTGCGGCGCATGGCCGCCGACCAGATGGCGTAAATGTAGCTTGGCGACTTCGTTTTCGCTCAAATCCAGTGTGGATAAGCCGTGCGCTTTTAACAATTCAACCAGTTCGCCAGACTCCTTCGGGTCCTGAATCGCGATGCCGACATAGATATGGGCTGCAGTGGCATCAGAGTAACGGTAGTTGAATTCCGTGATACTGCGATCACCGATCAAATGGCAGAAAGTCTTGAATGAGCCTGGTTTCTCTGGAATTGACACTGCTAAAACAGCCTCACGTTTTTCACCGATTTCGGCACGTTCTGCAACAAAGCGCAGGCGATCAAAATTCATGTTGGCGCCAGAGGCAATGCTAATCAATGTTTTGCCCTGCACCTTATGCAGTTTTACATATTCTTTCAATCCAGCAGTGGCAAGGGCGCCAGCAGGCTCAAGAATCGAGCGCGTGTCTTCAAATACGTCTTTAATCGCGGCACAGATAGCATCGTTATCCACTAAGATCATTTCATCCACATACGCTTGGCTCAGGCGAAAGGTCTCTTCACCGACTTGTTTGACGGCTGCACCATCAGCAAATAGGCCGACTTGATCCAACATGACACGTTCACCTTTTTGCAAGGAAAGGGTCATTGCGTTGGCGTCAGTGGCTTCAACACCGATCACCTTGATTTCTGGGCGCACCGCTTTCACATAAGCAGCAATTCCAGCAATGAGACCACCGCCACCTACGCAGCAGAAAATCGCTTCGATGGGTTCTGGGTGAGCGTCTAATATTTCTTTAGCAATCGTGCCTTGGCCAGCAATCACGTCTGGGTCGTCAAACGGGTGAACGAAGCTTAGTTTTTCTTGCTGCTCCAGCTTTAGGGCATGGGCATAGGCATCGGAGTATGAGTCACCGAATAGGACTACCTCGCCGCCACGGCTTTTTACTGCATTGATCTTGATCATAGGCGTGGTGGTCGGCATTACGATCACTGCGCGGCAGCCAATTTTCTGCGCCGCCAGTGCCACGCCTTGTGCATGATTGCCTGCTGAAGCCGTAATAACGCCGCGTTCCAGCGCTTCTGCTGGAAGGTTGATCATCTTGTTATAAGCACCGCGCAACTTGAACGAAAATACGGGCTGCATATCTTCGCGTTTCAGCAGAATTCGGTTGCCTAAACGTGCAGATAGATTAGCTTGAAACTCCAGCGGAGTTTTGATCGCGACATCATAGACGCGCGCGTTGCGGATTTTTTCCAGGTAGGCGTTTTTCATTAGCGGGTAGGGCGTGTATGATTCAAGGTTATAGTGGTTTACAGCATTAAAACTAGATGCTTTAGAGTTGCATTAAGTGCGTAATTATAAAGAAAACACATCATTAAAGATTTAATTGTTTAACAACCAATTTAAATACCATTAAAAAATCAGGATAAAAGTAAATGGCAACGCAAGACGAATTAAAACAACAAGTAGCAGCGGCGGCAGTAAGTTATGTAAAAGGTGGCATTATTGGCGTGGGTACTGGCTCTACTGCCAATTTCTTTATTGATGAACTGGCGAAAGTTAAATCCAAGATTGAAGGCGCAGTGGCGAGTTCAGAAGCAACTGCACAGCGTTTGAAGGCACATGGTATTGAGGTGTTTGATCTCAATAGCGTGGATGGTATGGAAATCTATGTGGATGGCGCCGATGAAGTGACTGAGCATCTACATATGCTTAAAGGCGGTGGTGGTGCATTAACGCGCGAAAAAATCGTTGCAGCCTGTGCCAAGAAATTCATCTGTATCGCTGATGCCAGCAAATTGGTACCAGTGATGGGCAAGTTTCCTTTACCAGTCGAAGTCATCCCAATGGCGCGTAGCTATGTTGCTCGCGAGTTGGTCAAGCTTGGTGGCCAACCAAAATTGCGTGATTTCACTACCGATAACGGTAATGTGATTTTGGATGTGCATGGTTTGCAAATCTTGAATCCAGTTGAACTGGAAGCCAAAATCAACCAGATCGTTGGTGTTGTCACTAATGGATTGTTTGCCGCGCGCCCAGCCAATGTATTATTGTTGGCAACGCCTGAAGGCGTTAAAACATACGAGAAATAGGGCTATCTGACTGCTTTAGTTTCCAAAGCGTGCTGGCAAAGCAGAATTAGACACAAAAATGTCATATTGAACGGCTACACTGTGGGGATTAAGTCATTTCTACACGCGCTTAAAATATATACAAGGAACGCACGATGCAATTTGAACATACGTACAAGCAATATGATGCTGAGCTCGAGTCAGTGCGCGCAAAAGTGCTGCAAATGGGCGGCTTGGTTGAGCAACAAATCGTCAATGCGCTTGATGCGCTAGTCAACGCCAATAGCAATCTTGCTGAGAGCGTGATGGCTAATGACAGCCGAGTGAACGATCTGGAAATTCAAATTGATGAAGACTGCAGCCATATTATTGCCCGTCGCCAGCCTGCAGCAGGCGATTTGCGCATGATCATGATGATGGTGAAAACTATTACTGACCTTGAGCGTATTGGTGATGAAGCAACCAAGATTGCCCGTGTAGCGCAAAAGATTTCTGAATCAGACCGTATGTACACCCCACGTTTTAATGAAATCAAGTCTATGGTGGGTTTGGTACGCGAGATGTTGCGTACCGCGCTCGATGCTTTTGCCCGCCTTGATGTGACTAAAACCGTTGAAGTTGCACGTCAGGATGAACAGGTTGATGAGCAATTCCGCGCAGCCATGCGCCAGTTGATTACTTTCATGCTGGAAGACCCACGTACGATCTCAATGTCACTGGAAGTCTTGTTTGTGGCTAAAGCGATTGAGCGTATTGGTGACCATGCCAAGAATATCGCTGAATATGTGGTGTATATGGTTAAAGGCAAAGATGTGCGCCATATTTCCTTGGAAGAAATGGAACGCGAGACTTTGCAGTCTTAATTTATTAAAGTTTGTGTATTTACATACGCCAGTTAACACGCTTAAATCAAGCCTCTGTTCGCTGGCGTAATCGTTACAGCGTTACAATTAGAGATGCGCAGTTTTTAATACTGCGGTAATCTTTACCCTTAATTCATACTCATATAAAGGTTGGTCTTGGCCACACAAAAACCAATCCTGTCAGAAATTGCCGCTGTAGATTTAGGCTCCAATAGCTTTAGATTGCAACTTGCCCGCGTAGTCGATGGACAACTGATATTCCATGATTCTTTACGTGAACCTGTCCGCCTTGGCGCTGGTTTAGGCAAGGATAAGCGTTTGGATGCAGATGCCCAACGCCGAGCAATTGATTGCCTCAAGCGTTTTGGTGAGCGGCTGCGTGGCTTGCCGCCGCAAGCTGTGCGAGCAGTTGCAACCAATACTTTCCGTGTCGCAAAAAACTCTACAGAATTGCTGGCTGAGGCAGAAGCTGCCCTAGGTTTCCCGATTGAAATCATTGCCGGTCGCGAAGAAGCACGCATGATTTTTGTGGGAGTTAGTCATAGCTTGCCTGCCGCAACACATAAACGCCTGGTGATTGATATTGGTGGTGGTTCCACTGAATTCATCATCGGCCAGGGGCTTGAGCCGATAGAGATGGAAAGCCTGTATATGGGCTGTGTCAGTTACAGCCTCAAGTTTTTTCCAGATGGGAAAATCACTGAAACAGGCCTCGCTAATGCGCAATTAGCGGCTGCTTCTGAAATCCAGAATATCCGCAAAAACTTCTCCACGCTGTCTTGGCACGAAGCCGTTGGTTCTTCAGGCACCGCGCGTTCCCTAGGCGAAATCATGCGCTTGCAAGGGGTGACAGATGGCGCGATTACGCATGCAGGCTTATTGCATTTGCGGGATTTATTGCTGAAAGGAAAAGACAGCAAAAAGCTGCAAGTGCAAGGCTTGAGCCCTGACCGCGCTGCGGTGTTGCCAGGCGGCTTGTGCATCATGCTGGCGGCGTTTGAAGCATTAAAGATTGATCATATGACCACGGCGAGCAGCGCCTTGCGTGAGGGCGTGTTGTACGAGTTGCTAGGCCGCATGCATCACCAGGATACACGTGAGGAAACCGTCAATAGCTTCATGCGCCGCTATCATGTTGATCAAGACCAAGTGACACGTGTGCAGAAGCTTGCTTTAGCCTTGCTTGATCAGGTTGACGATAATCTCAGCATGAACAAAGAAACCGCCGAGCAATACCTTATTTGGGCAGTCAAGCTACATGAAATCGGCATCTCGATTGCCCATAGCGGCTATCACAAGCATTCAGCTTATATTGTTGAAAATGCCGATATGCCTGGCTTCTCCAAAATGGAGCAACTGACTTTGGGGTTGCTGGTGCGGGCACAGCGGCGTTCTTTAACCAAGATTAGCTTGCCGCCATTAGATGATGATCGTTGCCTGCTGATTATGGTGTTGCGACTGGCGATATTGTTTCACCGCAATCGTCTTGATGATAGCCATCCAGCGCTTGAATTGATGCGTGACAATACTGGATTTTCGTTAGCGCTCGAATCAGGCTGGTTGAAAGATAACCCGCTGACTGAAGCCGAGTTAAGCAACGAAGTGGCTTACTGGAAAGATGTGTCAATATCACTGCTCATCAGCGAATAATCTCTATTCGTATTATCTGAAAGCTACAGATCTAAATCTCTTGCGGTAAATTTTGACCATGTTCGGTAGTTAAAAATTCTTGTGCATTAAATGCCGAGCCACGTCTTGCCAGTCTTGGTTTGTATGTGCCGTCAGGCAGCATTTCCCATGCGCTGGTATTGTCTTTCAGGTAAGGTTCTAAGCCATCTTTAAACACACGTTTCTTGAGCTTGGCATCCAAGATAGGGAAGCACACTTCAATGCGGCGGAAGAAGTTGCGATACATCCAGTCGGCACTTGCCAGATAGGTGTTTTCTTGGCCATTGTTGTAAAAATAGAAAATGCGGCTGTGTTCAAGAAAACGGCCCACAATGGAACGCACGCGAATGTTCTCAGAAATGCCTGGCATGCCAGGTTTTAAAGCGCAAACGCCCCGTACAATCAAGTCAATCTCTACGCCGGCAGTTGAGGCATCGTATAGAGCCCTGATGATATCGGCATCCAGCAAGGCATTCATCTTGGCGATAATGCGGGCTTTTTTACCTAATTTTGCAATCTCGGTTTCGTGATGAATCGCTTTAATCAACTGGCTATGCAAGGTAAAAGGCGATTGCCACAGGTGGCGTAGTTTGCTGGCTTTGCCCAAGCCTGTGAGTTGCGCAAATACATCATTCACGTCTTCACAGATTTCTTCATGGCAGGTCAGCAAGCCAAAATCGGTATAGAGCCGCGCTGTACGCTGGTGGTAATTGCCAGTGGATAGATGTACATAACGACGTAGCTTGTCGTCTTCACGGCGCACTACCATGGCCATTTTGGCATGGGTTTTATGGCCCACAACGCCGTAGATGACATGCGCACCTGCATTTTCCAGCTGGGCAGCCCAGTTGATATTAGCTTCTTCATCAAAGCGAGCCAGCAGTTCCACGACTACCGTGACTTCTTTACCGCGCTTGGCCGCTTCAATCAACGATTTCATCAATGTTGAATCAGCGCTGGTGCGGTAAAACGTTTGCTTGATAGCTAGTACGTTAGGGTCATCCGCAGCTTGCTGGATGAACTCAATCACTGGGTTGAACGATTGAAAAGGATGATGCAGCAATACATCGCCTTTGCGGATAACTTTGAAAATATCTGTTTCTTTTATGAATTCTTTAGGCGTGCTTGGCGAATAACGCGGGAACTTCAATGCAGGTTTATCCACTGAGTCTGGAATCTGCATCAAGCGCACCAAGTTCACAATGCCGTTAACCTGGTACAAGTCATCCTGACCAAGCCCAAATTGGCCTAGCAAGAAAGCCGACATTTCAGCGGGGCAGCTATCGGCGACTTCCAGACGTACACCGTCACCGTATTGTCTGTGTGACAGCTCACCCTGCAAAGCCTGGCGTAAATCTTTGGTTTCTTCATCGTCCAGTGTCAAATCACTGTCACGCGTTACTCGGAACTGATAGCAACCTTTTACCTGCATGCCGCTGAATAGCTCGTTTACATGAGCATGTAGTATTGACGACAGGAAAACAAAGCCGTGCTCACAACCTGCAATATCGTTGGGCAGCTTGATAAAACGGGGCAAGGCGCGCGGTGCCTGCACAATGGCCACACCTGAGTTGCGGCCAAAAGCATCCTTGCCTTCTAGCTCTACTGCAAAGTTAAGGCTTTTATTTAGAACGCGTGGAAAGGGGTGTGAGGGATCAAGCCCAATTGGGGTGAGGATGGGCATTAGTTCGCGAAAAAAGAAGTCGCGTATCCATTCGCGTTGGGCATCGTTCCAGAACCCACGGCGCCAGAAACGTATGCCTTGTTCGGCCAGCCCTGGCAGTACGATGTCATTCAGTATCTGGTATTGGTGTTCAACCAGTTGATGGGCTTCGACGCTAACCCTGGCAAATACCTGCTTGGGCAACATGCCATCTGCGCCCACATGCAGATTGTTGTATTTGATCTGCTCTTTAAGGCCAGCCACGCGAACCTCAAAGAACTCGTCCATGTTGCTGCTGAAAATAGAGAGAAACTTCAGGCGCTCAAGTAAGGGCACTCGAGCATCTTCAGCTTGCGCTAATACGCGTTTATTAAAGGCGAGTATGCCTAATTCACGGTTGATAAAGTGTTCTGGATTCAATTTAGGCTGCGACAAATCAAAACCTTACTTTATGTGTTTTATGTGACAGTAAGATGACTAATGTGAATCTTTAGTGATGTTACTGTGGTTTAGGCTACGGTTTAGGTGGAACATAGCCAGAAGCCGTATCTGCGCCTTCGCCAAAAAAGTAGGCTTCGGTTTGTTGTGCCAGATATTTACGTGCTTGTGGGTCGGCCAAGCTCAGGCGGTTTTCATTCACCAGCATGGTCTGCTGTTTGATCCACCCAGCCCAGGCTTCTTTAGAGACGTTTTCGAAAATCCGCTTACCGAGATCGCCAGGATACGGAGGAAAATCCAGGCCATCGGCCTCTTTGTTTAATTTAACGCAATGAACAGTACGTGCCATGATGATCTTTAGGGGTAAAAAATGAAGACCTCTATCATAGCGCAAGCAGAACCCTGATGCGATAGCAGACGCGCTATCGCATCAGGTTCTAGAGTTACTTAAAAGTCACCACGCATCCCAATCAGAATGGATCTCCCACCCATAGGCGCAATATCTTTCAAGAACGAGCTGTGGTCGCGAATATCTGCATCCAGCAAGTTATTCGCCTTGGCAAACGCCTCAAGATGAAAAGCTGCAGGAATCACATAAGTGAGCATAGCGTTGACCGAAGTGTAGCCATCAGTAGCCAGCTCAAATGTATCAGTGCGGTTCTGGCTGAATGCGTGCAAAACATCTAGCCGTGCGCCAAAGCGATTCAACTGGTAGTTGAGCCCTGTGCCGATTTTGAGAGGTGCAATGCGCGGCAGAGGTGTGCCAGTATCGCTATTGGTAGCGCGTACATAATCACCGCGTAGTTTGAGGTCAAGATCGCCGTGGCCTTCATATACCCTGAATTTAGCTTCGGATTCAAAACCCTTGAATGTGGCTCGCACACCAGTCACTTGCGCTTCCGGCACTATTTCCTCGCCTGACACGTCCGCAATTCCATCATTATTAAGGTCTTGAGGATTGATTTCTCCATCTGCCCCACGTGTATTGGCTGTATTTTCCAAGCTCAGGAAATTACTGAACTTGGTATAAAACGCACCAATGCTGAAAGAGTTTTTCTCAGTTTTCCAGCGTAGCTGTGCATCAATCCCATTTGATTTTTCCTTATTCAAGTCTGGGTTACCAACCTCATATTGCCCAGTCGCAAAGTGTGGTCCGTTCGCAAATAGCTCGTTGTATGACGGAGCTCGTTCGGTGTGGGCGAGATTACCCGCCAAAGACCAATGAGCATCTAGCGCGTATAAAGTGCCAAATGCCGCACTGAATGGGTCAAAGCTTTTGGTTTGCGCACTCCCAAAACGAGGCGTGCCAGGATTATTCGGGTCATCTGGCCCGCCGCCGTCAGAATTCACCTTTGCATGCTCGAGTCGGCCACCCAAGCTGAATTTGAGTGCATCAATCGGTAACTCTTCATACACATACACGGCCTTGCTGTTGGTATTGGTTTTTGGGATAAAGGCTTCATCACCCAGTGCCTGGAAGTTGGTGTTCTGGAATTGCATGCCAACTACGCCAGTGATATTACCGATTTTGGCATGCTCGGCCTCTAGAGAGCCTTGCAAGCCTTTGTTCTTGAACGTCGTCCCAATCTGGCCATCTTCAATTTCTTGATGCTGGTAATTGGTATTACCCAAGCGCAACTTTACGCGGCTGATGACTGGCCCAAGATCATGGAATTCTGATGCAAAATCCCAACGTCGGCTTTCCATATCCAGGCGCACGGCAGGTTCTGCTACTGAGCCATAATTGCTGTTAAAGGTGGAATATGAAAAACCTGCATAGCCATTTTCAAAGGTCAAAGATGCGCCAAGTGCACCGCCATCACCTTCAGATGAGCTATTTTGCAAAGTTCCTTTGCGCAAGTCGACGGGGTCACCCTGTGCGGCTTGCTGAGCGCGTAAACGGTCTGAAGCCTGATAGCCTGGAATACGTAAATCATTACTATCGCGCTTGTAAACATCGGCATGAATGGCAAATAAACCGTTGCCAGCATCTACCACTACTGCGCCGTTTTTTTCATTATCGGCACCGCCATAGCGCGCTTCTGCACGGCCTGTTACGCCGTCTAGTGATTCCGTCGGAATGCGGTGATCAATAGCATTGACCACGCCACCCACGGCACTGCCTCCATATAAAAGTGCCGCAGGGCCGCGCACTACATCAATTTGTTCAATCACTAAAGGATCAAGTGCTACGGCGTGGTCAAAGCTCAGGCTTGAGGCATCTAATACCCCAATCCCGTTTTGCATGATTTTCACGCGATCGCCATCCAAACCACGAATAATCGGGCGTGATGCGCCAGGCCCGTAATAGGTTGCGCTGACCCCAGGGATGGATTTTAAGGTTTCCCCCAATGTACTTTCGCGTTGTAGTGAGAGCTCACGACCGCTCAAAACCGCCACTGGTACCACTAGTTCATCAGAAGATACACCTAGCGGATTGCCCGTCACTGGCAAGGCAGGTACATCAATGTTTAGCGAAGAATTGCTGGAGTTATCTTCAGCAAAACTTGCCGAAATCATAAAAGGCTGGCTGCTGAATATCATCGTCAGCGCGACAAAAATTTTGTTGCGTACAAGTGTACGAGCAAATATGGATTTGCCTGCTGCGCCATTTTGGCGCGCAGGAATATTGAGTTGTTTCATGGTGTTCTCGCTTAAAAATAAACAGGCATACGCGCGCTGATAGCGGCGTATGGATAATGTGTGTTTAGTTAAGCGAGTGCTGGTGGAGCGCGGGCGGCGTAAGAGAGGAGTAGCGGTTTGAGGTAACTATTGTGCTGCTCAGCCTGATGAATTTCAAAGCTGTTATCGAACAACACAAGTGCGAAGTCAGCTATGTTTAAGCCATGGGCTAATGCGCCATAGCTCAAGCATTTTGCGCAAAAAGGCGTATCGGGTGCGTTATTCTGTGGTGTTTTTTGAGCCGTAGAAATTTGGCTGAGGCCCCCAGAAACTTGGGTAATGTCTGCTTTCGCTAAGTCAGTAGTAAAGTGCGAAATTTCGTGCGTCAAAGCCCCTAGCTGCGCGATGCCGAACAGCAGGATGAGGGTAAACGGGAGTAAGAAGCGACGAAACATGGGCTGGATTCTAGCAGAGTAATTCAGGAAAACACAAAAAAACAAAAGCCGCATCTTTTGCAAAGATGCGGCTTTTGAGTTCTTAAACAGGCCTATATCCAGCGGCTTTATTGGCCGCAGTAAAATCTAAGCCTTAAAGTTTGCAGCAACAAAATCCCAGTTCACAATGCTCCAGAATTCTTCTGCGTATTTAGCACGTGCATTGCGGTAATCCACATAGTAAGCGTGTTCCCATACGTCGATGGTCAGCAATGGTGTTTGGCCGCTTGTTAATGGGGTGGCTGCGTTGCTGGTGCTTTCAAGGCTCAATGAACCGTCCTTATTTTTTACCAGCCAAGCCCAGCCAGAACCGAAGGTGGTGATGGCTTTTTGTGTGAATTGTTTCTTGAATTCATCGAATGAACCAAAAGCCTTATCAATCGCTGAAGCTAGTTCACCAGTGGGTGCGCCGCCGCCATTAGGCTTGAAGCCGTTCCAATAGAACGTATGGTTCCACACTTGGGCTGCATTGTTGAAAATGCCACCAGAAGCTTTCAGTACGATTTCTTCCAGAGTTGAGTTTTCAAACTCGGTGCCTTTGATCAGGTTGTTCAGATTTGTCACATAAGTTTGGTGATGTTTGCCATAGTGGTAATCAATAGTTTCAGCTGAGATTACAGGGGCCAAAGCATCTTTTGCATAAGGTAAAGCTGGTAGGGTATGTTCCATGGTATGTCCTCAATCAATAATTAGAATTGGTACGAAATAGTTTCAGAAAAAGCGTAGATAAATTCCCCAAAAATGATTCTGCCACAGAGCGAATAATTTATAGTTAGTAAGAATCATTCTCAATATCCGCTATTTTATTTTTTCTTGGCGCGTGGATGTGCTGCATCATAGACTTTTGCCAGATGCTGAAAATCAAGGTGCGTATAAACCTGGGTTGTGCTGATGTTGGCATGCCCTAGCATTTCTTGCACTGCGCGCAAATCGCCGCTAGATTGCAGCACGTGCGTGGCAAAACTATGCCGCAACATATGTGGATGCACGTCACTGTTGATGCCTTGTTTAATGGACCATTCTTTAATGCGGTATTGCACGGCACGCCCACTGATGCGCTTACCCAACTTGCTAACAAAAAGAGCCCGCGGGTCTTTGCCTTGAAACTGTGGCCGTATCTGCAACCAGCGTTCTAGTGCTGCAATCGCATGGCTACCGACGGGTACCATGCGGGTTTTATTGCCTTTACCAGTGACGGTTGCGATACCTGATTTCAGGTCAATATCCTCAAGATTCAAGCCAGTGAGCTCGGCCAACCGCAGGCCTGAAGAATAAAATAACTCAAGAATTGCATGGTCACGCACAGCCAATGATCCTTCACTATCATCAATGCTGACCAGCTTGACGGCCTGATCTGTTGACAGTGCCTGTGGTAGCGTTTTGGCCGATTTCGGTGCGCGCATGCCGATGCAGGGGTTGGAAGGCATGTCTGATTTCAGGTTGAGATAGTCAAAGAAACCACGCCAAGCGGATAAGGTGCGGGCAATACTTTTGCCGTTGAGGCCTTGACCATGAAGCGTGGCAACAAAACGGCGTATGTGTTGTGGTTGTATTTTTACCAGCGCTACTGAATCTGCCAGCTTTAACAATGTTTTGATGTCGCGCGCATAGTTCTCGCGGGTCAATATACTCAAGCCGCGTTCATGCGCGAGATAATCAAGATAGCTATCGAGTAGCTCGGCCAAGGTTATGCCATTTCAATAATATAAATCTTATGTATCTGACTCAATATATGAGAGCAGGCCAGCACTCACTAATTCGCCGATACGGTTTAGATAAAGCATGCCCATTTCAGGGTAAAAACGCTTTTCATCTTCTGATGCCATGGCGAGCAAGCCAAATACTTTTTCACCACGTAGTGCAATGAGTGCAAAGGATTTTGGCGCGGCATCTTCGCCAAACCAGCTGCCAAGCTCGAGCCCAGGGCGACTTCCACAATAAGGCGCTAATAAGCTTTCTGTCCATGCTTTGAGCTCATGATCTACAGCAGAGAAAATGACATCGTCATTGTGCGCACTATCTTGTGGCACTGCCCACAGGCGAAGGCCGGCGTGAGGTACCTGAAAGTCATCATGTAAAGCATGAATCAGTAACTGTGTAAATATCTCAAAATTTTGTGCGGCTAGCAGGCCTAAACTTAAACGATGCACTTTGTCGCTAATCGCATCATTTTCTTCACCATATCGCAGAAAATCAGCCATTTTCGCTTCAAGTACGCGGATTTTGTCACGTTGAGCCAACTGCTGGCGTTCAGCGAGAGAAACTGTACCGCCGCCATGTGTGCTCGGTAGATACATATTGATGAGCAACTCAGGATGGCGCTCAAAAAACTTGGGGTTTGCGCGCAAAAAAGCGGTAATGTCGTCTTCAGATAATTGGTTGTTTGGTTCCATCGTTGTTCCTCAATTGATAGTTCTTATAATGACGCTTTATGGTTTGATGTGTCTATTGTTTATATGGCGCTGGTTTATATTTTGAGGCGGCTTAAATCTAATTCACCATCAAATACTGGTTCCGCAGGGCCCGTCATCATTACGTCACTGTTACTGCCGTTCCATATAATACTCAACTCACCGCCGCGCATGGCTACATTGACGGGTGAATTGAGTAAGCCAAGTTTAATCCCCGCAACCACTGCTGCGCAGGCGCCACTGCCACAGGCGAGGGTTTCTCCACTGCCACGCTCAAATACACGCAAGCGAATATGGTGGTTATCCACAATCTGCATAAACCCTGCATTCACATGTTCTGGGAAGCGTGGGTGCGCCTCGATTAATGGCCCTTGTTGAGCCACGGGGGCTGATTCTGTATTGGCTACAATCTGCACTGCATGTGGGTTACCCATAGATAATGCTGAAATATTGATCTGTTCACTTCCCAGATCTAGGCTGTAAGTTTCAGTAGTACTATCAGCAATAAATGGGATTTGATCAGGTATAAAGCGCGGTGGCCCCATGTTGACAGTCACTTGGCCATTGTTTTCCAGCATAAGCGTGATTATGCCGCGCATGGTTTCGACGCGGATCTCATTTTTCTGGGTGAGATGTTTGTCATGCACAAAGCGCACGAAGCAGCGAGCCCCGTTGCCACATTGCTCTACTTCACCGCCGTCTGCATTGAATATGCGGTAGCGAAAATCTACATCGGGTAGTGTTGATTTTTCTACGAGTAGAAGCTGGTCACAACCAATACCAAAGTGCCTGTCTGCAATCGCTCGAATTTGATTGGCGCTCAGGCTCACAATACTTGAGTAAGCATCAATTACGACAAAGTCGTTGCCGATACCGTGCATTTTGGTGAATTTAATGTTCATGCAGATTGAGTTGCCACGCTAAGAATTAAGGACATCAGCATATTGTAAGGGAATGCCTGGCTTGCTGATAGCCAAGAAGTATAGGTGCTTGGACTAAAGCTTTTTAAAGCGGTTGTAGCTCCATAAATATTGCGTTGGGCAGCGACGTATCAGGCTTTCTATGCCTTTGTTGATTTCTTCTGGAGAGCCCGTGGTATCAAGTGGCTCAAAGTGAATCACATAGCCTCTACCCCAAGAAAGTCGCTCGCCATAAGCCAACATGACGGTTGCTCCTGTGGCTTCCAGTAATTTGCCGACCAATGTCATGGTGTAGGCAGGGCGATCAAAGAAATTCGCCCAGACACCTTCGCCAAATTTAGGTACCTGATCTGGCAATATACCAATGGCCTCGCCTTTTTTCAGGCATTTTAGAAGTGTACGCACACCAGTCAGATTCGTGGGGGTTTGCCGCATCATGCCGCGATTTCTGCCTTCCGCAACAATCGGCTCAAACCATGCTTGGCGGGAGGGTCTGTAGAGCACGGTGACTGGGTGAAATTGTGCATAATGTAGTGCCGTAATTTCAAAACAACCCAAATGTGGTGTAAGAAAAATAATACCTTTGCCTCGCCCCAGTGCAGCCTCGACATGATCCCAACCATGGCTGGCCTTCACCAGGCTTTGTGCTTTAGCTAAAGGTTTAAACCAGATAGCAAATGTTTCTAATATGGCTTTTCCAGACTCTCTGGCATTGTGGCGTATGAAGGCATTCGGTGATTGTTCGGCCTCGGGAATCTGCGCGGTGGAAAGATTGTCTTTAACGCGGGCGGCAAACTTTTTATTACCGAAATAGAATAAATAGCCGAGTAGGCAGCCCAAGCCATGAACAATCACTAAAGGCGGGTAGGAAAACAGGCGCAAAAAAACCTTAAGCATGATTTTCTTTTTGAAAGCGAATGAATTTGTTATTCTAACTGTCTTTCTGACCAACCCATCAACAACAAGCTACTCAAAATCCTATGAATGAATATCTATTTACTTCTGAATCCGTCTCAGAGGGACACCCAGACAAAGTTGCCGACCAAGTTTCAGATAGCATTCTTGATGCAATTTTAGAACAAGACCCCACAGCACGTGTTGCAGCTGAAACCCTCACTAATACTGGGTTGGTTGTGCTGGCAGGTGAAATCACAACCACGGCCAATGTTGATTACATCAAAGTAGCCCGCGAAACCATCAAGCGTATTGGTTACGATAATACCGACTATGGTATTGATTACCGTGGTTGCGCAGTGCTGGTGGCTTACGATAAGCAATCGCCAGACATTGCCCAAGGCGTTGATAACGCAGACGATGATCCATTAGACCAAGGCGCTGGCGACCAAGGCTTGATGTTTGGCTATGCTTGTGATGAAACACCGCAGTTGATGCCTTTGCCTATCTGGTTGTCGCACCGCTTGATGGAACGCCAATCTCAACTACGTAAAGATGGTCGTTTGCCATGGCTGCGTCCAGATGCCAAAAGCCAAGTGACTATTAAGTATGTTGATGGCAAACCTTCTGCCATTGATACCGTACTGATTTCCACTCAGCATGCGCCAGAAATGTCGCTGGAGAACATACGCGAAGCGGTGATTGAAGAAATCATCAAGCCAATATTGCCGAAAGAATTGATCAAGGGTGAAATCAAGTTTTTGGTGAATCCCACTGGTCGTTTCGTGATTGGTGGCCCGCAAGGGGATTGCGGCCTGACAGGTCGTAAGATTATTGTGGATACCTATGGCGGTGCTGCCCCGCATGGCGGTGGTGCATTCTCAGGCAAAGACCCATCAAAAGTTGATCGCTCAGCCGCTTATGCTGGCCGTTATGTAGCTAAGAATATTGTGGCTGCTGGTTTAGCATCCCGCTGCCTAGTGCAAGTTTCATATGCTATTGGCGTGGCACGCCCAACCAGTGTGATGGTAGAGACTTATGGCACTGGCAAAGTTTCTAACGAAATTTTGACACAATTGGTGCTTGAGCATTTTGATTTACGCCCTAAAGGCATAGTTAAAATGCTCGATCTATTACGTCCGATCTACACTAAAACAGCTGCTTATGGCCACTTTGGGCGCGATGAGCCTGAGTTTACGTGGGAAGCTGTAGATAAAGCTGCATTGTTAAAAGCCGCTTTGTGATTGGTACATTAATTGCTGGTTGTCTAAGAAATTAAAAAGATAATCAGCAATCATGTTAAAGCAAATTCCACTCAATAAAATTAGACTAGGAATGTTCATTCAGGAAATGCAGGGAACCTGGATGAACCATCCGTTCTGGCGTAAATCTTTTAAGCTGGAAAATATAGACGACTTAAAGAAGATCGTGTCCAGCAGCCTCTCTGGTGTGGTGATTGATACCGATAAGGGTTTAGACGTACTTGAACCAGCTGAGCCAAAACCAGCAAATGAGAATGCTATCAAGGCAGATATTGTCCTTGATACGCCAAGCACACCAGCCACCAAAATAACGAGAGTAACAGCCGCTGAAGAACGTGAGCGGGCTGCAAAAATTATCAAATCTTCAAAATCTGCAGTCTCTTCGATGTTTAAAGAGATTCGCATGGGCAGGGCCATTAATACCGAAGGTGCGATGGCTTTGGTAGAAGAGATTGCAAATTCTGTGTCCCGCAACGAAGGCGCGCTCATCAGCTTGGTGCGCCTAAAAGATCAAGATGATTACACTTACATGCACTCAGTTGCGGTTTGCGCCTTGATGGTGGCGCTGGCAAAAGAGCTGGACTTGTCTGAAGCTGAAACAAGGCAGGCTGGGCTTGCAGGCTTGGTACATGACATAGGTAAAGTGGCTATTTCTTTAGATATATTAAACAAGCCGGGCAAGCTGACAGATGAAGAGTTTGATAAGGTCAAATTGCACCCAGTGCGAGGACATGAGTATTTATTGCAAAGTGTGGGCATTGATGAAGTCGCACTGGACGTATGCTTGCATCATCACGAAAAAGTAGATGGTTCAGGCTATCCAGATAAACTTGCAGGCGACAAAATTAGCCTCTTTGCAAAAATGGGCGCCGTTTGTGATGTCTATGATGCGATTACTTCAAATCGCCCCTATAAAGAAGGCTGGGAGCCAGGCGTTTCGCTGCAGCGCATGGCGCAATGGAGTAAAACGCATTTTGATGATGTGGTATTCAAAGCTTTTGTGAAAAGCGTCGGCATCTACCCCATTGGCTCTATGGTGTTGATGAAGTCAGGCCGTTTAGGGGTAGTTACAGATCAGAGCCCTAAATCGTTACTCACGCCAATTGTTAAAGTTTTTTTCTCGACTAGATCCAAAATGCGTATTCCCGTAGAAATTTTAGATTTAGCGAAACCTTCCGCGCATGATGAAATCATAAAGCATGATGACCCTGCTGCTTGGGGAATCACAGATATAAACGACGTTTGGACGCAATAGGCATTACATCAAGCATTGACGTTTTTTGGCATGCAAATTTGCCGTAAAACAAGTTTTGCGTATAATACTTTTCTTTCCGAGGAGCGTTGCGAGTCAATTTAATTTGATCCCAGGCTCGGGCAATGTATCAAACCGCGCTCATCTTACTAACCCGTGCCGGACACGTGATGTGGGTGAGCAGCGTCAAATGACTTTCAGTCAGACTCTCTTAGCCTTATCCCTTCCGGCCACACATTCTAGGAATTGAAAATGAATACTGTGGCTGATATTAAAGATTATGTAATTGCCGATATAAACCTTGCCGCTTTTGGCCGCAAGGAAATTGCCATTGCCGAAACCGAAATGCCAGGTTTAATGGCAATTCGCGAAGAGTACGCTGCCATCAAGCCTTTGAAAGGCGCGCGTATTACTGGCTCTCTGCACATGACTATTCAAACAGCAGTGCTGATTGAAACCCTTAATGATTTGGGTGCTGAAGTTCGCTGGGCTTCATGTAATATTTTTTCCACGCAAGACCATGCTGCCGCTGCCATTGCCGCAGGCGGCACACCAGTATTTGCCGTCAAAGGTGAAACATTGGAGCAGTATTGGGATTACACCCACCGCATTTTTGAATGGGCGGATAGCGGCTATACCAATATGATTCTGGATGATGGTGGCGATGCAACCCTGTTGCTACATCTAGGTACCAATGCAGAAAAAGATGTCAGCCTGCTGAGCAACCCAACCAGTGAAGAAGAGATTTGCCTGTTCAATAGTATCAAGGCCAAACTCGCTGTTGACCCAACCTGGTACTCAACGCGCTTGAAGCATATTCGTGGCGTGACTGAAGAGACCACAACTGGTGTGCATCGCTTGTATCAAATGCATAAAGAAGGTCGTTTGGCTTTCCCAGCCATTAACGTTAACGATTCAGTGACCAAATCAAAATTCGACAATCTCTATGGTTGCCGTGAATCATTGGTTGATGCAATCAAACGTGCAACTGACGTGATGATTGCAGGTAAAGTGGCTGTGGTTGCTGGTTATGGCGATGTAGGCAAGGGCTCTGCACAAGCGCTACGTGCTCTTTCTGCGCAAGTTTGGGTAACGGAAGTTGACCCAATTTGTGCATTACAGGCTGCGATGGAAGGCTATCGCGTAGTGACCATGGATTATGCGGCTGAGCATGCTGATATTTTCGTGACTGCAACAGGCAACTACCATGTCATTAGTCATGAACACATGGCTAAAATGAAAGATCAGGCGATTGTTTGTAATATTGGTCACTTTGATAACGAGATCGACGTCGCATCACTGGAAAAATACGAATGGGACGAAATCAAGCCGCAGGTTGACCATGTGATTTTCCCTGATGGCAAAAAGATCATCCTGCTGGCTAAAGGTCGTTTGGTGAATTTGGGCTGTGGTACTGGCCATCCAAGCTACGTGATGAGCTCTTCTTTCGCCAACCAAACGATTGCGCAAATTGAGTTATTCAGTCATCCAGAGCAATATCCAGTAGGCGTTTATACATTGCCTAAGCATCTGGACGAAAAAGTGGCAGTATTACAACTCAAAAAGCTGAATGCGCAACTTTCAACCTTGACTGATCAGCAAGCCGCTTATATTGGCGTATCAAAAAGTGGCCCATTCAAGGCTGATAGCTATCGGTATTAATTGAGTGCAAGGGCTCAGGCAAAATTTGTCTGAGCCATCTTTAACTCTTACATAAATAGAGGAATCACGATGAAACTACTGATAGTCTGGTTTTTAAACGCACTGGCTTTAATTGCGGTCACTTATCTTGTTCCATCAATTCATGTATCAGGGTTTACTGGCGCATTGATTGCCGCTGCTGTGATTGGTGTAGTCAATATGTTGATCAAGCCTATTCTAGTTTTGCTGACACTGCCTGTGACGATAGTGACATTGGGTTTATTCATTTTGGTGATCAATGGTCTATTGTTTTATTTTGTGGGGCATATACTACAAAGCTTCGAAGTGCAGACTTTGATGGCTGGCATTATCGGCGCGATCCTCTACAGTATTATTTCGTGGGCTTTGACGGCCCTGATTCTTGGTACTAAAGACTAGTAGCCAAGCCAATTTAACTATTGAAGCATCGCATTACATGACACAACCTATTATCAGTTTTGAGTTTTTCCCGCCGAAGACGGTAGAAGGTATCGCCAAGCTTCGTGAAACACGTAAGCAGTTGGCTATGCTGAACCCCAAGTTTTTCTCCGTTACTTTTGGGGCAGGCGGCTCTACGCGTGATCGCACCAAAGATACGGTATTTGAGATACAAGGTGAGGGCTTTGATGCAGCGCCCCACATCTCAGGTATCTCATCTAATAAAGCGGAAATATCGGCCTTGCTGGAAACCTATCGTAGCAATGGTATTAAACGTTTGGTAGTGTTGCGGGGTGATTTGCCTTCAGGCGAAGCCAGTGCGGGTGATTTTCGCTACGCCAACGAGTTGGTTCAATTTATTCGCCAGGCCAGTGGCGATTGGTTTCAGATTGAAGTAGCTGCTTATCCAGAGTTTCACCCTGATGCACGCTCAGCAGCGAGTGATTTGCAGCACTTTAAAAATAAGGTGGACGCAGGGGCAAATGCTGCGATTACGCAGTATTTTTACAATCCAGATGCTTACTTTAGGTTTATGGATCAATGCCAAGCGCAAGGCATTGATATTCCAATAGTGCCAGGCGTTATGCCCATTTATAACTTTACCCAGTTATCGCGTTTTTCTGATGTATGTGGGGCAGATATCCCGCGCTGGTTGCGCTTGAGGCTTCAGGATTATGGGGATGATTTACCTTCACTACGTGCATTTGGCGTGGACGTAGTGGCAGAACTCTGCCAAGAGCTATTGGCTGGCGGTGCGCCAGGCTTGCATTTCTACACCTTGAACCAAGCCGGTATTATTTCGCAAATTGCCAGCCAGTTAAGGCCTAGCTAAGCTTTAAATTGGCTAGGCGTTAATGCAGAATCGGCTTGGTATCGCTAAATACTGCGTCTTCTACAAATAAATAGTCTTTGGCTTTACCTTGGTTCCATAAAGCCATCAGCACAATCCAGCGCGTTTCTTCAAGCCTTACTTCTGGCTGAGCCAATGCCATGGCGCGGTCTATCACTAGTTCGCGTTGTATAGCATTAAGCACATTGGCTTGCTCAAGAAACAGTATGAAACTGAGGCTTTCTTGGCTGATTTTTTTGGTTTCTGCTTCTGCAAAAATTCTAAAGCTGGTGCTTGAGTCGGTTGAGGCAATGCCAGAATCATTGGTCATGGACTCAAGTGAGGTAAACCAGTCAAATGCACCATGAATGTCTTCTTGCTCAAAGCCTGCTGCGGAAAGTTCTTTTTCAAGAGTTTGTTGGTCGGGACGGATATTCGCTTCAAAGTAATTTTCAAACAGATACACCAAAACTTCGAACATATTTCCCCTAATCTGGGTACATCAAAATCAAGCTGACGAACAAATGAGTAGCCTTGAAAGTAGGTGGCTGATCATTGCTATTCAATTCGAATTTAGCAGCACCCCTTTAAAGTTGACCTGAATGGAATCAGGCAATTCGCTGGTAGCGACCACCCGGTAGAGTAGCCACTTTATTCTCTAACTCCAGTACTAACAGCATGGCTGAAAGCTGTTCGCTCGTCAAGCCACTGCGCTCAATCAGGGTTTCAATATTGATAGGGTCAAACCCCATGTGAGTGAGGATGGGGCTATCATCAATTTCGGGTGGCATTTCTGTTTCATCCCTGGCTTCTATTCCTGCGAATGGCTGGAGCTCAGAAACAATATCATGCACATGATCCACCAGTTTAGCGCCCTGCTTGATCAGGGAATGGCAGCCTTTGGAGACTGGGGAATGGATGGAGCCTGGAATGGCAAATACTTCACGCCCCTGCTCTGTGGCAAGGCGCGCGGTAATCAAAGAGCCGCTTTGGATATTGGCCTCAACCACTAAACATCCCAGACTTAAACCGCTAATGATGCGATTCCGTCGTGGGAAGTTTTGCGGGCGAGACGGGGTGTTAAGTCCAAACTCTGAAATAATCAGCCCACGTTGCGCAATCTGGTGTGCTAGGTCCCTATGTTTAGCTGGGTACACAATATCAAGCCCAGTGCCGACAACAGCGATGGTGTTGCCCGAACCTTTAAGTGCGCCAATATGCGCAGAGCCATCTATGCCCAATGCCATTCCACTGACGATACAAAAGCCTAATTCACTTAATGCACACGCAAAATCTTCAGCATTTTTAGCGCCTTGCGGAGAAGCGTTGCGACTCCCTACGATGGCAATAGAAGGCATGTTGAGTAAATCGAGATTGCCTTTTGCGTAGAGCAGCGGGGGTGGGTCAGCAATTTCGAGTAGGAGTTTCGGGTAGCAGCTATCGGCTAGCGTGATGAGATGGTTACCCTCAATGGCTAACCAATCTAAGGTTGGCTGTATTGCTTGATTATCGGGGCCTTGCGCGATTAGTTTGGTAACAGCCTCTGATGCAACATTTTTGAGTTGGCTAACGGAGGCGTTATAAATTGCGTCGGGCGTTCCAAAAGCGCTGAGCAATTTGCATAGGGTTTGTCCACCCACCCCATTGATTAAACTTAAGCTAATCCATAGCGCAATTTCACCATCCTGCGCAGTTGAGGCGGTTGCCATGTGGGTCATCTATAGCAATAGAATTATGGCGTTTTCACCACATCGAGTACGTTTACAGGCTGGCTTGCCTGCATGATGAGCCCGTAAGAAACGCGCTCGAAAGTTCGGAATATCATTAATAAACCAATACGCTCATCAGGAAGCCGCACCAAGTCAGGGTTGGCTTTTTCTTTCTCATCACTATTGAGTGTGGCAGTCTTGGTTTTATTTTCAGTGTCTGCAGGTTTTAATGCAGGCATATTGAATTTTTCGTTGGTTGTTTTCTTGTTTGGGTCTTTGCTTACATATTTACCAGCACGGTTGATGGCTAAAACATGGCCTACTTCCAGACCGTCTTTTGTACCTCTGTTAATTGAAATGACACGATTCAATCCAGCTTCACCAAAGCCACCGTAGATATTCATGACTACGCCTTCAATATTGCTATCTGGTGCTCTTGGCACAAATCGATCGAGTAATTTGTCATTTACCTTAATCAGCTTATCGTCCTTGTGCATCTCTTCTTTTGTGCGGACGATTTCTACAGAAGTAGGCTCACCAAATTTAGTGACTCGTGCGTCACCAAGATAAATCGCTTCAATACCCAAGGTTTCAGATGTGATCGGATCTACCAGTATTTTACCTGGGCGGTAAACATGCCAGAAAAGCCCATCCTCACTCTTGATTTCTGTCGTGTAGACTTTGCTGCCGTTTGCATACACCACCCGATTTTCAGGGCCAGCAATGATTCTTGGATTATTCTGGAAGTCGCCTTGATCAATCATCAAAGGTTGCGTAAGAAATGGAGCAATGACATTTGGCGCAATAGTTTTTATGGCTTCTTTTTCTAATGGCTCTTCAACTACGCCAGGATTGAGTGTAACGGTTTCACGTAACACACTTAATTGCGGTTTGCCGCTGCTCATATCTAGCACAACTACATCACCTGGATAAATCAAGTTCGGATTCTTAATCTCTGCTTTGTTCATCTTCCAGACCTTTGGCCATTGCCATGGGTCTTTCAGGAATTTTGCTGAAATGTCCCAAAGCGTGTCACCTTTGACTACGACATAGCGTTCTGGATGGTTAGCCTGCAGTTGCACTTCATCTGCTGCTGCCTTGGTTATTAGGCAGCATGTCAGGCAGCAAAATAAGAGCAGGGTTATAATGTGTCGGAACATTTTAAGAACCTTTAGTCAGGTGGCGGATACAATATCCGCGAAGTTGCATTAAATTTATCATGTAATTCATTCAAGAATCAAGCTTTTATGGCAATTTTAAATATCCTAAACTATCCAGACCCACGACTTTATACAGTGGCTAAGCCAGTCAAAGAAGTCGATGCAACGATCAGGCGCCTGATTGATGACATGGCTGAAACGATGTATGACGCCCCAGGTATAGGTCTCGCCGCAACGCAGGTGGATGTACATCAGCAGATTATCGTGATTGATACCAGTCAAGATAAGCGCGATCTGAAAGTGTTTATCAATCCGAGAATCGTGACCAGTTGTGGCACCAAAGACTATGAAGAGGGCTGTTTATCAGTACCTGGCGTCTATGAAATGGTGACGCGTGCAGAAACCATTACCGTCGAAGCGCTTGGTCGCGATGGCAAACCTTTTACTATTGAGGCTGAAGGTTTGCTGGCAGTGTGTATCCAGCACGAAATGGACCACTTGCTAGGTAAAGTCTTTGTTGAGTATCTATCGCCGCTTAAATTGGCTCGCATTAAAAGCAAATTAAAAAAACGGCAGCGTGGCCGTTAAGATGGCAACACTCAAGATTATTTTCGCTGGTACGCCAGAATTTGCGGTACCAGCCTTAGCGGCATTGATTGATGCTGGGCATCATATTGCTATGGTGCTGACACAACCTGATCGGCCTGCGGGGCGTGGCATGAAGCTGAAAGCGAGCCCAGTCAAAACACTTGCCTTGCAGCATGATATTCCTGTGTTTCAGCCTGAAACACTCAAAGATCCTGCCGTGCAGGCGCAAATTGCAGAAGCGCATGCAGATGTCATGATAGTCGCGGCTTATGGTTTGATTATCCCTACTTCAGTTTTGCAGATGCCAAAGTTGGGCTGTTTCAATATTCATGCTTCCTTATTGCCCCGCTGGCGCGGAGCAGCGCCTATTCAGCGCTCATTGCTTGCGGGGGATGCTGCAACTGGGGTAACCATCATGGAGGTCGTGCCAGCGCTTGATGCAGGCTCCATGATTTCGCATGCAAGTTTACCGATTACAGAGCGGGATACCGCGCAAACGCTACACGACGCCCTTTCCATTTTAGGCGCTGCATTGATGGTGCAGGCCATGCAAACGCTTGTGCAACAAGGCAAGCTGGAATCTACACCCCAGGATGAATCGCTGGTAACGTATGCCGCCAAGCTACACAAAACTGAAGCGGATATTGATTGGTCAGAAAGTGCGTCAGCCTTATCTCGCAAGATACGTGCGTTTAATCCTTTCCCTGTTGCTCAAACCAAATTGAACGGCGAGGTATGCCGTTTGTGGATGGCAACCGAAGCTAAAAGCCAGACTGTAGTGAAAGCGCTAACAGGTGAAGTGGTGGCTATTGGCGACTCTATTGTCGTTGCATGTGGTGAGGGCTTGATCAATGTCGAAGAATTGCAAATGCCAGGCGGTAAGCGTTTGTCAGCTAAAGATTTTATTCGTGGTCATGCCATTAGCGTAGGTCAAAGATTTGGCGATTGAATTTTTGCGAATTGCCGTCATCTAAACTGTTGAATCAATATGTTCAGCCATGGAGTGAGGACTTAAAAGATGTTAGGTAACTGGTTTAAAACCACCATTTTAATGGCGGGTATTGTCGTACTGTTTGGCGCAGTAGGTGCATCGCTGGGTGGCGCCAATGGCATGCTGATCGCGCTCGTTATTGCGGGTGCCATGAATATTTACGCTTACTGGTTTTCAGATGCAGCTGTATTGAAGATGTATAACGCGAGGCAGGTGGATGAGAGTTCAGCGCCCCAGTTCTACCGAATGGTGCGCGAACTAGCGCAAAATGCGCAATTACCCATGCCCAAGGTTTACATCATAGACGAGGCGCAACCCAATGCTTTTGCCACAGGCCGCGACCCTGAGCATGCCGCTGTAGCAGCAACCACTGGCATTATGAATATATTGTCTGAGCGTGAACTGCGCGGCGTGATGGCGCATGAGCTTGCTCACGTAAAGCATCGCGATACGCTGATTTCAACCATCTCAGCGACCATGGCAGGGGCGATTTCTTCAATTGCGCAATTTGGGCTGCTATTTTCAGGCGGTCATCGTGACCGCAATGTACATCCTTTAGTGGGTTTGCTCATCATGGTATTGGCACCGCTAGCGGCGATGCTGATACAAATGGCCATCTCTCGTGCACGTGAGTTCGAGGCTGATAAAGGTGGCGCCGAGATTTCGCGTGACCCCAAATCATTAGCCAGCGCCTTACAGAAAATCCATAATTATGCGCATCAAATCCCGATGGGTACTGCAGAACAGCATCCCGAAACCGCACAGATGATGATTATTAATCCGTTGTCGGGTGGTGGCATGCAAAGCCTGTTCAGTACCCACCCACAAACTGAGGAACGTGTGGCTCGCCTCATGGCCATGGCTTACTAGGTGCAAGTCGCGCAAAGCCTGGCTGCTAATGTTGTTTCACATGTGCTGGCTGGTAAAAACCTGACCGTTGCTCTGGACGAAATATTTCGTCAAAACCAAGAGATTACGCCGCAGCAACGTGCTGTCACCCAAGACTTAAGCTATGGCACGCTGCGCTTTTATGGCGAGCTACGTGCGTTGCTTAATGAGTTATTAGAAACACCCTTGCAAGATCAGTATTTGCGGTGTTTGCTACTCGTTGCCATTTATCAGATTAACCATGATCAGGCCGCGCCGCATACTATCGTCGATCAAGCTGTTAACGCTGCTATCAAGGCCAGAAAGTCTTGGGCAAAAGGTTTAGTAAACGGCGTATTGCGCAATTATTTACGTCAGCGCGAAGTTTTGCAGCAGAAGATTACAGCAGATGAAACCGCGAAGTATTCTTACCCGCAATGGTGGATTAACAAACTCAAGAAGCAATATCCAGAAGACTGGCAAGCAATATTACTTGCTGGAAACCAGCATCCTCCCATGACTTTACGCGTCAATCAGCGTAAAACAAATATCAATGATTACAGTAATTTACTGTCGCAACTGGGTATCGAGGCGCAGGTCTTAGATATTCACGCTATTGTTCTCGGAAAACCAACTTCGGTAGAAAGAGTACCTGGTTTTGCAACAGGTGAAGTTTCAGTGCAAGACTTTGGCGCGCAGCAAGCGGCAAAATTACTTGATCTGCAAGATGGCATGCATGTGCTGGATGCCTGTTGCGCGCCTGGTGGCAAAACAGGCCATATTCTCGAATTGGCTACGGTGAATCTATTGGCCATTGATAGTGACCAAATACGTTTACAACGCACACAGAGTAATTTGACCAGGCTAGGCTTACAAGCAGAGTTGAAGG
This sequence comes from Methyloradius sp., assembly GCA_035460505.1. Lineage (GTDB taxonomy): Bacteria > Pseudomonadota > Gammaproteobacteria > Burkholderiales > Methylophilaceae > Methyloradius. The sequence continues at coordinate 59,387 of DATHWP010000047.1, read as the reverse complement.
TCGGCGATGCTGCGATGCCAGATACTTGGTGGGATGGCACACCATTTGACCGTATCCTAGCGGATGTGCCTTGCACTGCTTCTGGCATTGTGAGGCGGCATGTGGATATCAAATGGCTGAGGCGCGAAGCAGATATCGCATCATTCAGTAAACAGCAGGCGCAGATACTGCCAGCACTGTGGCGACTACTGGCAAAGGGTGGTAAATTGCTTTATGTGACTTGCTCAATTTTTAATGAAGAAAATCAAAGTCAAATTGACCGCTTTCTGGAGAAGCATGCTGATGCAAGACAATTACCTCTCGAGTTTGAATCTAGCCAATCTGCCACTGCTGAGCAAAATATAAAATTCCATCATGGTCAATTACTCCCTTGCGCACAACATGATGGCTTTTTTTATGCCCTTTTACAAAAAATATAAAGCCGCCTTAACCCTGAGAAAAATCGCCTTGATTGGCCTTTTTGTATCTATAGCTGCTACTGCTTTGGCTAACCCGAGCAGCCTGCAAATCATGAGTGCCGAGTTAGCGCCTGTAGAAGAGAGCTACGCTGTCAACGCGCAGCTCGAGATGAATTTTAATGCAGAGGTTGAAGATGCCTTGAACAAAGGCATTCCACTGACTTTTTTAGTGGAGTTTCAACTTTATATCCCTCACCGTTACTGGTTCGACGATGAAGTGGTGACTACAACTAATCAAGTAACCTTGAGCTATCACGCGTTATCAAGACAGTACCTAATCAATCAAGGTAATCATCAGCAGACTTTTGCGACCATCCTTGAAGCTAAAGAAGAATTTACGCATATTCATGACTGGCTGGTTTTTGAAAAGGCCTTGCTGAAAAAAGACAAAAACTATCGCGCACGACTCATGGTGAAGCTGGATCAATCAAAATTGCCCAAGCCCTTGCAGGTAGAAGCTATGAGCTCAGAAAATTGGAAAATGGTGTCTGAGCGGTTTATGTGGACGCCAACTTTTGCCTTATAGCGACAGCGCTAATTCAAAGCAGATGAATCAAATAATATTGATTAAAAGTCAGTTGTCATGCGGTTGAGATATATCGTATTTGTCAGTGCGATTCTTGCAGTGATTCTGCTGTATTTGTTATCGCATGCCAGTGCCAATTCGGCCGCGTCTGGTAATTATTATACGACGCTACTTGTTCTGAACATCGGCTTGGCAGCAGCGCTGATCTTGCTCATAGGCGTACAACTTACTCGCCTATACAAGCAGATTAGCCAAAAGGTGATGGGCAGCCGCCTTACCTTACGGCTATTGAGTGCATTGGCTTTGATGGCGATCATTCCAGGTTTGCTGGTGTATGCCGTATCTGTGAATTTTCTAACGCGCTCGATTGAGTCATGGTTTAACGTTAAGGTTGAGAAAGCGCTGGAAGGTGGTTTGCGGCTCGGTCAGAGCGCGCTTGATATTATGCTGGCTGATATTGAGCAGAAAGGTGAAAGCATGGCGATTAATATTGCTTTCCAGCCAAGCAATACTCACTTGACCGTACTGAACGATTTGCGTGAAAAAAGCGGTATTCAAGATGCAGTCTTGCTGACCTTGCAGGGCCGAATCCTGGCATTTTCCAGTGGTGATCCATCAAGCTTCTTGCCCGATCTTCCAAGTGTTCCGCAGCTCAGGCAAGCGCGCCAGCATGTGTATGGCACGATTGAGCCTATCCCTGATAAAGGCCTTTATTTACGGGTTTTGGCGCCAGTCAATATGCCAGAGTTAGCTGGCGAAACCCGTATATTGCAATTGTTGCAACCTGTACCGAAAGCCCTTTCTACAACGGCTGAGTCAGTGCAGGCGGTGTATCAGGATTATCAGGAGCTATCACTCAGTCGTGAATCGTTAAAAGAGGTGTTCTCGCTCACGCTCACGCTGGTCTTGATGCTGGCGATGCTGTCGGCCGTTTCCATTGCTTTTGTGGTGAGTCGAAGGCTTTCGGAACCACTCGCGATTTTGGCCAAAGGTACAGAAGCGCTGGCACGTGGCGATTACACCACGGTACTACCATCACATGGCAAGGACGAATTAGGCATACTGGTACAGTCATTCAATACCATGACGCGGCAATTGGGGGATGCTACTAGCGCCGCTGAGCGTAACCGCGCGCGCGTAGAGGCTGCCCGTGGCTATCTGGCCACCATATTGGCGCATTTGTCATCAGGCGTGCTTGCCTTGAATGACCGTGCAGAATTACGCACCTATAATTTGGCAGCATCGAATATTCTGGGCGTCGCCTTGGCAGACTTTGCTGGACAGCCACTTAAACTGCTGGCAGAAAAAGTCCCTGTACTAGAAGACTTTGCCGTCAGTGTGCTACGACATTTTCACGCGGATGAATCTGGTGAGTGGCAGGAGCAAATGGAGATTGTCACTACACAAGGCAAGCGCACCATCTTGATTCGCGGTACGCGTTTACCCGATTCAGCCGATAGTGGTTTCTTGGCCGTATTTGATGACATCACTGCCATGGTACAAGCGCAGCGGGATGCCGCTTGGGGTGAAGTCGCTCGCAGGTTGGCGCATGAGATCAAAAACCCGCTGACACCCATACAGTTATCTGCCGAACGGCTGGAGCATAAGCTCACGAGTAAACTCAATGCGGATGATGCCGAAATGCTGCGCCGCGCGACCAATACGATTGTTAGCCAAGTCAGCGCAATGAAAACCATGGTCAATGAATTCAGTGAATATGCGCGCGCACCTGCTGTGAACCTGACCGAAGTTGATATAAATGCACTGATTCATGATGTGATTGCGCTGTATGAGCCAGAGTCTATCAAGCTTAAGTTGCAACTTAAGCGAGGCGCTGCAAAGGTGCTGGGTGATGCCACTATGTTACGGCAGGTCTTGCATAACTTGCTGCAAAACGCGCAAGATGCACTTACTGGGCGTGAAGATGCGCAAATCATTATCAGCACCTTGATTAAGGACAAAGACTTGATCTTGAATGTTCAAGATAATGGAGAAGGTTTCCCCATTGATATTATCTCCCGCGTTTTTGAGCCCTATATGACGACTAAACGTCATGGCACTGGTTTGGGATTGGCGATCGTGAAAAAGATCATAGAAGAACACAAGGGCAGTATTAAAATCGAAAATCAGCCTGCTGGTGGCGCAGTTGTGATGGTGGCTTTACCATCCTTTAGCCCGCCTAAAGCACTTAAGCAGGTAAAATCGCCAGTAACATAAGTAATTAGCAACATAGGTAATATGGAGTATCTGTAATGACAGCAAGACAAGTACTAGTGGTAGATGATGAAATTGGTATCCGTGAGTTATTGCACGATATTCTGCAAGACGAGGGCTATCAGGTAAAACTCGCCGAAAACGCCGCTGAAGCGCGCGAATGGCGACAACACGCCCGCCCTGACCTAGTGCTGCTCGATATCTGGATGCCCGACTGCGATGGCATCAGCCTACTGAAAGAATGGGGTACGGGTGGGTTACTCACCATGCCTGTGGTCATGATGTCTGGCCATGGCACGATTGATACAGCTGTGGAAGCCACTCGCATAGGTGCTTTTGATTTCCTTGAAAAACCGATTGCGTTACAAAAGCTGTTAAAAACCGTAAACGCAGCGCTAAAGCATGGCGAACAGCTGCCAAAATCTGAAATGAGCTTGTTGAATCTTGGTAAAGATACCGTGATCACTGAGCTTAAGCAGCGCTTAAGCCAAGTGGCTCAAACTAAATTGCCCTTGTTACTTATCGGTGAGAAGGACAGTGGCGCAGAACTTTGTGCCAGATTCTTACATCAGCCCACAACACCATGGCTGGTATTGACTGACCATGAAAAATTGGCAGAGGCACCTATCGATTTGCTGGAGCAATATCAAGACGGCCTTATTTTCCTGCCTGAAGTCGCGCTATTGAACAAAACCGAACAAAAGGGTTTGTTGCTACTCATTAGCAAAGCTGAAAAATTCGGCGTACGTATTGTTTGCGGTACAGCACAAGCCTTGCCGCAGATGGCAGCAGAAGGGGTGTTTGATGGTCAGTTGCTGCAAGTGTTATCAACCACTACGCTTGGCGTACCTCGGCTTGAAGACCACAGGGAAGATATCCCTGATCTTGCGCGCACGTTGGCGTTGCAACTGGCTGAAAGCAACGAGGCACCTTATCGCGAGTTTGATGTGGCCAGCCTGAATGCATTGAGAAACGCAGCATGGCCAGGCAATCTGGTACAGCTAGATAGCGTGATTCGCAATCTCATGCAAACCAGCTTGGGAGAAAAAATAACGCTGGAAGATGTGAGTCGTGTGCTTGAACAGTTTGCTGATGCTCAGTTATCGGCAGAGTTTGTGGATGCAAAACAATTAGCCAATAATCTCACCATCAACCTTGATTTGCCATTGCGTGAAGCACGCGATGCATTCGAGCGCCTTTATTTTGAGCACCATATCTCTAAAGTAGGCAGAAACATGAGCCGAGTGGCCGATAACGTAGCGCTCGAACGTACCCATCTCTATCGTAAACTGAAGCAACTAGGTATTAAGATTAAAGCTTAAGTTGTTTTAGATTCCAAGCTCCAAAACAACAGGTGTATGGTCGGATGGCCGCTCCAGCTTGCGCGGTGCTTTATCAATCCAGCTTGCTTTGCAGTCAGCCACCAATGCACTGCTCACTAGAATGTGGTCTATGCGCATGCCTAAATTGCGCCTGAAACCCGCCATACGGTAATCCCACCAGCTAAAACTGCCCTCAGCTTGTTCGAACAACCTGAAACTGTCAGTCAGCCCTAAACCCAAGAAATCCTGAAAAGCCTGACGCTCTGGCGCGCTGACTAAGACCTGGCCTTCCCAAGCTTTGGGGTCGTGCACGTCACGGTCTTCAGGGGCGATATTGTAATCGCCTAGCAGAGCAAGTTTTGGGTGCAATGCCAGTTCAGTACGCAGATACTCGGTGAATGCTTTCAGCCAGCCAAGTTTGTACTGGTACTTGTCGGATTCCAGACTTTGTCCGTTGGGGATGTAGGCACAGATGATACGTACACCATTGATAGTGGCGGCGATGACTCGCTTTTGCTCGTCAGCGAAGCCTGATATGGCGGTGCTGACTTCTTGAATAGGATGTTTGCTGATGATTGCTACACCATTATAGGTTTTTTGGCCTGCATGAATGGCGTGATAGCCAGCATCAGCTAATGCTTGAAAGGGGAATTTGCTGTCTTCTTGTTTGGTTTCTTGCAAGCAGAGTACATCTACCGAATGTTCATTTAGCCAATCGAGTACATGCGGAAGTCGCACGTTGAGTGAATTGACGTTCCAGGTAGCAATTAACATGTAGATAGACTAATTGGGCGCAGATTCTGCAGGCACTGGCTTAGCGGCTGGTTTTTTTATGGTTGCCAGTGGATTATCTTTGGGATAACCAGCTTCATCCAGCAAACTAGCCCAGCTTTCTTCAAGAAAACCACGTTTTGGGATTTTACTGCCTATGACCAAGACAGGTACTTGAAGTGAACCTGTTAGCTTCTGCAAAGCTGTTTTATCTTCGTCGGTATTTTTTAGGGCATAGGGAATGCCGCGTTTATCAAGATAGGCTTGTGCCTTTGTGCATGGGTCACCACATCCAGTAAAACTATACAGACTCACAGGATTTTTCTCAGCTGCGAGTTTAGTGGCAAAAGGCTGTGCGTCAGTATCCACAACATTGGCTTTCACATTTTTCGTTTCAACATTCTTTACATCCATTGGCGGTGTATCGCTGTAATGCATATTGCCTTGCGCGTCTTTCCATTTATAGACTTGTGCCTGACATATGCCTGAAACACTCGCAGCAAGTACTGCCATGCAAAGACTTAAAGTAAGCGCTGATGAATGTAAGCTCAAGTTCATTGGATCACCTGTTTAGTTGATCATGCCATTGTGACGCAATAGAGCATCAATTGAAGGTTCACGCCCACGGAATGCAATGAATGAATCCAACGCTGGGCGTGATCCACCTTGCGCCAGAATCTCTGACCAGAATCGTTGTCCTGTTTCTTGTGATAACACGCCATTCTCTTCAAACAAGCTGTAAGCATCGGCAGATAATACTTCGGCCCATTTATAGCTGTAATACCCAGCAGCATAGCCACCTGCAAAGATGTGCGAAAAATTATTGGGAAAGCGATTCCACTTTGGTGGGCGCACCACAGCAACTTCGTCACGAACTTGCTCGATAAGGTCCAAGGCAGTTTCTGAACCGTTTGGGTCAAAATCGCCATGCAAGCGAATATCAAACAACGAGAATTCGATTTGACGCATGGTTTGCATGCCTGCTTGGAAATTCTTTGCTGCGACCATTTTATCGAATAATTCGCGTGGTAATTGCGCGCCAGTTTCAACGTGTTTTGTCATGTGGCGCAGTACTTCCCATTCCCAGCAGAAGTTCTCCATGAATTGGCTAGGCAATTCCACTGCATCCCATTCCACGCCTTTGATGCCAGACACGCCATAGTCATCCACTTTGGTCAGCAAATGATGTAATCCATGACCGAACTCGTGGAACATGGTGTTGACTTCATCATGAGTAAACAATGCTGGTTTGCCGCCGACAGGTGGCGAAAAGTTGCAGGTGAGAAATGCCACTGGAGTTTCAACGCCATCAACTTTTTTGCGTCGCGTAATCGCTTCATCCATCCAGGCACCGCCACGCTTGTTGTTGCGGGCATATAAATCCAGATAGAACTGGCCAACCAGTTTGCCCTGGTGGTCGGTGATTTCATAAAAGGTGGCATCCGCGTGCCAAACTGGTGCTTGCGATTTCTTAACATGCACGCCAAAAATGGTCTCAGTCACTTTAAACAAGCCATGCAAAACTTGGGATTCAGGGAAGTACTGTTTCACTTCCTGGTCTGAAAACGCGTATTTTTCTTCACGTAGTTTTTCGGATGCATAGGCAATATCCCAAGCTTCTAGCGCTGGCAAACCAAGTTTGCTGGCAGCGTAATCTTTCAGCTCTTGCATATCGCGCACGGCAAACGGCTTGGCGCGTTTGCCCAAAGTATCCAGGAAATCGGTGACTTCAGCAGGTTTGCCTGCCATCTTGGTAGAGAGCGACACTTCAGCATAATTATTAAAGCCAAGTAGTCTTGCAGACTCTTGTTTCAATTTAAGTATGTCTTTAATCAAGCCAGTATTGTCCCACTCTGGCTTGCCAAATTCAGAGGCTCTCGTGGCATAAGCGCGATACAGTGTCGCACGTAGATCACGGTTGTCTGCATACTGCAAAACAGGCATGTAAGAGGGAAAGTGCAATGTGAATTTGTAGCCGCTCTTACCTTCTTCTTTCGCCGCTTCAGCTGCGGCTTGTAATACATCGGCAGGAATACCCTGCAAATTGGAAGCGTCTTTCAGAATCAATGAAAAATCATTGGTCGTATCGAGCAAATTCTCTTCAAATTTGGCGGATAAGCTTGAGAGCTCTTCTTGAATAACCTTGAAGCGTACTTTTTCAGCCTCTGGCAATTCAGCACCACCAAGACGAAAGTCACGTAACTCATTCTCGATGATTTTCTTCTGGGCAGTATTGAGGGCGGTGTATTCAGCACTGGCTTTCAGGTCGCGGAATTTTTTGTATAGGCGTTCATCTTGCGATAAATCAGCATAAAACGCAGTGAGTTTAGACAAGTTGTCGTTATAGGCTTCGCGCAGTTCTGGACTATTCACCACTGAATTCATGTGCGATACCTGTGACCATGCGCGTGAAAGTTTTTCTTCAAAGTCTTCAAGCGGATACGCAAAGTTTTGCCAGGTTGGGGCGATGGTTGAAGCGCTTAATGTCTCCAGTAATTCACGACCCTGCGACAGTAAATAATCGACTGCAGGGGTTACATGTGCTGCTTTGACTTGGTCAAACTTGGGTAACCCTGAAAAATCGAGTAAAGGATTATCTAACAACTGGTTTTCACTCACTTAAAATCCTTAAATTTAATACGTTGCATTGCAAATGGCACTTAGTTAATGAGTCTAAGCGTAAACGGATATTGATATTGTTCGCCTTTGCTTGCAGCGACTGCGGCTAAAATGCAGAGCACAATATTGGCAATCCAGAGTATGCCTGCGACCAGAAAACCGATCAGAATAAACATCAGTACCCAGCTAATGGCATAAGCGATTAGCAAGGTAATCTGAAAATTTAGCGCCTCACGGGATGCTACTGATATGTAGGCGCTATCGTCTTTTTTCAATAGCCAGATGATGAGGCTGGGCACAAAACTAAATAATGCACCGCCAATGTTAGCAAGCACTGCCAAGTTCTTTTCATCTGGCGTAGGGCTTGCAACAGATTGTTCTATATCAGTCATTTTTGTATCTCCTTATTGAAGATTGAGTTTTTGCAGCAATGGTTCAATTTTATCAACGTCCTGATTATTGAGTATTTTGCGTGCAGTGTTGGTGATGTCGGGTAAGTTGCTTTTGAGCACCTGGCGTTTAACGCTCAGTATGTTAGATGGGTGCATGGAAAACTGGCGCAAGCCAAAGCCTAATAGCAGGCGTGTGAGTTTTTCATCGCCAGCCATTTCGCCACAAACCGAAACTGGTTTCCCCAGCTTATTGCCTGCGCGTATGGTCATTTCTATGAGCATCATAATGGCAGGGTGCACGGGGTTATACAGATGTGAAACCATATCATCGGTACGATCAATTGCCAGTGAATATTGAATCAGGTCATTGGTGCCGATGGAGAGAAAATCCAGTTCACGCGCAAAAGCTTCGGCACATAAAGCAGCTGCAGGCACTTCTATCATGCCACCCACTTCAATGTCTTCATCAAAAGGTAATTTCTCTGCGCGCAAACTTTGTTTGGCACGCTCCAGTATCTGCAAGCTTTGCCGCAATTCGTTGAGCGATGACAGCATGGGTATCAGTATCTTGATTTTGCCGAAATGTGAGGCCCGCAAAATAGCCCGTAATTGCGCCATGAAGATTTGCGGCTCAGACAGACACAGACGAATAGCGCGTAAACCCAATGCTGGATTAGTACAGGTGCGCACCACATCGCTATTCATTTCCTTATCTGCACCTAAATCCAAGGTGCGAATAGTGACAGGCAGGCCTTTCATGTCCTTGGCCACTTTGCGATAGGCGATGAATTGTTCTTCTTCATCGGGCATTTCGCGGCGGTTCATGAATAGAAACTCAGTACGATAAAGGCCTATACCTGTGGCGCCTGCGGCTTTTACTTGTACTACATCTTCTGGCACTTCAATATTGGCATGCAGTTCAATCGCAGTGCCGTCCATGGTGACTGCTTTGTTGAGCTTAATGCGCTTGAGTTTTTGCTCTTCAAGCTCCCATTGTTCTTGGCGTAGCTTGTACTCTTCCAGTGTTTCGCTGCTGGGGCTGACGATGACAACGCCTTGGTTGCCATCAACAATAATCAACTCGCCATCACGAATTAATTCACGTGATTTTTGCAGTGCAACGATAGAGGGGATATTCATGCTACGGGCAAGAATCGCTGTATGCGAAGTAGCCCCACCTACATCGGTAATGAACGCTGCAAACTGATGCTGCTTGAACTGGATGGCATCGGCGGGGGAAAGATCATGTGCCACCAGAATAATCGCACTTTCCTGCGCCTTGATTGGCACTTGGCTGGGGTGGCCAAGCAAGACCTTGATGATGCGTTCCACCACTTGCACGACGTCTTGTTTGCGCTCGCGCAGGTATTCGTCTTCGATTTTGTCGAACTGGGCAACAATCTCTTCCATCTGCTGTTTGAGCGCCCACTCCGCATTGCATTGTTCGCGCTTGATGATCTCTTTTGGCGTTTCGGCCAAGCTATGGTCGGCCATGATCATCAAATGGGTGCTGACAAATGCACTAAGCTCAGCTGGGCCGCTGGAAGGCAGTTCTTTACGAATGGTTTCAAGATCGTGTTTGACGACTTTAAATGCTTTTTCCAAGCGTTTTATTTCGTCTGCGATCAGATTGTTTGGTACTTCATACTGCACTACTTCAATCAATGCATTTGAAACCAGATGCGCCTGACCAATAGCGATGCCGCGCGATACGCCGACACCATGCATGGTAAAACTGACTTTAAAGGCTGGTTTCATAGATTGTTGATTATTCAAGTTAATAATTAGTATTACTCTGGCTCACCGAATCGGTTATTGATGAGCGCTACTAAAGCATCCATCGCTGGCTGTTCTTCTTTGCCATCCGTTTCAAGCAGAACCTTGCTGCCCTTGCTTGCAGCCAACATCATCACACCCATGATGCTTTTTGCATTCACGCGCCTGTTGTTGCGCTCTATCCAGATTTCACAGCTATCGAACTGGCTCGCTGTCTGGGTAAGCTTGGTCGAAGCACGTGCGTGCAAGCCTAATTTATTGATGATTTCTATTTCTTGCTTGATCATGATTGCTTACATGCTTCCTCAGTAAAATGAAAGACACCTTCACGCCCGCCACTCAATGCTTTTTCGACCAGCTTGCCGAGGTCGCCATTACGGTAGGTCAATGTGCGCACTAGCATCGGCAAATTCACTCCCGCAACACCTTCTACCCGCCCTGGTACCAGTAATTTCCCCACAATATTACAGGGCGTTGCGCCGTAGATATCCGACAGAATCAGCACACCGTCTCCCTGATCCAAATCCTTAACCAGTCGCAGGGCATTAGGCAACACAGTCGCTGGATCATCGTGCATGCCTATGCCTACTTGCCCCAGTAGCTCGGGTTTCTTACCCATCACATGGGTAGCACAGTGAATCAGGCTTTCAGCCAGATTGCCGTGGGAGATAATCAAAATACCAATCATGATGATTCCTGAGTGTAGTCTTGCATACTGCTATTAAAGTAAATAATGCTTAAAGTTCTCGATGCCGAATCTGTACTTTATAACTATTTTTAAAATATTTTCCCAACAGCTCTACAAAATACACAGAGCGATGTTGCCCGCCCGTGCAACCAATTGCTACAGTCAGATAGCTACGGTTATCACGCACAAAGCATGGTAGCCAGCGCTCTATGTAGCCTTGAATGTCGGCATACATGGCGTTCACAGTTTCTTGTTCAGCAAGAAACTTGGCTACGGGTTCATCTTTACCAGTGAGTGGACGCAGTAAAGGGTCGTAATGCGGATTAGGTAGGCAGCGCACATCGAATACAAAATCAGCATCTAGTGGAATGCCATGTTTAAAGCCAAACGACGCAAACATTAAAGTCAGTCCACTCTCTTCCATGGAAACAAAATCTTTTACCCAGCTTCGCAGGGTATTGGTGCTGAGATTGCTGGTGTCCATCCTATGACCCAGCTCAGCTAGTTGGCTTAATAATTCGCGCTCGTGGGCAATACTTTCAGCCAGCGTTTTTTCTTCGTTGCTCAGTGGATGGCGGCGGCGGGTTTCGCTAAAGCGTTTAACCAGGGTTTCGTTATTTGAATCCAGAAACAGCAATTGAACATCAATCCCTTGGGCTTTGAGTGCCTGGATATTTTCTGGTAGCGTTTCCAGCGCTGCGGTGCGAGTATCAATGCTGATGGCCACGCGGTCATGATGGGCGATGCCCAGATGCTGGGAAATCTCGGGCAGTAGAGTTGCAGGCAAGTTATCAACACAGTAGTAGCCACTGTCTTCAAGGGCTTTTAGTACAATACTTTTGCCTGAACCAGAGAGCCCTGTGACGATAATAAGTTGCATGGTTTATTCAGTAGCCTGTGCTTTGCGCAGGCTGCGATTGATCTCGCGATGCTGTCGCTGCATAAATTGCTTGGTACCGTTGATGCCACGTAGTAATAGCATGTGGTTACGCACTGCGACTTCTACCAGTACCGCAATGTTACGGCCTGCGGCGACGGGGATCATGACTTTGGGTATTTTCACGCCCAGTATTTTTTCGTGATGCGATTTTACTTTCAGGCGATCCAGTTTCTCCGGCATCACCAGATCAGCCATCTCAAGCTGGATAATCAAGTCTAGCGGTTTAGTCGGCTTGACAGCGTTATCGCCAAACAGGGCGCGAATATTGAGGATGCCAAGTCCGCGCACTTCAAGAAAATCCTGTAACAGTGGAGGGCAGCGACCTTCTAGGCGGTCAGGGGCAATACGGAAAAAATCAACGATGTCATCTGCCACCAGTCGATGCCCGCGTGAAATAAGCTCAAGCGCCAGCTCGCTCTTACCAATGGCTGGGCTGCCTTTAATCAATATGCCAAAGCCTTGAACCTCAATAAATACGCCATGTGCACTGGTAGATTCAGCGACAGCTTGTGCCAGATAGTGGCTTAAAACATCCATCAAACCAGGGCTTTGTAGCGGTGAAGTAAATAGCGGTGTTTGAAATTGATCTGATGCTTCGTTGAGTTCTTTAGGTGGTTTCTCGCCATTGGCAACGACGACTGCAGCTAAATCTGTTGAAAATAAATTTTGAATTGCTTGGTGTAATTCTTTGGATTTAAGGCTGCGCAAGTAATCCATTTCAGCACAGCCCAGCACTTGCACACGATTGGGGTGTACAAAATTCAGGTGGCCTATTAAGGCCAGTGAGGGTTTGGTGACAGTTTCGCTGGTAAGCAGGTTATTGCCCCCATCGAGCCCTGATACCCAAGTCAGTTTGAGGTTGCGACGGGTATCGTTATAAAGTTGATTTACACTGATTTCAGCCATGATCGAATCCATCATGGAATATAAATAGAAGATACTGCTCGGCAGCAAGCACAAACAAAACCTGTTGATCTGGTAATGATGTCTTGTTTTGCATGCTGCTTGCGCCTTGCAGTTTTATGGTGTGCAAAAGTTACAGAATCAATAAACTTTATTCAGTCGCCTGATGTTTCAGCGCGCCATTGGTTTTGTGGTGATCGCCTTGTTTCTCTTTGTGTTTCAACACTTGGCGATCCAGCTTGTCACTGAGCGTATCAATGGCGTGATACATATTCTCGTCACTGCTTTCGGCGTGCAAATCATTCCCTGGTACGTGCAATGTGGCTTCTACTTTTTGCGCCAGTTTAACTACGCTAAACGTGACTTTCACGTCTATGACATGGTCGAAATGGTTGCTGATACGCGCGAGTTTGCTCTGGACGTAGTCCCTTAGTGCAGGGGTGATTTCCAGATGATGGCCAGTAAGATGCAGGTTCATGATTGACTCCTTCATTAGTAAGATCACAAATCCTAGATGGATTTGCGCTGGTTAGCCGCGGGTATCGAGAGAGACTCGCGGTATTTCGCAATGGTGCGTCGTGCCACCATAATTCCTTGCTTACTCAAAATATCAGTAATCTGGTTGTCTGATAAGGGCTTTTTCGCATTTTCTTCGCTCACCATTTGCTTGATCAATGCACGAATCGCAGTGGCAGAGCAAGCGCCGCCAGATTCGGTAGATACGTGACTACCAAAAAAGTATTTAAGCTCATATACACCACGTGGTGTGAGCATGTATTTGCGTGTGGTGACGCGTGAAACTGTGGATTCATGCAAGCCCAGTTCATCTGCTATCTCGCGCAAAACCAGCGGGCGCATAGCGACCTCACCGTGTTCAAAGAAGTTACGTTGCCGATCAACAATAGCTTGTGAGACGCGCAAAATGGTTGAGAAGCGCTGCTGGATGTTCTTGATCATCCATTTCGCTTCTTGCATCTGGCTCATCAGGTACTGGCTTGAACTATCACGATTGCGTTTTAAAATACCTGCATACAGCTGATTGATACGCAGTCTGGGCACCACTTCATCATTCAGCGTGGCGATCCACAAGCCTTTGACTTTTTTGACCAAGATTTCATGCTGAATATAGTGGTCGGAGCCGATTTTTGTAAAATCGCTACCAGGGCGGGGATTGAGCTGGGTCACCATGAGCTGAACTGCGCGTAATACATCGTCGTCGCATTGCAGAATTTTGCGCAGCTTGGCGTAGTCTCTGCTGGCCAGTATAGGTAAGTGTTGTAGTGCTACATTGATTGCCAAGCCCAAGTACGGAGTATCTTCAGGCATTGCTTGTAGTTGTAATGCCAAGCACTCAGCAAGGTTACGTGCGCCTACGCCAGGGGGGTCTAAATGCTGGATATGTTTGAGCGCTGTTTGTAGCTCCAGCAGATCGATTTCAAGCTCTTCAGGCAGTAATTCCAGCAGTTCTTCTAGCGGCTGTTCAAGATAGCCATCATCGTTGATAGTATCGACCAGCAACATCGCGAGGGTTTGGTCACGTTCTGAGAATTGCATCAACTTAAGCTGGCTAATCAGGTGTTCACGCAAGGTGAGCGATACAGACTCTTGAAAGCTGAAATCGTTTTCATCGTCATTACCGGCGCTATTATCTTCCCAGCGATTGCCGCTCGAAAACTCAAAATAATCGTCGCCATATTCTTCCTGTCTAGCAGGTTCATCAGTGGCTGGAATTGAAGTTTCCTGTACCGTGTTGTTGGGTACAAAAGCTTCTGCTTCCAGATCAACAGGCTGGTCAGTATTGGTGGTGCGTTCAAGCAGGGGGTTTTCTTGCAGCAGGGTTTCCAGCTCTTGATTCAACTCTTGAGTTGATAGCTGAAGCAAACGAATAGACTGCTGCAGCTGCGGTGTGAGCGCCAAATGTTGTGAAAATTTAAGTTGTAGGCTTTGTTTCATAATTAATACGCCGCTTGTGCTGATTACAGGCGGAAATCCTTACCGAGATACACTTCTCTGACGCTATCGTTATGAATAATTTCACTGGGTTTGCCAGCCGCAAATACGCGCCCGTCATTCACAATATACGCTCTATCGCAGATGCCGAGGGTTTCGCGTACGTTATGGTCAGTAATCAGTACACCAATATTGCGTGCGCTCAAAAAGCGGATGATCTTTTGAATATCCAGTACAGCAATCGGGTCTATGCCTGCGAACGGCTCATCGAGCAAGATGAAGCTGGGATTGGTTGCCAAGCAGCGCGCGATTTCAACACGGCGGCGCTCACCACCAGACAAACTCACCGCCATATTGTTGCGGATATGCACGATATGCAGCTCAAGCAGCAACTCTTCCAGCCGCTCAGCCATGACTTGAGGACTCATTTTTTGCAGCTCTAATATCGCCATGATATTTTCAGCGACTGTCATCTTGCGGAATATTGATGGCTCTTGCGGCAGATATGAAAGGCCGAGTCTGGCGCGCTGATGAATCGGCAAGCGGCTTAAGTCTTTGCCATCCAGCAAAATACGGCCGTCATCTAGCGAAACCAGCCCCACCATCATATAAAAGCTGGTGGTTTTGCCAGCACCGTTGGGGCCAAGCAGCCCGACGACTTCACCACTGTTCACATGTAGTGAAATGTCCTGCACCACCGTGCGGGATTTATATTTTTTGCGCAGACCTTCTACTACCAATTCACTCATGTATTTGCTAAAACTTTCTTAAAACTTCTGGTCTCAAAACTTCTCGATTTAAATTTCGTTACTATTATTTGTTGTTTTATTCAGCCACTGGTTTTTTAGGCTGTATCACCGCACGCACACGACCATTAGGCACAGAGGGAGTGGCGACTTGTGAGCCACCACCTAATACTTCTGCATATTCTGCATTGGCGTCATACATGATGTAATCGCCATGAATCACGTCATCGCCGCGCTTAACTGATGCTTGCGTATAGAGCTGTACTTTATCCATACGGCCATCGTATTCAATGCGTTGACCGTTACCTTGCATATATTCGTCCTTGCCTTCCATTTTTTGCTTGAAAGTGCTCGGCATGCCAGTGGATGTGCTGTGCTGAAAGCCATCTTTATCTTCACGCACAATCAGCTTATCGCCACGAATCTCCAGTGTGCCTTGGGTCAAAATCACATTGCCTGTGTAGGTGCTGGTTTTTTTTGCATCGTTTACGGTGACTGTATCTGCCTCAATATCAATCGGTTTTTGCCGATCAGCTTTTTCGGCAAAGCTGGCGAATGACGCCAATAAAAATAAGGATGCCACTAACAGGGTGGGCGACAGGCTAAGGTGTGGCTTGTTCATATTGTCTCCGAATGCGGGGCTTGTTTTGAGCAGGTGCTGCCTGATTATTCTGTGCGTTACTATTATTGCTGCTTTTAGCTTTGTTAGTGCTGGATTTAGTACCAGCTTGTTTAACTGGAGGTTTGGCGACTGTTTTTTTTGTGACCGCTACTTTGTTATTTTGATTGGCTTCTATCCCAGTTTTATCTGCAGTCGCTTTATCCGCAAGCCCTGGCCTTAAATAATGTACATGTACATTCTTAAGTAGCTTGAGCGTTTTTTCTTTTTTGTTGTATATCATCCCAGTGCCGCGCAATTCGGTGCTTGGCGATTGCTTGATCACCACAGGCTTATCGCTGGTTGCAATCTCAGTTTTAGGAAACACTTTCAAATATTCTGTTGTCACGGTCATATCGCCGCGCTCTTGGTAGCCTTGCCTCAAGACTTTTACGTTATCCATAAATTCGATTATCTCACCATTGCTTGAAACTGTACCGCGTTGGCTTTCAATTTGCGTATAAGGCTTATCGCTCGAATATTGCGTTAAATGTGGCCGCTCTAATTTAGTGCTGTCATCATCAGGAAAATGCGTCATTTCCGTGGCTGCCAATATGTACTGTACGCTGCCATTAATACCTGTTTTTACCGTGTTGAAATTATTCAGCACATAGTCAGGGTCATGCCGTTTGCTGCCATCTGGCTTGATTACTGGTGGCTGCACTGTGCGGTCTATCCAGAAGGTGACGAGCGCAAGTAAACCCAGCACGGCTAATGGAAACAGAATCGTGGCGCGGCCAAACATCTCAAGCAAACAACTTTATAACGATCATTACTCTATGGTTTTCATTTTAGAAATTTTGCCATCTGGCCATCAAACGTACCTTGCGCTTTCATGATCAGCTCACATAATTCCCTCACTGCGCCAAAACCCGCTTCTCGGGTGGTGGTGTAATGTGCATGTTCTTTCACTAACGGCATGGCATGTGGTACGGTAACACCCAATCCGGCACGGCGCATCGGCGGCAGATCAATTACATCATCGCCCATAAAAGCCGATGTTTCGTAACTCAGATTCAGTTTTTTGATGAGGTCGTCAAACGCTTCCAACTTATCTTCTACGCCTTGATAGATATATTCAGGCTTGATGCCAATATTGGCGGCACGCTTGATGACTACTTGGGAGTTACGACCTGTGACGATGCCCATCTGTATGCCAGTATTTTTCAATAGTTTGAGGCCAAGACCATCCTGCGAATGAAACACTTTGGATTCAAGGCCATCATCGCCTAGCATCAGTCCACCATTGGTCATGACACCGTCAATATCAAACACAATTAGTTTGATGCGTTTAGCACGCTCTTCTACATTCATTATCTACACTACCTTTGCGATTAAGAGATCGTGCATATTAAGTGCGCCGACCAGTATTCCTTCGGCATTGACCACCAGTAAAGCGGTGACTTTCTTTTTTTCCATGACTTCAACCGCATCCACGGCCAATTGATCAGGCAAGATGGTCAGCGGTTTCATGCGCATGACGTCATTGACCGTACATTCCGTGATATTCACACCGCTTTCAAACGCGCGGCGTAAATCGCCATCGGTGAATACGCCCAAAGGTTTGTATTCGGCATCCACGATGGCCGTCATGCCTAAGCCTTTTTGCGACATTTCCAGCAGCACATCTTTTACCGATGCCTGAATTGAGACGCTAGGCACAGCATCTCCGCTGCGCATCACGTTCCTCACCAGCACCAGCAAACGCCTGCCAAGCGCACCACCAGGGTGTGAGCGGGCATAGTCGTCTGATGAAAAACCGCGTTGATCCAGCAGCACTACTGCCAGTGCATCACCCAAGGCCAAAGCCGCTGTGGTGCTTGCGGTGGGAGACAAACCTAGTGGACAAGCTTCTTGTGAAACATGCGCATCCAGATAAACGTCTGACGCTCTTGATAGTGTGGATTTGGTATTGCCAGTAATGCTGATCAAGCGCGCACCCATGCGTTTGATGAGCGGCACGATGGTGAGTAATTCATCCGCCTCGCCAGAGTTGGAGATGGCGATGACCACGTCTTCTTTGGTAATCATGCCCAGGTCGCCATGGCTGGCTTCGGCCGGGTGCATAAAGAAAGAGGGCGTGCCCGTACTTGCAAGGGTGGCCGCGATTTTATTGCCGATGTGGCCAGATTTCCCCATGCCTGTCACCACAACACGGCCTCGGCATTGTAAAATGAGTGCGATTGCGCGATTGAAGTTTTCATCAAGCCGGTGGGCAAGGGCTTCAACCTCGCGCGACTCGATTAGCAATACCTCTTTGGCCAGCTCGACAGGCGCTTTCGCAGCGCCAATTTTTTGTAATTCTGATGTTTCCATACCTGCCAAGTATAAAAGGGAATGTCTTATGAATAAAGGATTGTTGGACAAATAATTCCGACTTTTACATCAGTCGGCATAATTTTTGCCTAAAACGCTTATGCACGATACGCTTCCCGCCATCCTCTTTTTGTTGACCAGCTCTGTATTGGCTGTCGCTTTATTTCGTGCATTCCAGTTGCCGGCCATGCTTGCCTACTTTCTGGTGGGCTTTGCCTTAGGACCTAAAACCTTCGGTTTATTACCAGATACTGAAGCTAATCGTTCTCTCGCTGAATTCGGCATCGTGTTCCTCATGTTTAGCATAGGTCTGGAATTCAGCCTGCCCCAGCTTTATGCTATGCGCAAAACTGTGCTCGGTTTAGGTGGTGCACAGGTCGCGATCACCTTGTTGGCCGTAGCATTAGTGTGTAATTTTATTGGTTTGAGCTGGCCGGCGGCTTTTGTGATTGGCGGTGCATTGGCGATGTCATCTACCGCTATTGTTTCCAAGATGTTGGTGGAAGGGCTGGAGCTTAATTCTCGTCATGGCAGGCTTGCTATCGGCGTATTGCTGTTTCAGGATCTCGCCGTTGTGCCACTACTGGTGCTGATTCCCGCACTTGCCAACCATACTGGCACCCTTGGTAATATTCTCGGTGTTTCCCTGCTCAAAGCCAGCGTGATGCTGGTGTTGCTGTTTTCCGTCGGTAAATTCCTGATTAATCCCTGGTTCAATCTAGTCGCACGCCAGCGCTCGCATGAGTTGTTCGTGATGAATGTGCTCATGGTCACCTTGATGCTGGCCTATGCCACCAAAGTGGCTGGCTTGTCATACGCATTAGGAGCATTTATCGCGGGCATGTTGATCTCTGAAACCCGCTATCGCTACCAGGTGGAATCTGACATCGCGCCGTTCCGCGACATTCTGCTCGGTCTGTTTTTTATCACTGTTGGCATGTTGCTCGATTTGCATGCTTTGATGTCTAACATAGGCTGGGTGTTTGTGGTGGTGGTTGCATTTGTGATCTTCAAGGCTTTGCTGGTCGCAGTATTGAGCCGATTTTTTGGCGCTGAAGCAGGCGTGGCGATACGTACTGGCGTTACGCTGGCACAAGCGGGTGAATTCAGTTTCGTGATTCTGGCGCTTGGTGCGGATAACGATGTACTGGGCGGTCAGGCATTTAACGTGATTCTGGCAGCCTCGTTGCTCTCTATGGTCATTGCGCCGTTTATTATCAAATACAACGAGCGTATCGGCGAAAAATTCTCACGCAGCTATGTTAAAAATCGTGAGCAACAGATCAATAATATTGAAGCGGCTGGCAAAGACTTTAGCGACCATGTGATCATTTGTGGCTTTGGCCGAAGTGGGCAATATCTCGCCCGTTTTTTAAGCGAAGAAAATATCCCGTTTATCGCGTTGGATGTTGACCCAGCCCGTGTACGTGAAGCAGGCGCTGCTGGTGAGAACGTGATCTATGGCGATGCTGGCCGCCGCGTGGTGCTGGATGCCGCAGGCGCGGCACGTGCCAAGGCCTTGATTATCAGTTATAACGATGCGCCTTCTGCCATGAAGATTCTGCATCTGGTGCAGGATAACTACCCTGGGTTGCCTGTGATTGTGCGCACGGTGGATGATTCAAACATGGAAGAACTGCGGGCCGCGGGCGCCACAGAAGTCGTGCCAGAGCTCCTGGAAGGCAGCCTGATGCTGGCTTCACACGCGCTGGTGCTACTCGATGTCCCACTTAATCGCGTGGTTAAACGTATTCGTAAATTCCGCGAAGAGCGCTACAAAATGTTCCAGGGCTTTTTCCACGGTATGTCTGATATTGACCAGGAAGCCACTGAAAAAGCCAGCCAGCCACGGTTGTATTCCGTGCCCATTCCTGCCTCTGCATATTGTGTTGGCAAACGCCTGAAAGATATTGATTTCTCCAAATTCACGGTAGAGGTCAAATTCATTCGCCGCCAGACATTCAAGCCTTTTGTGCCTGAGCCAGATTTTGTTTTTGCAGAAGATGATGTGGTCGTATTGCTGGGCTCGCAAGATAGTCTGGTCAGCGCCGAAAAAGCCTTGCTCAGCCGCAGCCGCGGTTTGAAATCAAGCACGGCCTGATTAACTACTCATGA
Source organism: Methyloradius sp. (assembly GCA_035460505.1). GTDB lineage: Bacteria > Pseudomonadota > Gammaproteobacteria > Burkholderiales > Methylophilaceae > Methyloradius. Next base: position 38,993 of record DATHWP010000047.1, on the reverse strand, counting down.
CATCTCAGCATGTGGTGGTCGTAGGCGGCGGTATTGTTGGATGCATGACCGCGATGGAGCTGGTGGCACGGGGTTGTAAAGTCACCATCGTAGAGCGCAACAAAATCGCCAGCCAGACTTCTGGAGAATCCTCATGGGCGGGCGCAGGTATTCTGTTCCCATTGCTGCCATGGATGTATTCAGACCAAGTGAACGCACTCACCATGTTTGGTGCGCTTGCTTATACTGAAATATGCCAGCGATTACACCAAGAAACAGGTGTTGATTCCCACCTGGAACATTCAGGCATGCTGCTACTGCCAAATTTTGATTTGCCAGAAGCATTGGCTTGGTGTGCCAAAAATCAACTCCCATTTCAGTCAGTGAAGGCCAGTGCTTTTGATGTGCAATCACTCAGTGGTGACAACGCTTTATGGTTACCGACGGTTGCGCAGATACGGCCGCCTTATCTCATGTTGGCATTGCGCGCATGGTTGGAGCAAAACAACGTCACGCTGCTCGAGCATACTGAGTTAGTGCCACTCAGAGCCATGTCAGAACTTAACGAATGGCAAACACTGAACGGTGAAACACTCAAAGCCGATCAGTTTATTGTCACTTCGGGCGCATGGAGTTTTGATCTGCTGAAAGACACTACCGAAAAACTCAAGATCAAACCCATGCGCGGCCAGATATTGCTATACAAGCCAGAGAAAAACCTGAAACAAATCGTCTATCGCGAAGGTTTTTATATGGTGCCGCGCCGCGATGGCTATCTGCTAGCAGGCAGCACGCTGGAAGATGTTGGCTTTGATGCCACGACTACTGAATCTGTGCGCGATGAAATCACTGCAAAGGCCGAAGCCATTATGCCAGCGCTTAAAGGCATGCCTATCATCAAGCACTGGAGCGGCTTGCGGCCTGGTACCCCAGATAATTTACCTACGATTTCAGCGCATCCGCAGATTAAAAATCTCTATCTGAATACAGGGCATTTCCGCTATGGACTGACCATGGCGCCTGCCAGCGCTAAGTTGGTAGTGGCGTTGGTATGTGGGGAGAAGCCTTGGATTGACCCAGCACCTTTTGCACTATCAGTGTGAATGCCTTGATATGAAAAATATCCTCTTGTACACAGTGCTCGCTTCAATATTATTGGTACTTTGCGTGCAATGGCTTGATATACCCTTGGCTATCTGGATAGCCGAAAACTTAGGGATTTATGCGCCACATCTAAAAACCTCTAGCATCCCAGATACTTTATTTTTGATTGTGTTCGTATTTTCCATTTTTAGCTGGGTATCTTACTTTTACCTAAAACGGCGAAATATCTACGATAAGCGAATCCTGTTTTTTAGGCTGACGGGTACGTTACTTCCTTTATCTTTTGCATTGAAAATTCTTTTGAAATGGATATTTGGCCGGTTAGATACACGCGTGTGGCTAGCATATCCAAACCATCATTATGATTTTCACTGGTTTGCGGGCATTGGCAGCTTTCAAGGATTTCCGTCCGGCCATATGCTGGTATTTACGCCACTCTTAATAGCCTTATGGCAGTTTTACCCACGCTATCGTTTTTATTATATTTTGTTCGGAGTCATTCTGAGCTTGGGGCTGATTGCTACCGAATACCATTTTCTGGGAGATGTACTTGCTGGCGCTTTGATAGGTGCGGTCTTGTACAAGCTAGTGTTAGCTGGGTTTGGTAATCCCGAATTAGTAAGAAATGAACCATGACTGAGCTTACGAGAGTCGAAATTGAGGCATTGGATGGAGCTACCATGCTTGAATTCGGTACGGATTGGTGTGGATATTGCAAAGCAGCACAGCCATTTATTGCATCTGCTTTAGCTGAACGCCCAGAGGTGCGACACATTAAAATTGAAGATGGTAAAGGGCGCAGGCTGGGGCGCTTGTATCAGGTGAAATTATGGCCAACACTGGTTTTTCTTAGAAATGGTCAGGAAATAGCAAGATTGATACGGCCAGACAATAGAGCGTTAATCTCTGAGGCGCTTGATAAAGTATAAAGCCGAGGAAGCTTAATTAAAGCGCAGCATTCCAAGTGCCAGACTTCCCACCCTGTTTCTCCAGCAACTTAATCTCCGCTATCACCATGCCTCTATCTACCGCCTTGCACATATCGTAAATCGTGAGCAGAGCCACGCTGGTGGCGGTGAGCGCTTCCATTTCCACACCGGTACGACCAACGGTTTCGGCAGTCACGGTGCATTTCACGGTGCTGTTGGGTTCGTCTATGTTGAACTCAACGCCGACTTTGGTGAGGCTGATGGGATGGCAGAGAGGGATTAAATCTGAGGTGCGCTTTGAGCCTTGGATAGCGGCGATTCTGGCGATGCCGAGCACATCGCCCTTTTTGGCATCACCTTTAAGTATCAGTTGCAGTGTTTCAGGCTGCATTTTGATAAACCCTGTGGCGACTGCAATGCGGTGAGTTTCCAATTTTTCGCCTACGTCCACCATGTGGGCTTGGCCGCTGCTGTCAAAATGGGTGAGTGTGCTCATGTTGCTTTCCTTTTGTCTTTCTATGCCAATTAAGCAGTCCAACTAATTGATTAGGTGAACTTGAATCTTGAGGTTGTTATCATAGCAACGATGAACGCACTGCATCACATCATCTATCGCCTGTTTTTAGGGCTCTGGCTATTTTTAGCGCCGATTGGCTGCTTGTTGCCGCTGGCCGTTGCTGATGTTTCTTCTGACCTGCCAGATTTGGGCGATGTATCGGCCACCGTATTATCGCCATTGCAAGAAGAAAAGATTGGCGAGCAGATCATGCGTAGCGTGATGTCGAGTGACGATGTGGTATCAGATTCTGAGATCAACGATTACGTGACTGACCTCGGCTATAAGCTGGTGAGCAACGGGCCTGATAGAAGCCAGAATTTCAAATTTTTTGTGGTGGAAGATAATTCGATTAACGCCTTTGCCATGCCTGGCGCGGTTATCGGTGTGCATACTGGCCTGATTTTGGCGGCGGAGAATGAATCGCAAGTGGCAGGCGTGCTTGGTCATGAGATCGGCCACGTGGTGCAGCGCCACATGGCGCGTATGCTCGCCCAGCAAAAGACTGATTCGATACTCAACATGGCCAGCATTGCAGGTGCTTTATTGCTCGCATTGGCGAACCCCCAACTCTCCGCAGGTGCTTTAACCTCCGCTACGGCCAATTCCGTACAAAAGCAGATTAACTTCACGCGTGAAAATGAGCGCGAAGCTGACCGCGTGGGTTTGCAGATCATGGCAGACTCAGGGTTTGACCCGCATGGCATGACGGATTTCTTCCAGATTCTGCAAAAGGGCACACGCTTCGTAGAAGGTACCGCGCCTGCATTCTTGCGCACCCACCCATTAAGTACAGAACGTATTGCTGATGTGCAGGGGCGGGTGGATCAACTAGCAAGTTTTCGCATGGTGCAGGACAACCCGGATTTTTATTACGTACGCGTCAAGCTACTGGCGAACCGCAATTCACCTGGGCAAGCCGTGGAGTTATTTAAAAACAGCATCGCCGAAAAAAAATACAACAATGAAGCGGCGCAGCATTATGGGCTGGCGACTGCGTTGATGCGAAAGAATGATCTCGATGGCGCAACTAAAGAGCTTGCGTGGCTGCGTGCCAATATGCCGCGCCATCCCATGTTTGAGACCTTGGCCGCTAATATTCTTGTGGCGCGAAACCAGCCAGCACAAGCGGCCAAGCAATATGCGGATGCTTTGGCCATGTTCCCTACGCACCGTGCCTTGATTTACGGCTATGCCGAACATTATCTGGCAATCAATCAAACAGATAATGCACTTAAACTGATCAAGGAAAAACAGCCGTTCTATCCAGATGATCCTTATTTTTACGAGCTGATGTCGCGTGCCTATACCATGCAGGGCAAAGATATGTTGCGGCATCAGGCGCAGGGTGAAGCCTATGCGAGACGCTACAATATCCCCAAGGCAATTGAGCAGATGGATTTGGCAGTGAAGGCAAATGATGGGGATTTTTACCAGCAGTCGATAGTCGAAGCTAGACTGAAAGAATTAAAACTCAAGCTGGATGAGCCGAAAAAATCGGGCTGGTTTAGTTAACGGTATTGAGGGGTAACGTATGCAACGCAGAAATTTTATCCAGATAATAGGGTTAATTGCAGCGAGTCTGTTGTTGCCAATCCAGGCCTTCGCAGCGGTTTGGAATAAAACAGCTTTTGAGGCGACCAAGGCTGAAAATGCCATTCAGGGTTTGGGCGCTTCACCACAAATACCTACTAGCAAAGACATTGAAGTGATTGCGCCAGACCGCGCTGAAAATGGCGCTGTGGTGCAGATTGAAATCACCAGCTACATTCCAAACACTGAATCCATCGCGATAGTGGTTGAACATAATCCGACGCCGCTAATTGCCACCTTCAATTTTGTAAACGGCGCGTTGCCTTATGTAGTCACGCGCATCAAAATGGCTGAAACCTCTGATGTGCAGGCCATCATCAAGGTTGGTAGCCAATATTTCACCGCAAAAAAACGGGTGGAAGTCCTAGAGAATGGGTGTGGCTAACATGGCTGACGACATCAAAATGCGCGCCCAGCTTAAGGGGGATATCACCGAAGTCAAGGTGCTCATTAGTCACCCCATGGAAACAGGGCGTCGTAAAAACGATATGGGTGAAACTATCCCACTTCATTTTATCCAGCTAGTCACAGTTACGTTGAACGGTAAGCCAGTACTAGAAACACAATGGGGAACAGGAGTTTCCAAGAACCCGTATCTGACTTTTCATCTGGCGGGTGCGAAAATTGGCGATATTGTTGCAGTGATCTGGCATGACAATCTTGGCCAGTCCGCGAGTCAGCAGATTGCAGTCACACAGGGCTAAAAAGTTAATTCCCACTAATTGAAAGCGCTACTGCCTCTGCGATTTTAATCCCATCGACCGCGGCAGAGAGAATTCCTCCCGCGTACCCCGCACCTTCGCCAGTTGGATACAAACCTCGGGTATTCACGCTTTGCAAGTTATCGTCATTACGCTTGATACGGATAGGCGATGATGTTCTCGTTTCTACGCCTGTCAGCACGCCATCGGGCAAGTCAAAGCCTTTAATCTGTTTGCCGAAAGCAGGTAGCGCTTCGCGAATGGCAGTAATGGCATATTCAGGCAATGCGGTACTCAGGTCGGTTAAATGAACCCCTGGCGTGTAAGAGGGTTGTACGCTGCCGAATTCAGTTGAAGGTTTTGCTGCAATGAAGTCGCCTATGAGTTGCCCGGGGGCTTGGTAGTTACAGCCGCCCAGTTTGTAAGCTTGTGCTTCCCAATGCCGTTGCAGCGCCATACCTGCAAGCGGGTCGCCTGGGTAATCTTGTTCTGGTGATATGCCGACGACAATTCCAGCATTGGCATTGCGTTCGTTGCGCGAATATTGGCTCATGCCGTTAGTCACCACGCGACCTTCTTCAGAGGCCGCCGCGACCACTGTGCCACCAGGGCACATACAGAAACTATAAACACTGCGTCCATTTTGGGCGTGGTGTACCAGTTTGTAATCAGCTGCGCCCAAAATAGGATTCTCTGCATTATTGCCATAGCGGGCGCGGTCTATCAGCGATTGTGGATGTTCGATGCGAAAGCCGATAGAGAATGGCTTGGCTTCGATATAGATGCCACGTTTGTGAATCATCTCAAACGTATCGCGCGCGCTGTGACCAACGGCAAGCACGAGGTGGTTGGTTTCCAAGCGTTCGCCATTTGCCAGCACAACGCCTTGTACCTGGTTATTTTCAATCTCAATATCGTCAACACGGCTCTGGAAGCGAATCTCACCGCCCAGCGCGGTAATGGTGTTGCGCATCTGTTCCACCATGCCGACCAGCCTGAAAGTGCCGATATGTGGATGGCTGACATATAAGATTTCTTCTGGCGCACCAGCTTTTACAAATTCATTGAGTACCTTGCGGCCATAATGCTTGGGGTCTTTGATCTGGCTATAGAGCTTGCCGTCTGAGAATGTGCCTGCGCCGCCTTCACCAAACTGCACGTTTGATTCTGGGTTAAGTACGCTCTTGCGCCATAATCCCCAAGTGTCTTTGGTGCGTTCGCGCACTTCCTTACCGCGTTCTAGCACAATTGGTTTAAAGCCAGATTGTGCCAATATGAGTGCGGCAAAAATACCTGCAGGGCCAAAGCCAATGACGACAGGGCGTTTGGGTATGTTGAGCGGTGCTTGCGCCACAAAGTGGTAGCCGATGTCAGGTGCAGGTTTTACGTGGGGGTCTTTTTTAAATTTGGCCAAGAGCTTGGCCTCGTTTTTGACCTCAATATCTAGGGTGTAAACGAACAAAATGGCGTGTGATTTGCGTGCATCCAAACCACGCTTGAAAACGTCGAAGCGAATCAATTCTTCTTCGCCAATCCCCAGCTTTTTGAGGATGGCAGCCTTGATTTGCGCTGGTGTATGGGCAATGTCACTGGCGTGTTCGAGCGGGAGTTTTATTTCGGTGAGGCGAATCATGTTATGTAGTTATATTTCGAGCGGTAGCTGTAGTAATTTTTTAAGCATGGGCACAGTAACGGGTTTCTTTGTGGTGAGCGACCATTCATCCAATGCATTGAGCGTAGCCATCAAGTTTGGCAAGTCACGGCGCAAGTAGCGTAGGCAATAATCGATGACCTCATCAGGTAGATGCATGCCGCGTTCTTTTGCATGAGTTCTCAAAGCTTCGGCTTTTTCTGCGTCTGTGAGTGGGTGCAATTGATAAGTCAGCCCCCAAGCCAAACGGGTCGCCAGATCATCGCGCAGCCCCATTTGCGTGGGTGCAGCAATGCCGCTGGCGATTAACAGGCCACCTGATTCGCGTAGCTGGTTATAACTGTTAAATAAGGCGATTTGCGCTTCATCTGAAAGCTGATGAACATCATCAGCACATACCAGATTCAAACCATTGCTTCGTGCTAATTCAGTAGCGCTCGCGAGCAAATGCGTTTTACCACTACCAGCAGCCCCCCACAGGTAAATGAAGCGTTGCGAAGCCCCGTTGATAGCCGCCTTCAGGCTATGCACAGCCTCTGCATTACGACCAACGACAAAGTTATTTAAGCTTGGTAATGCGGGCGGCTGAATATCGAGTAGCAGTTGCTTCATGAAAATAGTTCTGGATTAAGTGATGAACAATGATTTGAAAAACTAGCCTAGTCTTTCAAATAGGCATTGCTGGCGACATAGTGCCTCTTCGCGTGGCGCACCAACACGGCGATTGCTGCACCTACAGGCAAGGCCAGCAATATGCCGCTAAAGCCAAATAATTCGCCACCAGCCAGCAGTGCAAAGATTACTACGACGGGGTGCAAACCAATGCGATCGCCTACCAGCCAAGGCGTTAGCAACATACTCTCAATCGCTTGGCCAACGGCAAACACAGCAGCTACAGGCACCAAGTCACCCAGATTGTTGAATTGCAATATGGCTGCCAGCATGGCGAGCAGAATGCCCGTGGTAGGGCCAAGATACGGCACAAAACCCAGCAGGCCAGCAATCAGGCCAATCGGAATGGCGAGTTCCAAGCCAGCGAAACCAAGGCCTGCGGCATAAAAGATACCCATCAATATCATTACAGAAAGCTGACCACGCAAAAATTCAGCCAGTACAGCATCAATCTCCATGCTGATTTCCAGCGTTTTAGCTAGGTGACGGCGCGGCAAGAGTACCGCGATGCGTTCAATGAGTTGATGCCAGTCACGTAACAGGTAGAACAATACAACGGGAATCAGCATCAGATTCACCATCCAGCCAATGAAGGCGAGGCCATGAGTACTGATAATGACCAAGGCGCGGCTTGCGTAATCGGTGGCAGATTTCCAGTTTTTGGTGAACACCTCCTGCACTTTGCCAGAGTCAATTTCCAGGCCAATGCCAAAATGCTGGAACAACCAGGGGTCAAGCTGTGTGCGTAAGGTATTGATGTAATTGGGGAGCTTTTGGATGACGAGAAACAGCTCTTTTTGCAACATGGGTACGATGACGAGTATGACGCCAATAAGCCCAGTGAGTAGCAGCAGCATGACGAGCATGGTTGCAACAGTACGGCCTATCGTCAGCTTGCCGAGTTTTAATCCACTAATGCGATCCACCAGTGGATTGCAAATGTAGGCAAAAATCGCGGCGATCAGAAATGGCGAGATAATCGGCAAAAGTCGATAAGCAATGAATAAAGCGAGTGCTACTAGCAGAATAATGCGGTAATCAGGTAATACGTTTTCTCGTTTGGCTGTCATTTCGGTTAAAATTCCATCATTCGGCAGTGATATTTTTAGTAACGATATTTTTAATAGCACTATTTTATAGTGGAAAGCGAGAACGCACTTGAATTCTGACAACTCACCAGCCAAAACCTCAATGAGCTACCGCGATGCTGGTGTCGATATGGAAGCAGGCGATGCACTGGTAGAACAGATCAAGCCATACGCGAAGCGTACCATGCGCCCAGAGGTTTTGGGTGGAATTGGTGGTTTTGGCTCTTTGTTTGAAGTGCCTAAAAAATTCAAAAATCCGGTGCTGGTATCAGGCACCGATGGTGTTGGCACCAAGCTCAAGCTGGCTTTTCAATTGGATAAGCACGATACCGTGGGTATTGATCTCGTCGCCATGAGCGTCAACGATATTCTGGTACAAGGCGCTGAGCCGCTGTTTTTTCTGGATTACTTTGCATGCGGCAAACTGGAAGTCGGCACTGCTGCCCAAGTGATTAAAGGCATTGCGGCTGGTTGTGAACAGGCTGGTTGTGCATTAGTCGGCGGTGAGACCGCCGAGATGCCGGGCATGTACCCAGCAGGCGAATATGACCTTGCAGGTTTTGCGGTTGGCGCTGTAGATAAAGAAGCCATCATCAATGGCACAACAATCAGTGAAGGCGATGTGGTGTTGGGTTTGGCTTCAAGCGGTGCGCATTCCAATGGATACTCGCTGATCCGTAAATTGATAGAACAATCGGGCATCAGTTGGGATAGCGATTTTCATGGCAAACCATTCCGTGATGTGGTGATGGCACCTACGCGCATTTATGTAAAACCATTGCTGAAATTATTGGCTGCGCTACCTGTAAAAGGCATGGCGCATATCACTGGCGGCGGCATTACTGAAAACATTCCACGCGTGTTACCAGAAGGATTGACAGCTGAAATCAAGAAAACTAGCTGGCAATTACCTGCCCTGTTTAGCTGGTTGCAAGCACAAGGCAATGTGACCGATGACGAAATGTATCGCACATTTAACTGCGGCATCGGTATGGCTGTGATCGTTTCTGCCGAACACGCTGCACAAGCGCAGGCTTTGCTAAGTGCTGAAGGGGAGCAGGTATTCACTATCGGCCATATTCGTCGCAGTCAAGCAGGCGAGCATGCAACGGTTGTTGTTTAATTGCGCGTGTCTCTAAATTCCAATAGTCGTGCGTTAAAGTATTCTCAAGCATTAAGGAGCATATGAAAATGCCAAGCATCATGTGGTTAAACAACAGCTTTAAATTGCTTATATTGGCGCTTATTTCTAGTTTTTCATTGGCTGGCGTGGCTCAAGCCGCACCGCCGACTAAAATAAATTTAGAGTACATGGCGACACGTGATGGCAAGCCATTCGCCAATGTCACGGAAAGTTATAAACAGGAAAACGGCCGTTACAAAATTGAGAGCGTGACCGCGGGTATCGGCGTATTTGCCTTGCTGGGCAAGCGCGTGATGACTAGCGAAGGTGAAGTCACAGCACAAGGGTTAAAGCCCGCTCATTTTGAGTTACGCCAGGGCGATAACCCTAAAAAAGCTCTAATCTCTGACTTTGACTGGTCTGCCAGTACTTTGAATCTGCAAATTAAAGGCGAGGCAAGCAGCTTTCCACTTGATAAAGGTGCGCAGGATTTAGCCAGCTTCCCCTATCAATTCATGTTCAGCCCACCCAAAGCGGATGATTTTTATCTTGCCGTGAACAGTGGTCGCAAGCTGGGTAACAATCATTACAAGGTGACTGAACGTAACGTGACTATCGAGATTGATGGCAAAAAGTACAAAGCCCTTCATTTAGTAGATGCCAGCGAAGATGCGAAAGATGGTAAGGAGTTATGGCTAGGCGTGGCGCAATACAATTTGCCGATAAAACTTGTATTGAAAGATGAAACTGGCGCAACAATCGAGCAAACCCTTACCAGCATTCATGCTGAGTAATGTATTTGCCAAATTACGCGGATATAGCCTGCGCAGATTTAGCTCATGGCGTTATGTAGTTGCGCTGGTTTTATCGGTTTTATTACATTTTGTGCTGATTGCTGGCGCTAGTTGGCATTTTCCAGTAACTGATACTGATGACGATACCATTGAGGTGGCATTGGTGCCGCAGCAGGTAGCAGAAATGCCTACAGTGAAATCAGCAGCGGTAAAGCCTAAAACCCAAGACAGTAAAGTATCCAAGCCAGCTCCACAAATAGAAGCGGCGCCTGAAAATAAAGTGACAGATCAAGCACTAGTAAATGCTGTGGATTCAACAACGAAACAGGCTGAATCTAGCGCCGCAAGCACTCAACCATCACCAGAAGAGATTGCCAACCAGCCAGAGCCTTTAAATGAGAGCTCAGCATGGATCCCCAAAAACAGTTTTTTAGAGATGGAATATGATGTATTCCGTGGCGTTGGCGGTATGAAGATTGGTATTACGCGGGTCAATTACAAATCGGGTACTGATGGTAGTTATAGCTTGAGAAGTGAGACCGAAGCAAAAGGCCTGGCTGCGCTGATTTTGTCTGATAACCTGGTGCAAGTGAGTGAAGGCTTAGTGACTGATAAAGGTTTGCAGCCTGCTGAGTTTAGCTATCAGTTTGCGCGCAAATCGCGCCAAGCCAAATTTGATTGGCAATCTGCCTTATTAACACAGCAAACTAATAAAGAAGAAACAACGGTGCCATTGCCAGTAGGCACACAAGATATACTGAGCTTCATGTTCCAGTTTATGTTTGTGCCGCCGTTGCAAGAGATGGAATTAAACATCACCAATGGCAGAAAATTGAACCATTACAGCTATGGTTTTGAGGGGGAAGAAACCATCACCAGCAAGCTGGGCGATATACGCACCTTGCATATTTCACGCACGGGCCAAGAAGACGCAAAAGATGATCTGTGGCTGGCAATAGATAAAGAGTATCTTCCGATTAAAATACGTAAAACAGAAAAGGATGGCAGTGTGATCGAGCAGATAGTGACTCGCATCAATACTGATATAACTCAATGAGTACAATTAAACCAACGAATGTCATTAACCCTAATTTATTAAGGCTTGCCAGCATGGCACTGGCCGATGTACTCACGGGCACAGGCCCGGCAGATGCCAAGCTAGGCTGGTTCTTTAAACAGAATCGTGAGTTGGGCACTAAAGACCGCGCTTTTGTGGCTGAGTCCGTCTACGGCGTACTGCGTCGTAAATCATTCTTGGCATTTGTGTCAGATGGTGAAGATCCGCGTAAATTGTTGCTCGCATGGCTGCTACGCGTGCAAGGTATGAGCATGCGTGACTTGGATGAAAGCCTGAACAAGCAACAAAAGGAATGGGCACAAGAGATCAAGGCTAAAACCGCTGACCCAGCCAATGCTGCCATGCAGGCTGATATGCCGGAATGGTTATGGGAAACTCTAGCCAAGCAGTATGGCGCAGAAGAAGCATTGGTGATTGCACGAAGTATGCATTTGCCAGCACCACTCGATCTGCGCGCTAATCTGGTGAAAACCACACGTGAAGACGTCGTCGCCAAGTTTGCCTCAGAAAATACAGAAGTGGCCCTCACGCCGTATTCGCCAAATGGCCTGCGTATGGCAGAAAAAGTAACCATCAGCCGCCACAAGCTATTTACCGACGGCAAAATAGAAGTGCAAGACGAAGGCAGCCAACTGCTGGCGCAACTCGTTGCGCCACGCCGTGGTGAAATGATTGCAGATTTCTGTGCGGGCGCTGGTGGTAAAAGTCTGGCGATTGGTGCGCTGATGCGCAACACAGGGCGTATTTATGCATTCGATGTGTCTGAAAAGCGTTTGCAGAACCTGGGTATTCGGCTGAAACGTTCGGGTTTGTCTAACTTGCATAGCCAACTGATCACTAGTGAACAAGACCCAAAGCTGAAGCGCTTGAATGGCAAATTTGACCGTGTCTTGGTTGATGCACCTTGTAGCGGCTTAGGCACATTAAGACGTAATCCAGATTTGAAATGGCGCCAAACACCACAAGATATTATTGAACTGACTGCTAAGCAGACTAGAATTCTGACGCGTGCTGCCAAGCTGGTAAAAGCGGGCGGGCGCCTGATTTACGCTACCTGTAGCTTGCTGCAAGAAGAAAATGAGCAGATTGCCGAGGCGTTTTTGGCTGCAAATGCTGATTACAAGCTAGTGCCAGCGAATGATGTATTAGCGCAACAGCAAATTGAACTGGATACTGGTGACTACCTCAAGCTATTGCCGCATTTGCACCAGACAGATGGTTTCTTTGCCGCAGTGTTTGAGCGTACTGCTTAATTCTCATATCACTTGTCAGGCTCAGTAATGGCGATTTGTTTCGCTTTTGCCAGATCAACGCGTAATAGTAGCGCCAACTCAGCGTAATCGTCAGGCAAGGCGGCATCTTGCCAGCCATTAGCAGAATGGCGTGCAAGATTAGCCGCCAGTGATACGCTTTTTACCTGTTGGTCTTTGCTGCTGGTGTCATCCATCAGTTTGGAAAGCAGGGGCGGTAAGTTGCAGGAATCAATCAATAGTAACTGCAGCTCTGCTAGCCTGAAACCAAACACATTCTCTTGTACTTTGGCTGAGCGCAAGGTTTTATCTGCTTGTTGTAGCTCAAAAATCTTCATCATGTTGTCTGGTGCAAAACACCACATCAATATCTCGACTAGGTCATGCAAAAGCGCAGCGATGCGGGTTTCTTCCAGACGTAAGTCGCGTAACAATACACCCCATTCAAACGCATAATGTGCAGCGCGGTTAGAGCGATGGATCAATCTTAATAAGTGAGTAAGTGCGGGCAGGTTGTGTTTAAGCGTATCTTGCACAACGAGTTGTGTAGGCAGGTCTCTAAAAAATGGGTTCATACCCATCATCATGATAGCCTGCTCGACCAGTACCAGATCTTGCAACTGGTGCTTATTTTTATGCGTTTGCATGTGGCGTAATACGCGGAATGCCATCATTGGGTCATGGTTGACGACCGATGCAATGGCACGCGCAGTCAGATTGTCTTCATCGAGTTTGAGTCGTTCCATCTCACGAGCCGTGTGCTTGAGCACAGGAATCTCGGCGCTACTTAAAAACGTGACCCAAGTGTTTAGATCGTGAGGGGCTAAATTCTGTGGTTCAGATGACATGTTCAAAACCTTTAAGCGTGTATTGCCAGAGGTGGTCTTAATCTACTTGTTAATATATCAATATCGGCACTAGTCAGCACATTCTTAATCATTACCCAACATTTACCATCACAGTTGAGCTAGGTTACACTCATTGGCAGGCTGATACTTTAGTCACATGACATTTAATCAAAGCGAGCATTAGCACTATGAAATTCCCGTCACTCAATACACAAATCTTACTGGGGGCTATTCTCGGCATAGCGATTGGTATCTACTTTCATGCGTTAGGGCAAGATAGTGAGCCCGCCAAAGCTGGCCTGTATGTCAGTGGCTTGGTCGGCGGTGTGTTTATTGATCTATTGAAAATGGTATTGGTGCCGCTGGTATTCAGCTCAATTACTGTAGGTATTGCCAATCTGCAAAAACATCATCAGGCACAGCGTGTTTGGAAGATTACGCTGATATTTTTCCTGTTTTCGATGACGGTTGCGATTATCGTTGGTTTATCGGCTGCCAATATTTTCAAGCCAGGTGCGGGCTTGCATCTTGGTTTGTTCGCTGATGCCATGCAGAATTTCGAAGCCAAACAGATGAGTTTGGGTGAGTTTTTTGCCCACTTTTTGCATGGCTTGTTCGTCAATCCGGTTAATGCCATGGCACAGGGCAATATTTTGCCTGTTGTCGTGTTTGCCTTGTTTGTTGGTGTTGCGATTGTGGTTGGCGGCGAGCGCTACCGCAATATCCTTAATCTATTGCAAGAACTGTTTGAACTGACGATGCGCATCGTTAGCTGGATTATGCTGCTGTCGCCATTTGGCATTATGGCTTTGCTCATCAAGCTGGTAGCTACTCAGGATGTGGCCTTGTTGGGCAGTGTAGGCAAGTTTATTGCAGTTATTATCGGCACAACTTTGCTGCATGGCGTGGTAATCCTGCCGCTGATTTTGTACCTCATCACCAAAGTGACACCGCTAGCATTCTGGAAAGGCTCACGTGATGCGCTGATTACCGCTTTTGCCACCAGCTCCAGTTCGGCCACCATGCCCGTGACTTTACGCTGCGTGGAAGAGCAACTTCAGGTACCACGCGAAATCGCAAGCTTTGTCATCCCTTTTGGCGCTACTGTGAATATGGATGGTACGGCGCTTTATGAAGCCGCTGCTGCGCTTTTCATTGCTAATCTGGCTGGCGTAGAACTCAATCTTGTGCAGCAGATGATAGTCTTCTTCACCGCCATGATCGCGGCCATGGGTGCGCCTGGCATCCCCAGTGCTGGCATGGTCACTATGGTCATGGTGCTGCAGTCGGTTGGTTTACCCGCCGAAGCCATCGCCATCTTGCTCCCTATAGATCGGCTATTAGACACCGTGCGAACCGCGGTAAATGTAGAGGGCGATATGGTTGGGAGCATTGTGGTGCATAAGCTGGTGGGGCGAGCCTAGCTTATATCTTGGGCTCAATATTCTGGAAAATTTAGAAGGGTTTTGTAGTGTTGAAATGTACTTTTCGCTGGGCGGTCAGTGAAGAAGCGATTGCCGTTTCTAATATGATCAATGACTCATATCGTGGGGAACAGAGCAAGTTGGGTTGGACAACCGAAGCACATTTGCTCGATGGTTTAAGAACTACTCCTCAAGAAATTCTAGGCCTGATTAATCGGGTAGATTCAATTATCCTGCTTTGCCACTACGAGTCAGAATTGCTTGGGTCTGTGCATCTGGAAAAGCATGCAGATACTGCTTATTTGGGAATGTTTGTAGTTCGTCCAACGCTGCAGGCACAAGGGGTAGGCAAACAGTTACTCCGGGCTGCAGAGTCCGAGGCTAAATTGAATTGGCAAGTGAATAAAGCGGCTATGTATGTTATTTCAGCCAGAGATGAATTGCTGGCGTTTTATGAGCGAAGGGGATACATAAGGACAGGAGTTTTCAGGGCTTTTCCAGTAAATCCAGCAATGTGGCAACCGAAAACGGAAAATCTGCAACTTGAGTTATTGGAAAAATACTTTGCCTAAACTCTCGGACTTGACGACCGCATTCAGTTTCAAGTAAATTCAAGCCCTCATGAAAACCAGCGACCATAATTCCGCTTCTGCGATGATTAACCGTAAGGTGCTATGGCTAAACCATAGTCACTGCGGTTGCTGTTTGTCCTGACTTTTGCAACCGCGGGCTCTCCGCGGTTCTTTATTGATTTGCCGCAGTGAGCCCGATTTTAAGGCTCTAACATGGCGACTAATATTTCCAAAAAAACCTCAATAGATCATCAAGCTAGTAACTCGCGCCATCTGCTCGTCGGCACGCTGATGGTGCTGGTCGCAGCAATTGCGCTGTCCTCCAAAGCGATTATCGTCAAACTCGCCTATGTGTATCCAGTTGATGCCACCACACTGATTGCCTTGCGTCTGGCTTTTTCTGCGCCTTTCTTTATTGCGCTGGCGGTGTGGGCGAGACTTTCTGAATCTACTCCCGCTATCAGTAAACATGATGCTTGGGCGATTGTAATTTTGGGTGTGGTCGGTGGTTATGCGCCCATGTGGCTGGATTTTTCTGGCCTGGTGTATGTCACGGCTGGCTTGGAGCGGATTATCCTGTTTCTCTACCCGACCATGGTGGTAGTGATTTCTGCTGTGCTGTTCAAGCAGCGTATTGGTCGCCGTGAAATATTTGCGCTGATCGCAAGCTATATCGGTGTGGGTTTGGCTGTTGGCCATGACTTTACCGTACTCAAATCTGGCGTGGGAGATACCTTGCTGGGTGCTAGTCTGGTATTTGCGAGTTCGTTAGTCTATGCAGGCTATCTTGTGTATAGCGGCCGCATAATTCCGCGTATCGGACCAGCCTCGTTCACTGCTTATAATATGCTGGCCGCGACCGTGGCTAGTGGCGTTCACTTTGCGCTTAGCCAGGATGTTGGCATCATGTTTCATCTTCCAGCACAAGTGTATTGGCTGAGTTTGCTCATGGCAATAGTGGCAACGGTATTGCCAGCGATTTTACTGAGTGTGGGCATACACCGCATCGGCAGCAGCAAGGCCTCCCTGGTGAGTTCAGTAGGGCCCGTTTCGACCATTCTGCTGGCCTATGTCTTTCTCGGTGAGGGCATTACCTGGCTACAAATAGCGGGTACTTTGCTGGTGCTAATCGGGGTGTTGGCGATTACGGTGAATGCAAAGAAAGCGGTGGAAGTAGAGACTGAGGTTATTTAGGTTTTAATTGAGACCAGTCAAAATATGGCCCTGGGTCGGTTTTTCGGCCTGGGGCAATGTCTGAATGACCAACGATATCTTGAATTGGGTAGACCTCTTTAATCGCAGAAACCAACTGGTTGAGCGCTATATATTGTGCAATCTCAAAAGCCTCAAAATCGCTGCCCTCTAGCTCAATCCCTATTGAAAAGTCATTGCAGCGCTCTTGTTCTTGCCAGTTCGAAGCGCCTGCATGCCATGCGCGTTGAGTGCAAGGTACGAATTGAGTCACGCCACCATCTCGCCGAATAAAGAAATGCGATGAAACTTTGAGCTGATGAATCTCGGCGTAATAGGGATGGACATCAGGGTCAAGCTGGTTGGTGAATAGCTCAATTACGCCATTACCCCCGTATTCATTGGGCGGCAGGCTGATATTGTGGATAACGATAAGCTTAATATCGTTACCAGCAGGGCGCGGATCCTGATTCGGTGAGTGGATGAAGCTGACTTTGCTTGCCAAGCCATCCTGGTTAATTTGCAGATTATTCATGCGTAAACTTGCCTACCATCATCAAAACTCCGCTAAAATTCGCTCACTTAAATATCAATCAGGCAGTGCTCATTATGGTGTTTCTCGAACTTTTTTTCATGCTGGTAGTGATTCTAATCGCTGCCGAAGTCTTTACCAATGCGCTTGAGCATTTAGGTGAAAAGCTCAAAATATCCGAAGGTGTTACGGGGTCGCTGTTTGCTGCAGTTGGTACAGCACTACCTGAGACTTCAGTGCCGCTATTGGCGCTGTTGGCGGGCACTAATAATGCACATACCAATGAGGAAATCGGCGTCGGCGCGATACTAGGCGCACCCTTGATGCTGGCTACATTATCGATCTCTTTACTCGCTTTTGCGGTGCTCAAAAAGCGGGGCTTTAAAGGTACTTTTATCCCTGAAAACACTGGCCTGATTCGTGACCTCAATTTTTTCATCATCGCTTTTGCGTTTGCAGCGATTGCCTTGTTTATCCCACATGAAATTAAAGCAGTGCGCTATGGCATAGGTTTTTGTATGGTCATGATCTATTTTATTTACATCATGCTCACCCTTCGTGCTTCAAGTGCTTTAGTTGAAGAAGGACATGCGACCGAGGCGGAAAGCCCGATGTTTATTTGCCGTATCGGCCTCCCGAATAATATGGCTGTCGTACTTTTGCAGTTATTTTTAGGCTTGGCCTTATTGATTGCAGGCGCTAAAGGCTTTATTTCTGGCATAGACGAAGCCGCGCAGATCATCGGTCTTTCAGCATTGGTATTGTCGCTGTTGATTATTCCAATCGCGACTGAGCTGCCTGAAAAAGTAAACAGCATACTCTGGATACGCAAAGGCAAAGATACACTAGCCTTCGGCAATATTACAGGTGCGCTGGTGTTTCAAGGTACATTACTGCCAGCCATCGGTATCATGCTCACACCTTGGGCGCCGCGCTTGGAAGTGTTCTCTGGCGTTATTATTACTTTGCTTGGCGTCATTTGGTTACGTGTGATGGCTGGGCGCGGCCAATTGAAGGTTTGGCATGTGTGGGTAAATGGATTGCTGTACCTGACTTACCTAGCAATCGTTCTATCTTAATTTTGCATTTGTCTTAATCCTGGTCTTTACTTAGGCCAAGCTTGGACAAACGGTAGCGTAAGGTTCTAAAGCTGACGCCTAACAGCTTTGCTGCTGCCGTTTTATTTTGGCCTGTTTTTTCTAGCGCATTGATAATTGCCTGCTTTTCGATGGTTTCAAGATAATCGGGCAGGGCAATATCTGGCAGGCCGTCCGGATTAGCCTCCAAGCCAGTATTCTTTGCTTTTTCTGGTTTGGGTAGCGATAGATCGCTCACACTGATTTTATTGTGAGTGCATAGCGTTAATGCGCGTTCCAGAATATTCTCGAGCTCGCGCACATTGCCTGGAAACTTGTACTGGCTCAGCGCTTGTAGAGCTTGTGGCTCAAAACTTGGAATGACTGTATTTAGGGCTTTGCAGCGTTTTTCCAGCAGATGGTTCGCAATCAATGGAATGTCTTCAGCGATTTCACTTAATGCAGGCATCATGAGCTCAATCACATTGAGTCGATAATATAAATCTTGCCTGAATAGCCCATTATCCATCGCCGCTTGCATGTTATGGCTAGTCGCCGTAATGAGTCGCACATCGATGGTATCTTCATCACTGCTACCGAGCTTAGTGATTTTCTTGTCTTGTATCGCACGTAATAATTTAACCTGCGTGACCAGCGGTATTTCCGTGATTTCATCAATAAACAGTGTGCCGCCGTTGGCCTCGTGGAATAGCCCGGGTTTATCTGAGCTGCTCTCTTTCTTACAGCCAAAAAGCAGAGCTTCTATGGCGTCTATATCGACAGCACTGCAATTAAGGGTGATAAATGGCGCATGTTCACGTGTACTATTCATGTGAATCAATTCAGCAGCTAACGCTTTGCCCGTGCCCACAGTACCCTTGATATGGACAGGTGCCTGACTACGACTTAGTTTCTCTATGGTGGTCCGAATATGCTGGATTTTCGCTGAGTTGCCCAGCAATGTCAGTTCGCTACTGTTGCTAGGTTCGGACTTGCTTAGGCGCAATGCAGCTTGCACCAATGGTCGCAAGTGCTGAAGCGAGATTGGTTTGGTGAGGTAATCAAACGCCCCCGCTTTCAGCGCAGAGACGGCATTATCAGCACTGCCATAAGCAGTAATGACGGCAACTGGTAATCCAGCATAATGCTGGTTGATATGGCGGACCAGATCAAGGCCATTGCCATCTGGTAGGCGCATATCGGTTAAACACAAGGCATAGCTATTTCTTTTGAGAAGATATTTGGCATCGTCCAAATCGCCTGCACTATCCGCATGAATGCCCATGCGTTGTAGGGTGAGCACAATCAGCTCACGTAAGTCGGTTTCGTCGTCAACAACCAGGCAGCTCGGTTTAATGGTCATTTTTCAACTCTATACTGAACAGGCTGCCAGGTGAAGAGGGCTGGTATTGGATTGATGCCCCATTGGCCTCGCACAACTCGCGCGCGATATAAAGTCCTAGGCCTGTACCAGTCGTTTCTGTGGTGAAAAATGGCTCAAACAGATGCGCGACAGCTTCTTTTGAAACACCAGGGCCATCATCAATTATTTCGAGGCGCATATTTTTTGTATATCGTTTCTTGTTCAGCGTTAATGAAAGACAGCCTTTGGTTTGTGAGCTATGCCGCCAGCCATTACGGCATAGATTCCACAATATCTGGTGCAAATGTCGGCGGTCAAACTGGATGCTGGTGGAGATTCCATTCATCTCAAGTTTAAAATGATCGGGCGAGATTTTCTCAATCTGGCAAAACTGATCATGAAATTCCTGTAAGAAATCATCAAACTGTATGGTTTCTTGTCTTGTGCGGTCGCGACGATTCAGCTCAAGTACATCGCTCACAATATGGTCAAGCCTGCGTACATTATCTGCAATGATCTCTAGCAATCTTTTCGTTGCTGGGTCTTGCTGTTCTTCTTCCTGCATCAACTGGTTGGCATGACTGATGGCACTCAGTGGGTTGCGTATCTCGTGGGCTATATTAGCAGTAAGGCGTCCTAGGGCAGCCAGTTTAAGTTGTTGTGCCTGTACTTCTATCTGGCTCCAGTCCTGAATAAAAATTACTGCCCCTTCATTGCGATCATCACCGACTGGCATAAAGCGTAATTTCAATTCGTGGCCTGCGGTACTGATTTTCATGGCATCCGGGTCTGCAATATCATCCTTCGCCATCCATAATCGTAAGCGCTGATTAAGTTCGGGAGCGCAGTCCTCCAGCCTGTCTGCGAGCCATGTATCCGTGCTGATGCCGAGCAACTCTTTAGCATGCTGGTTACGATGACGTATCTTCAATGATTGATCTACTACCAGAATGCCATCTTCAATTTCTTGTGTGATGAGCTTGTTAATCTGGGCTAGATTCTCAAGGTCGATGCCGCGCTGTGAGGCCAGAGCCTCGCTTAGGTTGGCGCGTTTTGCAAGGCTGTGGGCCAGCCATGCCGTGGCAAAACAGCTCAAGCTTAGCATCACGGCATGCGAGTAGTCATCATAATGCTCAGTCCAGCTGATCATCTGGTAACTTTGTTCCAGTAACAGAGCAATCGTGGCGATAGAGGCGTAAAACAACGCAAGACGCCCTTGGCTAATTAGACTCGCAGCCGCGATGGCTACAATCAGTAGCAGCCCCAACCCACTTTTAATGCCTCCTGAGGCGAACATCAACACCACAATAAAAAGGATGTCTGTCATTACGTGCAAAGATAATTGCAGATTGAAATTAGGCCATTTAATAGTGGTTAGGCCGATAGTGATAAAACTGACTAGCAAATAACCGTATGCAAATTCGAAGAAAAGTTTACGGTCATAATTATCAAGCCAGAACGCTTCTGAAATTACTTGGTAGGCAAAGATAAGCAGTAGTGCAATCAGCAGGCGGTAGATGTTGAACAGTCCCATCGAGCGCCAGTAGGTAACCATCTGGCTTGCGCTACGTTCGGGGCTTGTATTGCGCATTAATGCAATCATGGTTTGTGGAGTTTGCTATGTGCTTCACTGCAATAGTAATTTCCTTGTTCGGAGATACTATCGCTCTTGGGCAAATGCACTCCGCATTCTGAGCATTGCACCATGCTTTCTGGCTTAACAGGTTTTTTCACGTCGCTATCAATATTACGTGAGTAGCTTTTTAGGATGGAAATGACAATCCACACTGCTAAAGCAAGAAATAGAATTTTCAGCATGAATCTGGCAACCTGATTTTGAATAGTAATCCCTGATTGTAACTAAAACTGCAAGGCTAAAGTGCTGGGGAGTAAAAAATCAAACCTGCTATACTCCTGTAAAATCAAAGTCATTCACTATGCACGACATTAAATTATTTGCGATATTGATCTCTCAACCCTGTTGTTTAGAGCTTTTTCCAGAACACATCCAACCACGACATCAATACGATCACTAGTGCATGGCCACTCCAGAAGAACTTTCAGAATTTCTTGCCCAGGTTGAGCGTCGGGCATTCAAGCAGACAGCTTATGCGGTGAGGGATGATCATGTCGCGATGGATATTGTGCAGGACTCCATGCTAAAGCTCGCAGAGAAATATGCAAAGCAGCCCGCAAGCGAATACCCCATGCTGTTCCAGCGTATTTTGCAGAATACGATGCGGGATTACTGGCGGCGGCAAAAAGTCCGTAATCTGTGGACTACTTTGCTTTCTTCATTTGGCGGCGGTGACGATGAAGGCGACGAGCGTGATCCATTGGAAACATTGCAGTCCGACGACGAGCAACATCAGCCACAAGCGCAGCTAGAAAGTCGCCAGACCATCACGATCATAGAGCAGGCCATAAAAACATTGCCCACGCGTCAACGAGAAGCTTTTATGATGCGTTATTGGGAGGAGTTAGACGTGGCAGAAACAGCAAAAGCCATGGGCTGTTCACAAGGTAGCGTAAAAACGCACTGTTCACGCGCGGTGCATGCATTAGCCAGAATCATGGAGTCACAGGGGTTTAGCAAGCAAGAGCTTGGAAAGTTCGGGGGCGAGCGATGAATCAAGAACACGATACTGCAAAACAGATTATTCATCTGTTGAATGACAATCTAGCATCTATGGATGCTACCACTATTAATAAGCTAGCGCAGGCACGCCAGCGCGCGGTTTCAGCACATGCATTGTCTACACAATCCTTAACAGACCTGCAACAAGGTGGTGTATTGCGTCTTTTTGGCAGCTACTTTCATCATCATCCAGCTTTTTCAGCTGGTTTGTTATGCTGTTTAGTATTGTTGACTGTGCTTACAGTTCAGCAGTTCTCAGCGCCGTCTAATGATCAGGATATAGAACAAAGCGATGGCTTTTTGCTCGCATCTGATTTGCCACCTGAAGCTTATGTCGATAGAGGTTTTGATCAATGGTTAGAAAAAACCTCTTATTAATATTCCTGCTATGCGGCCTGTTGTCAGGTTATACGCAGGCGGCTGAGATCAAAGAAACGCATCCAAACTGGGCGCATCTGACAGAAGATCAGCGAAAAGTGCTCAGCCCACTTGCTTCAGAGTGGGATACCTTGCTTCCATGGCAGCGCGAGAAAATGCTGGATATTGCACATGACTATCCAAAAATGAATGCGGAACAGCAGGAGCGCGTGCAGCGCAGGCTAAGTAAATGGAGCCGCATGACGCCATACGAGCGCGAAAATGCACGCAAGAAATATCAGGCAATGAAAGACTTGCCACCCGAGAAAAAAGAAGCACTCAAGCAAAAGTGGCGCGAGTATGAAAACCTGCCAGAAGAGCAGCGCGATCAATTAAGGCAAAATCATCAAGATGCCCATCCCCCACAAAAGTCAACCCAATAGCCTTAAACCTTCAATTGCATTTGGCTGAGAGTCAACCTTGAAACTTAACTCGTCACCAAGTTGGCTTAGAATTATTGCGAGCATGTTTTATGATTTTTTACTGTTGCTGGCGATTTTTTTTGCAGTTACCTTTCCGTTTATTCTTATCTTTGGTAATGCGACGCAAGCGCCCCAACGTTATTATCTTCAGGTATATCTTTGGCTGATTGCCGGGGTGTATTTCATCTGGTCTTGGTACCGTGGTGGACAGTCAGCTGCCATGAAGGTGTGGCATATTAAAGTGGTCAATCAGCAGGGATTGCCAATCGACTTGGCCCAAGCCACTAGGCGCTATGTACTGGCGAGTTTTGGATTGATTTTTTGTGGCGCAGGATTTTTCTGGGCATTTTTTGACCGCGAAGGTTTATTCATGCATGACCGACTGACTGGGTCACGTTTGATTATGATTGAAAAGCTAGCTAAGAAATAACCCTTAAAGCTTAACTTTTAGTAAAGCTTAAGCAACTAGCTGCGTTCAACCCAAAACAACATCATTAAGCCTGCTATCAAGTAAATCAAAGTAGGTACTACGGCGCTCAATAAGGCAGACCAGTCATTCAATAAGCCCAAGTGGACAAACACGCGGTTCAGCACTTGATAGCTGATACCTAGCATAATCCCGGAAAATATCTTGGCGCTGGCACCGCCACTACGCTGCTGTACAAAACCAAACGGTAAAGCCAGTACCACCATCACTAAGCAGGCAATTGGATAGACCATCTTTGCCCACAGTGCGACTTCGTGACGCGATGTTTTTTGCTTGTTGGCGCTCAGGTGATGGATGTAGGAGTACAGATTCCATGCCGACATTTTTTCAGGTACGACCAACAACACATTCAGCAATTCAGGCCTAATCAAAGACTGCCAGCGTGCCTCTGGGAAGAAGCTAGAAACCACTTTATCGTGCTCGAAATTGATTTGTGACACATCTTTCAGGCTCCATTGCTGGTCTTCAAAACGGCCACTCTTGGCGGTGCTGATGGTGCGCAGGTGGAATTCTGGGTCGAATTCATAAATGTGAATATTGAGCAGGCTGGCGTCAGGCAATACATCTTCAACATTGACGAAGCTATTGCCATCTTTTACCCAAAGACCTGATCTAAAGTCCTGTGCAACTACGCTATCTGTTGCTTGAATGCGCAGGCGCTGCGCAGTTTTTTCGCTATATGGCGTCACCAGTTCACCCACAATGAACGTCACCAATGCAAAGATTAGGCCTATGCGTAGTAGCGAAAAGGTGAGGGATGCCAGTGAAATGCCACTTACCCGCAGAATGATGAGTTCGGAGTGGCGGGCAAGCTGGCTAAGCGCGTACATGGTGCCTACCAGCACTGCTACAGGCACTACTTCATATACGTGGCCAGGAATGCTCAGCAATACAAATAGCATCACTTTGCTAATGCCGTAAGTGCCTTTTCCCACATTTTCCAGCTCTTGGATGAGGTCGAAAAATGAGAACATCGCCAGCAATGCAATCATGATCAGCATGATGCTGGAGATGATTTCTTGCGATAAATAGCGGTTAATCAGTTTCATATGTGTTTAAAAACAGCTTAAATTCAAAACCCAGCCATGCTTTATGCACGCCAACGCTTGGGGATAGAGAGTGACGGGATGATAGGCAGCATGAACAGCCGGCGATAAAACAGATATACCGTCAGTAACAAAAATATCGCATGCACTGGCCATAAACCGACTGTAGGGTTTAACTTTCCCTGTGCAAGCCAGGCCTGCATAATGCTCAGCAGATTGCTGTAGATAATGTAAATCAATATTGCCATCATCAGGTTGGCAGACCTGCCTGAACGCGGATCAACGAAGCTTAATGGAATCGCCAGCAACACCAGCAAAAACGATGAAATGGGAATCGCCAGCCGCCATTGCAACTCGGCATTGTTCTCTGGCGTGCGGTTACTCAGTAATTCAAGACTTTCTACGGCCTGCGGACTGATAGGCGTTTGCTGCACTTCTACAGGTTCTATGCGAATCGCATAGCGTTCAAACTCAGTGGTGGTAAATTCTGCAGTACTAGGTTTGCCTTCATAGCGACGCCCGCTTTGCATGACCAGAAAATTATCGCCGTTGGCTTCGGTTTCTCTATGTCCCAGATTAGCCACGACTATGCCTAGGCGCTGGTGTTGCATGGTTTGTACGAAGATATTTTTGACGATATTGCCTAGCTGGTCAAAGCTTTCGATGAAGAATACACGATCAGCGGTGCCTGACTCCTTGAATACCCCTGGGCTGATTGAAGATAACTCATCACGGCTTTTAAGCTCATCTTTGAAGTCCTGGCTTTTATGCGTGGCCCAAGGCATGACAAACAGGCTCAACACGGTAATGACAATAATCACTGGCAGGGAAAAAGTGAGCACTGGTTTTACCCAGGAGGATATACCGACACCAGAACTGAACCACACCACCATTTCGCTATCACGATGCCAACGTGTTAGCGTCAGTAATACGGCTAAAAATAGGGTCAATGAAAGCAGCATCGGCAGGAACTTCAAGAGGCTAAAGCCTAACAAAGTATTGATTGCATCACTCGCGAGGCTGCCTTTGGCGGCAATGCCAATGTAGTAAGCGATGCGCTGTGCAATCACGATACCAACCAGTATCAGAAATGCACCAATCGCAGTGGTCATGAGCTCTTGTATGAGTGAGCGTTTAAAAAGCATAAAGATTTATATATATCGTTGGTTAACTAAGTTTGATTTAGCGTGAAAACTGGGGATAATCATGAATAGTCAAAATAACAAAACCAGATCATCAACAAAAATAATTGTATCAGGACGTTAATGCAGGTCTAGCCCAAAGGAATCAAGCAATGGAATTTAGCATAAAAAGCGGTAATCCGGAAAAACAACGTAGCGATGCCATCGTGATTGGCGTGTTTGAATCAGGCAAACTGTCTGCTGCCGCAAGTGCGGTTGATGAAGCTTCTGACGGATACATCAAGGCTATCGTGGCAACCGGTGATATGGAAGGTAAATTGGGCAGCACATTGCTATTGCATAAAGTGCCTGGCACGGCTGCTGCACGTGTTCTGCTGGTGGGTTTGGGCAAAGAAAAAGAGTTCAAGGAACGCGAGTATCGCCAAGTTGTGCGTGCTTCAATCAAAGTTTTGGCAAACTCTGGTGGCAGCCATGTAACTACCTATATTGCGGAACTCGCAGTGAAAAAACACGGCGCTGACTGGAAAGTCGCCCAGCTAGTTGAGGTAGTGCAAGACGTTACCTACAAGTTTGATCAAACCAAAGGCAAGGCAGATAAAGAGAGCAAGGCTAAAGATGCGAAAGCCATCAAAAAGCTGGTGATCAATCTACCAGCAGCCGATGCAAAAAAAGCCGAACAAGGCCTTAAACAAGGATTGGCACTTGCAGCAGGTGTCAGCTTTACCAAAGATTTGGGCAATCTGGCCCCTAATTACTGCACCCCAACTTATCTTGCAGAGCAAGCCTTGGCGCTGGGTAAAACCTACAAAATGCAAGTTGAAGTGTTGGATAGACCCGAGCTGGAAAAGCTCGGGATGGGTTCATTTTTGGGTGTCGCACAAGGCAGTGTTGAGCCGCCAAAGTTTATTGTATTGCAACATAACAAAGGTAAAAAAGGCCAAAAGCCCGTAGTGCTGGTGGGCAAGGGCATTACCTTTGATACAGGCGGAATTTCTCTCAAGCCAGGTGCTGATATGGATGAGATGAAATATGACATGTGCGGTGCAGCCAGTGTGCTGGGCACATTCAAAGCCATCGCACAGATGGGTCTGCCACTTAATGTGGTTGGCCTTATCCCCACTTGTGAAAACATGCCTGATGCTGGTGCAATCAAGCCAGGCGATATTCTTACCAGCATGTCTGGCCAAACCATTGAAGTATTGAATACCGATGCTGAAGGCCGCCTGATTTTATGTGATGCACTGACTTACGCTGAACGGTTTGACCCAGCCACAGTAGTTGATATCGCCACACTGACGGGCGCATGCGTGATTGCCTTGGGCCATCATGCCAGCGGACTTTTCAGCAATAAAGATGCGCTTGCCAGTGAGTTACTTGAAGCTGGCGAGCTTGCCCTTGACCGTGCATGGCACATGCCGATGTGGGATGATTACCAAAGCCAATTAGATAGTAACTTTGCCGACATCGCCAATATTGGCGGCCGTGCTGGAGGTAGTATCACGGCGGCTTGTTTCCTTTCACGCTTTACCAAGAAATACGACTGGGCACACTTGGATATCGCTGGTACTGCCTGGAAATCAGGCAAGGAAAAAGGCGGCACAGGTCGTCCAGTGCCCTTGCTTACCCAGTTTCTGATAGGCCGTGCAGAAAAAGCGTAATGCGTAAAATATTCAAATTGGAAGTAATTGGGCTATGACACGCATTGAGTTCTTTTTTAATGTGGAGCATAAACTGCAAAAGGTTGCTGATTTCAGTGAAAAAGCGATAGCTAAAGGTAGGCGGCTGATGATCCTGAGCGAGAATTCTGACTCTACTGCAGCGATTGAAAAATACCTCTGGACGTATTCAGCCTTGAGCTTTTTACCTAGTTGCAGGGCAGATCATCCACTGGCCACAGATACGCCAGTGATTATTGATCACCAGGTAGTGAATGACCCCAGCAGTCAGTTGTTGCATGATGATGTATTGATTAACATGCAGTGCAGTCAGCCACCATTTTTTAGCCGTTTTCGCAGGTTGATTGAGATTGTTGGCATAGATGAAGAAGACAAGGCGCAAGCCCGCTTACGCTTTAAGTTTTATCGTGATAGAGGTTATGAAATCAGAACGTTTGACGCCAGTGGAGCCGCCCTTTGAGTAATCAGCCTATACAAGATAAAAACACGCTGGCGCAAGTGCTAGGGAAAATTAACGCGCTATCGCAAAAGAAGACTGCAGCAGCCTTGCCCGTTGTTCTTGCACCCCTGGAGATAGAGAAGCCCAAGGCAGCAATCCCCGTGCTTACTGAAGTCTATTCAGGTGATATTGCCCATGGGTATCAGGCTGGGGATGCTATTCCAGTGTTGCCAATCGATGAGTCTGATGCAGAAAGTTTGAGCCCAGAAGATGTTCGCTCATACGACTCAAGCAAACAAACCCGCGAACGATTGATTAAAAAAATCATGGCAGAAATGCAGCCCTTGATTGATTCTGCCGTTAAAGAAGCATTGATTCATGAGCTGGCTGTCGCTGAAGTCAGGCTGTTAGGCACGCTGGAGAAAGATTTGAATGATCTATTACGTTTAAGACTCGAGTCTCTCGTCAAGCCATAAAGTTGCTTGTTAGTGTTCGGCACTAATCACCCAAGATTTTCTGATACGCCTCTGCATCTAATAAATCGTTGATTTCGTTTGGATTGCTTGGTGTTAGTTTGAATATCCAGGCTTTATAAGTATTTTCATTGATGAGCTCTGGCGTGCCTTGCAACTCTTCGTTAATAGCAATCACTGAACCACTCAAAGGGGCGTGCAAGTCTGAGCCAGTTTTTACCGACTCTACAAGACCACAAGGTTTGCCTGTAAGCAATTCAGAGCCTACAGCAGGCGCTTCTACATAGACGATATCGCCTAATAAATCTTGCGCATAATCGGTGATGCCAGCTAGATAAGTGCCATCATCTTGTGCCTTAACCCATAGGTGTTCGGCGGTATATTTTAATTCAGCGGGTATTTTCATTGGGTTGCCAGTAATTGTTAAGTGCAAGAGTCAAATTAAGGTAAACGATATTTTACATAAATCGTTGTGTTTATAATGTATGGCTTGAAAGTGTGTCATTTTTAAGAATGTTTAAGACTTTGCCTAAAGTAATCAACGTATCTTAATGACAAATTGGAATATTTTGGATAGTATCTATTGGAAATAGTCGGGGAAGTTGATTGCTATGCTAAGAAATCTTGTTGGAAATATGATTGTTTTATCAACCCTGTTGATATTGGCTTTACCCGCCAGCACACTTGCAGCCGCTACTGGCACAGAAGCTGGCAGCAAGAAAGCAAGCAAACAGACCGCAGCGCCTAAAAAAGTTGCCAAGAAAACCAGCAAGACGAATCTTGCAAGCAATGACTCAGTTCAGCCAAAATCTAGACAATTAAAATCCCATCAAAAACTGAGCTCCAGTCGCATTATTCGTACTATTCAGGCTGATCGCAAATATCAGGTGCAAAACGTTACCTACCATCCTGATTCCACTCATTCTGGCTATAGTCGCGGCGGTATTGATCGTAATAGCATTGTGCATGAAAGCCTGATGGATGACGAACCAGGCAGCATGCCCAAGCTTGCTTCTTCCAAGGCTTTGATTGTTAACCAGGAAACTGGCGAGATTCTTTATGCCAAAAATGTAGATCAACAAACACCTATCGCTTCCGTCACCAAGCTGATGACGGCGATGGTGATGTTGGATGCCAATTTGCCTATGGATGAATTTCTCACAATCAATGAGTCAGATATTGATTTGTTGAAGGGTACAAGTTCACGTTTGCGCATGGGTACAGTGCTTAGCCGTGCCGAACTGTTGCAATTGGCCATCATGTCTTCTGAAAATCGTGCAGCGAGTGCGTTGGGTCGCAATTATCCAGGTGGCGTGAATGCGTTCGTGAATGCCATGAATGTGAAAGCGCACATGCTGGGCATGACACACTCGCATTTTGCTGACCCTACAGGCCTGAATAGCGATAACTACTCAACGGCTCAAGATTTGGTACGTATGGTGCGCGCTGCTTACCAGTATCCGCAAATCAGGCAAGTAAGCACTACAGCTTCGCAACAAGTAGCTATCAATGGTCTGCGTAACCCAATGAACTTCATGAATACCAATGTGCTGGTGCGCAACAGTGACTGGGTGATCGGTTTATCAAAAACTGGATATATCAGTGAAGCAGGTCGCTGCCTGGTGATGCAAGCAGAGATAGGTGGTCAGCCCATGATTATCGTACTGCTTGATTCAGAAGGTAAAAACTCAAGAATTGGCGATGCGCAGCGTATTCGTAAATGGATAGAGAGCAGCAATGGGATGAAACCAAGATTCGGCTAATCATGCACCCAATAAAAAAGCGGCCTAGGCCGCTTTTTTATTGGGTCAAAGATAGGTTTAAACTACAGCAGCCACTTTCTTGGGCACAGCCTTCTTAGTCGCTACTGGTTTTTTCGCTGCCGCTTTTTTAGCAGGGGCTGCTTTACTGGTCACTTTTTTGGCAACAGGTTTGGCAGCCGCTTTTTTCGCACCCGTTCTTGAGCCCGGTTTCTTACTTGGGTTTTCTGCTTCTTTTGCTGCTTTGGCGCTTAACAGTTCTAGCGCTTCTTCCAGTGTAATGCTCTCAGGTTCTACGCTTTTTGGCAGGGTGGCACGTAGTTTCAAGTGCTGCACATAAGGGCCAAATTTACCTGAATAAATCGCAATATCGCCATCTTCAGTGGGGTGTTTGCCCAACTCTCTTATTGGCGCTGGGCCAGTATTTGCTTGGGCAAGGAGCTCTACTGCACGGGCTTGGTCAATATCAAATACGCTATCAGTACGCGGAATAGACTTGAATTTACCATCATGATTTACATAAGGGCCAAAGCGGCCAATGTTAGCTACGATTTTCTTATTGGTTTCTGGGTGTTGGCCCAGGTCGCGTGGCAGGGCAATCAGCTTGCTGGCGACTTCCAGATTGACATCAGCTAATGCTATATCTTTGGGGATACTGACGCGTTTAGGTTTCTTTTTTGCGTCTTCTTCAGGCAAGCCTAATTGCAAATACGGGCCATAAGGCCCAACTAGTAACAATATGTCTTTGCCGCTTTCGGTATCTACCCCAATCTTGACTGGCTCACTACCCATTGCTGCGCTATCGCCGTTCATGCTGCGTTTGTAGTCACACTTTGGCGTATCGTTGTAACCTGTGCAGCCAATAAAACTACCATAGCGACTGAGCTGCTTGGAAAGTGGCTTGCCGCATTTCGGGCAAGCTTCGTCTATCAGTTCGGTACCAGGGCGTTCGACGTCTTTTTTAGCATCAATCTGGGTATTAAAGCCTTGCCAGAAAGCATCAAGCACTGGCAGCCATTCACGCGCACCTTCAGCGATGTCATCCAGCTCATTTTCCAGGTTGGCAGTGAAGTCGTAATCCACGTATTTAGTGAAATGTTCTGTGAGGAATTTATTCACCACGCGGCCTACATCAGTCGGCGTGAAGCGCTTTTTATCCAGCAAGACGTATTCGCGGTCTTGCAGGGTGGAGATAATGCTGGCGTAGGTAGAAGGGCGGCCAATACCGTATTCTTCCAGCACCTTGACCAGGCTGGCTTCTGAATAACGTGGTGGTGGTTCGGTAAAGTGCTGGTCGCCGAATATCTTGTTCACATCCAGAATCTCGCCAGTTTCCAGTACAGGCAATTTGCTTTCGCCTTCTTCTTCAGCGTCATCCACACTTTCCATGTAAACCGCGATAAAGCCTGGGAATATCATGGTCTGGCCAGTGGCACGGAACAGGTTAGCTTCGCTGCCTATAGCTAGATCAACGCTCACTGCATCGAATCGTGCAGGCGCCATCTGGCAAGCCAGCGCGCGCTTCCAGATCATCTCGTACAGCTTGAATTGTTCTGGAGTCAGCACATGGCTCAAGCTCGCTGGCGAGCGGGTAATGTCGGTTGGGCGTATCGCTTCATGCGCTTCTTGCGCATTCTTCGCCTTGGTTTTATACATGATGGGTGCTTTAGGCAGGTACTCACCATCAAAATTCTTCTTGATGTAATCGCGTATCTGCATCACCGCTTCAGTCGCAATGCTGAATGAGTCGGTACGCATATAGGTAATCAAGCCTACTGCGCCGCCGCCTACATCGATACCTTCATACAGTTGCTGTGCAATACGCATGGCACGGCTGGTGGTAAAACCCAGTTTGCGCACGGCTTCTTGTTGCAGTGTGGACGTCGTGAATGGGGCCGCTGGGCTGCGATTTTTCTGTTTCTTCTCTACGCGCGTGACAGTGGTTTTACCTGCACTGGCAAGCAAGAGTTTGCCAACCACGGCTTCTTCCTGCCCTTGGTTGGTAATCGTGAATTGCTCTACTTTTTTGCCATCCAGTTGTACCAGCTTGGCATCAAACGCATGCTGGTGTTTGCGTGATTCAAGGTGAATCGTCCAGTATTCCTGGCTTTTGAATGCTTCAATCTCCAGCTCGCGCTCAACAATCAATCGCAGTGCAGGGCTCTGTACACGGCCTGCAGATAAACCGCGGCGAATCTTTTTCCAAAGCAAAGGCGATAAATTGAAACCGACCAGATAATCCAGCGCGCGTCTTGCCTGCTGTGCATTCACCAGCGGCATAGCGATATCACGCGGGTTCGCGATGGCGTGTTCAACCGCGCTTTTGGTGATTTCATGAAACACCACGCGCTTGAGTATTTTGTCTTTCAGCAGTTTTTTTGTTTTCAGTATTTCGGCGATATGCCAGGAAATCGCTTCGCCTTCACGGTCCGGGTCAGTCGCCAGGTATATCGCGTCGGCGACTTTGGCGGCTTTGGCAATCGCATCCACATGTTTGGCATTACGCTCGATGAGTTCATACTTCATGGCGTAGTCATTCTCAGTATCGACTGCCCCAGTCTTGGGGATGAGATCGCGCACGTGGCCGTAAGAGGCGAGCACTTCAAAGTCCTTACCCAGATATTTTTTCAGGGTTTTGGCTTTGGAAGGCGATTCAACAATCAATAATTTGGACATGAACACAGATGGCTAAAAGAGGCAAGAGTGGCAGATAATAAGAGTAAATCTGCGACTAGACAAGAAATCTTGTTGCGCAAGGCTTTGTCGTAGGCGTGTTTTGTCTATTATGATGTGCATAAATCGAATCTATCAAAAGCTAAGGATGTAAGTATGTATAAGGCATTAAAGACACCATTCAGGGTTGTAAGTTTTGCAGCGGCAGGATTAACGCTGCTGCTTTCAGGCTGCGCTACGCCAAAGATGCCTGATATAAAAGTATGGCCGTTTGGTGATAGCGATGTAGAAGTTGACCGAACCACGCCAGAAAACTCGACTAAATATATATGCGATGCTGGCAGAAAATTTTATGTCCGCACTTTAAATAATGGCGAATCCGTCTGGTTGATACTGACTGACCGTCAGTTTGGTTTGGATAAAGTAGCCTCTGATACTGGCAAGCGTTATAGCAACGGCAACAGCGTGCTGAATATCAATGGAGAGGACGCGACATTTGATGACGGCCCGACGACAGCATACAAAGGTTGTAAAGTGGTAGAAGTCAAAAAGTAGTCAGCTAAAAAACTTAAGTATCAACAAACTTAGATCAACACAGGCCACCATGTTGAAACACTCAGCTAATTACAAATATATAGTCTTGGCCTTGTGTATATCAACGTTGTTGGTCGTTGAGCTCGCTTGGTTGCATGTGATGCAACCCATGGAAAATCGGGTGGCAGATGCCATGATGGCGCGTCATGCCCTGAAAAGCGCACCAGACAAAGATATTGTCATTGTCGATATTGACGAGCGCAGCCTGGATTTGTTGGCAGATAGTGTTGGCCGCTGGCCTTGGCCGCGCTCATTGCACGCAGAACTGGTTGAAGGTCTTGAGCGCCAGCACCCTAAAGCAATTGTCTTTGATGTGCTATTCAGCGACCCAGACCTGACGCGCCCATCGGATGACGCCTATTTTGCAGAGACTGTGCAGGCGCAATCCAATCTCTACTTCCCCATGTTGCTATTGAACCCCACGGCCAATGGCATCCCGCTTGCCCAATATGCTGAGGCGCTGGGCATTAGCCAAACAGCAAATGCTGACCAGCATGCAAGTGTGAGCATGGTGCTACCGCTACCTGCCATGATCAAAAGTACCAGCCTGGGCACACACAACGTGCTGGCAGATCGCGATGGCGTGGTGCGCAGCTATCTGGTGTATAGCGATGTTGCGGGCTGGCATATTCCTTCTTTACCCGCAAAAGTGGTGAGTGGTCTGGGCTACGCGCTACCAAACACCAACAATATAGTGCTGAACTGGCATGGTCGTGCCTTGAGCTATCAACGCGTTTCGTATGCGGATATCTACAATGATTTTCAGCGCAAAATTCCTCAGCGTGCGCCAGATGAATTCAAAGACAAAATCGTGATTATCGGTGCTACTGCAACAGGCCTGCACGATGTGCGTGCAACACCCGTCGATGGCTTCTATACAGGCGTTGAGATACTCGCTACCGCCATAGATAACCTGAAAAATGCTGATGCGCTGCGTCCAGTGAGCAAATGGTTTATTGGCACATTAGGTGTTTTATTGGTTGGCCTGCTGGCTTGGGCGTTTACTCACGCCTACAAGCTATTGAACATAGGTGTTGTACTTGCTGGAATTACCACTGCTCTATTGTTTGCTGTCTATGGCGCATTGAGTTCTCTGTGGCTATTTGCGGTATTAACACCTTTATTATTTGCCTGGGTGTATTACCTGATCGCCGCCTTGATGGAATACCTCAAAGAGCGCAAAACCCGTGAGTTAGCCATTGCCACTTTCAGCCGCTTTTTGGATCCGCGTGTGGTGCAGGCGCTGGTCAGCCGCGGTGAAACCATGGAATCCATGAGCGGTAAAAGCTCGGAGATCACTGTGCTGTTCTCAGATATTCGCGGCTTTACCACGCTCTCTGAAAACAGCACGCCAGAGCAAGTTGTTGAATTGCTCAATGCCTATTTCAGCCAGCAATCTGCCGCCGTTTTTGCGCATGAAGGCACGCTAGATAAATACATCGGCGATGCTATTATGGCTTTTTGGGGCGCACCCGCTAGCCAGCCAGACCATGCGCTCAAGGCGGTGGCTGGGGCGCTGGCCATGAGCGAGCAGCTTGAAGTATTCCGCCAACAACATGGCGACCTCGCAAAAAATATAGAAATCGGCATAGGCGTGCATAGCGGCCAAGCCGTGGTTGGTTTCATCGGCTCAGAAAACAGGCAGGATTACACTGCCATCGGCGATACGGTGAATCTATCCAGCCGTATAGAAGGCCTGACCAAAGGCATTGCACGGGTTTTGGTGTCGCAAGAGACGCGTGATTTATGTATCCAGCAGTCTGGCGATAAGGCTTGCCCATATGAGTTTATGGACTGCGGCAGTCATGCAGTCAAAGGACGTGCGCAGCCAGTGCAACTGTATGAACCTATAAAAATAGTTAAGTAATCATTCTATTGAGTTAATTTTTGAGTCAGCGCCTCATCAATTTCGGGGCGCCAGTTTTGGGGAAAACTAGATGAAAATATTCAAGCTTTTCACAGCAGCTTTGCTGTTCAGCAGTCTTGTGGCTTATGCGGCAGAAGACCCCGCTACCACCTTAGTCAGTACCGATCTCAAGCAAGATCCATTTATTGATGCGCAGGTAGTGATCAACTTACCCGCCAATACTTCGGTCACCGTGCTCAAGCGCCAAGCGGGGTGGATGCAGGTTAAATCCAGTGGCGGCGCGCAAGGCTGGCTCAAGATGACCAGTATCAAGCTAGGCTCTGGCGGCACGCCTGCCAAAGGCGATAACGGCATCATGTCGCTATTCAATGTGGCGCGCAGTGGCCGTTCTGGCAATAACGGCGTGGTGGTCACCACTGGCGTACGTGGCTTGACGCCGGAAGAACTGAAGAACGCCAGCCCCAATCCAGCCGAAGTGAAAAAGATGGATAACTTTCCCAAAGGTAAAAAAGAAGCGGATACCTTTGCCAGCGCAGGCAAACTGCAAAGCCAGCAAGTGGATTACCTGGCTGCTATCCAGCCGACAAGCACGCCAACCCAGAACAGCAAGTCATTCATGCCAGGGGGCCATAAATGAACAAGACCTTACAACATATCAGTCTCTGCCTAGTGCTATCAGCCTCACTCACTGCACTTTCATTGAATGCCTACGCGCTCGACTTTGGCCTGAATAATCTCAACGTAGATAAACTCATCAGCATCGCCAAAAAAACGCAGGATTTAAAACCAGTCGATGAAAAGGGCGAGTTCGAGATTGGCAGTGGTGTGGCTGCCAACCTGCTTGGTGCGGCGCCTTTGGTTAAGGATGAAAAACTGCAAGCCTATGTGAATCGCTTAGGCTGGTGGCTGGCCTTGCAAACCGAACGGCCAGATATTCCCTGGCATTTCGGCGTGCTGGAGAGTGATGGTATCAATGCTTTTGCCGCGCCTGGCGGCTATGTGTTCATCACCAAGGGCTTGTTATTGCGCCTGCGCAGCGAGGCCGAACTGGCGGGCGTGCTCGCGCATGAAATATCACATGTGCTCAAAAAGCATCATCTCATGGCAATTCAAAAAGGCGCACAAACAGGCCTGTTGGCCGATGTCGCCAGCATGGCGGTAGAAGGCAACCAGAATAGCGAGCTCGCGCAAAAAGCCATAGGCGCAGGCACCGAGTTGTATTCACGCGGCTTGGATAAAGATGACGAGTTCGAGGCGGATCGCATGGGCGTGGTGATTGCCGCACGGGCAGGCTATGACCCTTATGGATTGCCTGCTGTGTTGCAGACTTTGGAATCTATGAATGCCGATGATAGTAACTTGGCGTTGATGTTCAAGACCCACCCGGCGCCGCAGAAAAGGTTGGAGTTGCTGGATGCGGCGATGACGGGGTCGTTGGAGAAATATGCGACGCAGGTAGAGGGGGAGGAGAGGTTTGTTAAGGTGGTGGGGGATTATGCGAAGAAGTAATTGTTGAAGTAGTTAATATTAAGCTTGAATCATTGTTTCTACAAAGGCTGACTTAATGTTTGGTTTTTTCAAGAAAAAAGCTAAATCAATCCCAATTGATGAAGTGGCATCTCATCTTGAAGTTATGGGGTACGAGCTTACAGCATATGGGGCAGGAGTAGCGTTGCTGGAAATTGAGAGTGGCTACAATGTTGTTGAAGCGGCTTCACATATAGCTTTTACAACAATGGCTCTAGATATACGTGAAGCTGGGGATGACATTGCTAAGATAATTAGCTTTCTTCCACATCGAGAAGCGTTGTTGAAAATATTAAAAGAATACAAAGACAAAGGTATGATGAATCCAACCCAGTGGGAAAACGATGCGGCTGCCATATTCCACATAAGCAATGTTGACCAACATCAAATCCCTTGGATTCAAAAGATATTGAGCGATCCAATTGCGGGTAAGCAAAGATTGGCCGTTAGCAGAGTTCAATATCAGGAATTGGGTGAGGATTAATAATTATCCTTTTCGCCTGTAGGCGAGGTACTTTATTTTGCTTGTCCAAAATAAAGTACCCAAACAAAAAGACACCCCACTACCGCTTGTTCCCTGTGCTGCTCATCCTCATGGGCGTCAATCAAACTCGCCCTAGCGGCTTACACAAACCGTAAGCCACCGCGGAGCTCAAACAGGTGATTGACGACTACTCCCATGATGACTGCGCTGCTCGGCGCGATAGAAGGGGAGTAAGGTCAACTTCAAAACCACCGTCATTCCCGCGTAGGCAAGATCCATGCAAGTATCATTGGGCGGGATTCAGTTATTTATGGATAAAACGCGATGCCCTGAGAGGCAATATCCATGCGGCTCCCAGGGCATCGTGTTTTTCGAGGCTAAGCGATATTGCGCTTGAATTCGATTCTGGTGCCTTCGCTGTTGGCTAGGCTGAGGGCGGGGCTTTCTTTTTCTGCGATGTCGCCGAACAGTGGGTCTTCATCTTCGGGCTGGGCTTGCGTGAGGCCTTTGAAGTCGTAGAGTTCGGTATCGGCGAGGTGTGAGGGTTCTACGTTGGTGATGGCGCGGAAGATGTTGTTGATGCGGCCTGGTTGTTCGCGTTCCCAGCCTTGCAGCATGTCTTTCACTTTTTGCCGTTGCAGGTTTTCCTGCGAGCCACATAAGTCACAAGGGATGATGGGGAATTCCATCTGTCTTGCATACGAGGCGATGTCTTTTTCCGAGCAGTAGGCCAGTGGGCGGATGACGATATTCTGTTTGTCGTTGGTGGCCAGCTTGGGCGGCATGGCTTTCAGCTTGGCACCGAAGAACATATTGAGGAACAGTGTTTCCACGATGTCATCACGATGATGGCCGAGCGCGATCTTATTCGCGCCGAGTTCCTTGGCAGTTCTATAAATCACACCGCGGCGCAACCGTGAGCACAGCGAGCAGGTGGTTTTGCCTTCAGGGATTTTCTCCTTGACGATGGAATAAGTATCGGCTTCAACGATACGGTAATCCACGCCAAGTTTTTCCAGATAAGCAGGCAGAATATCTGCGGGGAAGCCCGGCTGCTTCTGGTCAAGATTCATCGCGATTAGCTTGAAATCAATCGGCGCACGCTCTTGCAAGGCCAGCAGTATCATCAGCATGGCATGCGAATCCTTGCCGCCGCTCATGCAGACAAGCACGGTATCGCCGTCCTCGATCATGTTGTAATCGCCGATGGCTTTGCCCGTGGCGCTGATCAGGCTGTTGCGCAGGCGGACAAAATTGCCGGAGGCGTTATCAGGTAAGTGTTTAATCATGCTGGGCATTTTACAGGTTTAGTGACCTGCCGCCATCCACCGCGATGATTTGGCCGGTGATGAAGGGTGCATCCTGAATCAAGAAGCGTACGGCCTTGGCGACGTCATTGCCTTCGCCTATGCGTTTGAGCAGGGTTTGTGAGATCACACGCTGGCGATAGACTTCATCAAACTGTGGGTTATCTTCTGGCCACAATACCGGGCCTGGAGCAACGGCATTCACGCGGACTTCTGGTGCCAGTTCGTGCGCAAGAGATTTTGTGAGAGTGACCAGGCCAGCCTTGGCAACGCTGTAAACGATATAACCTTTTTTCGGGCGTTCTACATGCATATCGGTAATGTTCACTATACAGCCATTGGTTTTGCGTAATTCTGGCGCGGCAGATTGCGATAAGAATAGCGGTGCTTTTAGGTTGGAGCCGGTAAGGTCTTCCCACTCCTGTTCACCAATCTGGCCGAGTTCAGTGGGGTAATAAGTCGAGGCATTATTAATAAGCACATCCAGCTTGCCAAAGCGGCTCACGGTTTCAGTGAT
>DATHWP010000046.1:0-13198 GCA_035460505.1 Methyloradius sp. | reverse complement strand
CAGCGCATTCCAGCTTTGGCTTAGTTTCTCCAGGGATGACTTGAGTGCTTTAGGTGCGCCCATACGCATATGCTCAAAACTCACCTGATCCAGTTCGGCGCTATACATTTTACGACCACGTTCTATCATGTTATGCGCTTCATCAACCAGCACACTCACACGCCATTCATTGATCACGGTGCCTGCATAGAGCACGGCATATAGGTCAAAGTAATAGTTATAATCCCCAACGACGACATCGCTCCAGTTCAGTAGATCCTGCCCAAGATAATACGGGCAGATGGAATGCTTCTTGGCGACGACCTTCAATGCCTCACGATCCATTAAGCCTTGATCAAGTGCCTCTATGCGAGCGGCAGGAAGTCGGTCATAAAAGCCTTTAGCAAGAGGACAAGACTCTCCATGACAAGCACGATCTGGATATTCACAGGCTTTTTCTCGGGCAACCAGTTCAACCACTCGGAGTTTTAGGTTCGGATTGGCAGCTCCTATGACGTTAATAGCATCCAAAGCGAGTTTGCGACCCGAAGTCTTCGCGGTGAGGAAAAATATCTTATCGAGCTTCTTCTCTGGCATGGCTTTGAGCAATGGGAATAAGGTACCTAATGTTTTGCCAATGCCGGTAGTGGCCTGTGCCAGGAATGACCGACCAAGGCTGGCTGTCTTGTATACAGCTTCAGAGAGTTCTCTTTGACCAGTTCTGAAACTTGGGTGCGGGAATTCCAGAGCGTTTAACTGAAAATCACGCTGTTTTCGATGCGCTACTTCACGGTCCGCCCAAGTTTGCAGTTTCTGCGCCAGACGGGAAAAGTAGTCTTCCAGCTCTGCTGCCTGATAGTTTTCGCTCAAGACTTCTTCGGTTTTACTGGATACGTGGTAATAGACCAGGGCTACATTCAGGTCTGGGAATTCCTTCTCATGGCAGAGCAGCCAGCCATATATCTTGGCTTGGGCTAAATGCAAGAAACGATGATTCTCGGGAATGCGATCAAAATGGCCTTTATAGGTCTTGATCTCTTCCAGTTGCATCAGATCTGGGTCAAAGCCATCGGCTCGACCACGGACGAAGATGTTCTGATATTCACCCGTGAGGCTGATCTCAGTCTGATAATTGCTATCTCGGTTTGACGTGACTGAGTGGTGTCCCATCATGCCTTCTAAGGCGCTGGGGGATGGCGTAAAACGCTGGTCAAGGTCACCTTCGCGTGCAGTGAGGTCGCACATGGCACGCACTGAGATCACATAGCGGAATGGGTCTGACTCATTCTCTGAAACGTGTACACTTTTAGCGAGCTTGATAATGTGCGAATCCAGTCGATATCAGTTGCAAATTAAGCAGTATTAAGTAGGATTGCGTGCGAATAAAGAATGAATATAAATGAAATCGAGCGTACTTGAATAATACAGCGTTAATTTTCTTCGACACGGAGTTTACCGAACTTGGTGTTGATCCACGATTGATTTCCATTGGCTTGGTATCCGAAGACGGCAAACATAGTTTTACGCTGAGTTAAGTGATACCTACAAGAAGACAGACTGTAGTGATTTTGCAGAGGAATTTGTTATTCCCCTTTTACAGGGTAGTGAGGCTCAGATGTCTATGGATATTCTCAGAGAACGGCTCGCCAAATGGCTAGAGTTGTTTGGTAGGCCTGTACAACTAGTCACCGATTCGCTAGCCTGGGATTGGCCTTGGATTAACGAGATATTTGAAGGCGTAAACGCTTGGCCAGCTAATCTTGATCGCACCCCATTCATTCTTGAACAGAGTGTAGAACTTAATAATGCCATTGACCTTGCCATAGGGAGAGGTTTACGTAGGCATCATGCATTGGATGATGCAAAAGCCAATCGCTTGGGGTACTTGGCCTGTCAGGATTAAATAGTTTAATGACATTAAGTAAAGGTTCAGTGCATGGCTAGGTTACAGCTAGTGATTTTTGATTGTGACGGAGTGCTTGTCGATAGTGAAACGCTGACAAACAAGATTTTTTTAAAACAGCTGGCAGAAGATGGACTTGAGATATCAATAAGCGAATTCATGAATGAATTCGTCGGCCATACTATGGTTGAAGCTACCAGGAAAATGCATCAAAAGTATAACTACCAATTAACCGAAGATTTTTTTAAGAGATTCCACATATCCAGCCTGCGAATACTGGCGACGGATCTGGAACCTATACCAGGAATTCATGAGGCGATAGACAACCTGACAGTTCCCTTTTGTATGGCATCGAATAGTGCACCAGATAAGATTGAGGTAATGCTCAAGAAGACCGAACTCTGGGACAGGTTCAAGGGCAATATTTTTTCGTCTAAGTTAGTTCCTAATCCGAAACCTGCTCCTGACATATACCTTTTGGCTGCCGAATCACATCAAACTGCTGTTCAGAATTGTCTCGTCATCGAAGATACTTCTGTGGGAGTCACTGCGGCAGTGGCTGCTGGAATGACAGTGTTTGGATATGCTGCAGCATCAGACCCTAAAAAATTACTGGATGCTGGAGCCAAGTTAGTATTCAACAGAATGAGCGAGCTAGACGGCTTAATAAAAACACATTTCGTGGAATAGCGAATATGACGGAATTTACTGATTTCTTAAGCGAAGTATTCAGAAGGTTTGGTGCTGTGAGCACCCGGAGAATGTTCGGTGGACATGGTTTGTATCATGATGGAGTGATGTTCGGCTTGGTCATTGATGAATTGCTTTACCTTAAAGGAGATGTATCAATCTTGCATTATTTCGAAAAACGAAACTTGAACCAGTTTGAATACATGCGAGGTGAAAAGATTGTTAAATTATCTTACTACCTCGCACCTGAAGAAATTTTCGATGATTTTGATGAAGCTGCTATCTGGGCTCGCCGATCATTTGAAGTGGCTTTTCGAAGCAAAAAAGCACAGAAATAAGTATTGAGAAACGACTGTTATCGACCCTAAACGGACAGTCACAATTTCACCCTTACTTACTTATAGGTTTGCGAACGCAATGATTTTACGGCCATGTCAACAAAGCTTCTAACTTTTGCTGAACCATATCGTCCTTCCCTGTGAATGACGTGTATAGGCAATTCGCTTTCTTCATAATCGTCCAGTATCCGGACTAGAAGACCTTCTGCTAATAAATCGGCAACTTGGTAGGAGAGTAGACGAGCTATTCCATGGCTGCCAAGCAAAGCTTGAATGGCGCTATCGATTGTATTGGTTAAAAGCTTAGGTTGAATTTTTACCGAGACCGGTTCACGGCTGTTTATAAAATCCCATTCCATTGCTTGCGTAACGCCGGTTGCAGAAATCAGAAAGTGGTTCCTTAGATCTTGTGGGTGGAGTGGCGTCCCATATCGATTCAAATATGCTGGTGTAGCGCAGACAACCCGAGAAATATGGCCAACTTTGATGGCTTTTAAAGAGGAGTCTGGCAGATGACCAATCCGCAAGCCAACATCCATTCCTTCATCAACGAAATTGACGACCCTATCTACAAAAAGGCAGTTTGCAGATACGTTTGGATACCGAGCCAAATAGTCATTGATTAGAGGCATCACAAATATTTTTCCAAACTGAACTGGTGCCGTAACACTCAGAACGCCAGAAGGAAGAGCGTTAATGCCAACAGCAGATTCATCTGCCTCGATGATTGATGCAAGAATACGTTTCGAATCTTCAAAATAACGTATCCCAGAATCCGTAGGACGAACTACTCTCGTCGTTCTTATAAGCAACTG
Source organism: Methyloradius sp. (assembly GCA_035460505.1). GTDB lineage: Bacteria > Pseudomonadota > Gammaproteobacteria > Burkholderiales > Methylophilaceae > Methyloradius. The sequence goes on along the minus strand of DATHWP010000046.1, from coordinate 9,473 downwards.
CACATTGAGTTGATCTTCCAAAGCCACTATGGCCCTGGTCACTGCGGGTGGTGACATCTTCAAACGCTTTGCGGCAGCCGAAAATCCCTCTTCCTCAACTACAGCAACGAAAACATTTAATAAATGATATTTATCCATTATTCCACTCAGAGAAATTATTTAATGTATTTTATGCATATTCTAACTACCTGTCAGTAAGAGCAAACTGCGTTCTCGTTTAATAACTACTTATGGAGAATGAAATGGCAAGAATTAATGTAGTCACTACACAGACAGCTAATGATGAACAAAAAAGTCTTTTTACAGCAATTGAAGCCCAGCTCGGTGGTGTACCTAATTTTTTAAGAGGTTTGGCTAACTCACCTACCGCCTTAAAAGCATTTTTAGGTTTATATGGAATAACGCATGGTGGAAGCCTTGATAATCAAACGGCAGAGCGTCTAGCAATTGCCTTAGCTCAACAAAATGAGTGTGAATACTGCTTATCAGCACACTCAGCTTTTGGGAAGAAAGCGGGATTGAGCAAAGAAGAGATATCAGAAAATAGATTAGGGAATAGCGAGGATATTCGCGCAGGAGTTGCCGTTAAATTCGCTAAAGAGTTAGTCGCTAATATGGGAGACATCACCACGGCAGATATTCAAGGAATGCATGCGGCTGGATACAGCGATTCCGATATCGTTGAAGTTATTACCCACGTAGCCATGAATGTCTTTACTAATATCTTGGCAAAATCGACTCAGATAGATATTGATTTTCCACGTGTCTCTTTGAGCTAGCAAATCTCGACCGAGTCTGTGATATCGAATTGATAGGAGATTTATGATGGCTTCAGCATTCAGAAAATTGGCATTCACCCCCAATGTCTTGGCTATCCAAGAACAAAATGGAAGCTCTTTGCAATGGAATGACACTGACGATGCTTTCGTTGAAGACCCAGTCCATCTTAGCGAATTTGAAACCAGCTTCATAGAATCGCAAGATCACTTCTACCAGGCAACAGTAGGAGAAAATGGATGGCCTTATGTTCAATACAAAGGAGGACCGAGTGGATTCCTTAAAGTGCTGGATAGTGAAACTATTGGATATGCTGACTTTAAGGGAAATCGGCAATACATATCCACTGGTAACCTCACTGGCGATAATAGGGTACATTTAATTTTTATTGACTACGCAACGCGTCAAAGACTAAAAGTATGGGGTCATGCAACGATCATTAACGAGCAAAACAATTCTCGGTTATTGAAGGAGTTGGAAATTCCAACGTATCGAGCAAGGGTTGAGAGGGGAGTCGTTATAAAGATATTGGCGTTTGATTGGAACTGCCCTCAACACATTACCAAACGGTACACAGAAGAAGAGTGGGCATTACAGACCTAAATTAACTAATTTATAGGAGTTCACATGGAACAAAACCCAGAAATTCGTTTACCTATTCCTCCCTTCACTCGAGAGACTGCAATTCAAAAAGTGCGGATGGCTGAAGATGGATGGAATTCTCGAAACCCGACAAAAGTGGCCGGAGCATATACAGAAAATAGCAAATGGCGAAACCGTTCTGAATTTATCAATGGTCGGTCTGAAATCATCCAATTCCTTGAACGAAAATGGAATAAGGAAATAGATTACCGATTAATCAAAGAGCTTTGGGCATTTGATGGGGCACGAATTGCAGTAAGGTTTGCCTATGAATGGCGTGATATTGAAGGTAAATGGTATAGGTCCTACGGGAATGAAAATTGGGAATTTGATGCCAATGGGTTAATGAAAAATCGCTATGCATGTATCAATGACTTATCTATTGCCGAGTCAGAAAGAAAGTTTTTTTGGGAATTGGGTAAACGGCCAGATGATCATGCAAGCTTATCTGAAATTAACCTATAGCCGTTTGTGGAAAAGATAGCGAGATCTATCAAAAGTTTAATCACTTTAGATAGCTACAGCCTAAAACGCCCACTTCACCTTTACAGAAGCCGTATTATCCACATAATCGCGTCTAGTTTCCACATCGTAGCGGGCTGTGACTTCTGTGGTCTCACTAGCATTTAGCACCAACCCAAGCCCACCACGCAACAGCCAGGGCGAGGCGTCCAAGCTAGGCGTGCTGAACGATGCGCCACCACCCACATAAGAAGCTATCACACTGGTTCTGTTATGTAGCACGTCATAACCGACACCTAGATTCGCAGATAGCGTTGCCTTATCCGTTACTGCGTGATAATAACGCCCCTCCGTCAATAGAATGAGTTCGTCGGCACTTTTGCTCTTTACCTGCAAGTTAAGCGCATCAGCACCAGTTTCGGTATAGCCTTCGCTACGTAACCAGGTGTAATCAGCGCGGATGGTGGGGATAATAGTAGTCTGTTCACTTAATGTGTAGCTACGGCTAATGCCCACACCTGCATGAGCAGTGAGGCTGTCATAGTCAGACTTAGCCTCTCGGTTCAAAAAGCTGATTGCACGTCGCCCGTTGATCTTGTTAGTACCAAGGTTAGCCTGCCAATCAATACTAGTATCAGGCATTGCGGTCAGGCTATGGCTACCGTATATAACACCCTGAAAAGAATCAATGTCTGCACTATTACCGGACGAAGTCGATTTACCATCCACATCGCCGCGCATATAAGACAACGCTAGCCCAATACGGGTATTGTCGTTAATATCGCCATCGACACCGCCAACCAAGCCGTGGGTATTAACATTAAATCCAGCGACACCTTTACGGTTATCTTGATTGATCCATGAACCCACTGGTTTGAGCCAGAATCTGCTATCTCCCAGAAACTCATCGCCAGAAGACATGCCCCGATTACGGTTGCGACGAGCCTCTATCACACGATTAGTCTCGCGCAGAATGTTGAGCTCCACTAAGGGCATGCTAGCGCTAAACATCGGCAAGGTCTCAGCCACCGCATTAGAGACTTGCTGCTGTGTACCGAGTTGACCCAAGGCAGTTACGACATTGTCTGTGTCAGTACCAGTAGCGCCCCCGCTGACGAAACCATCTAACACTACGGCCGCACCACGGCCTGGGTCAAAGCCAGTTGCTGCTACGCTGTCAGCAACGCCAGTAGCACTGGCACTAGTTAGCAGGTCAACAGCATTGATGTTGATTGCCGCCGTAAAGTCAAACAATAGACTATTGTCTGTGACGGTAAAGGTGGTAGCAGTCAGTGTGCCGGCGCTGATGACACTAGCCAGTGTATTACCAGCTGCCAGCGTATTACCACTGGTGACATCAACACGGATGCCAGTACCTGCTGCTAATGACGCTGTGCCAGATACCACCAGTTGCCCAAAGCTTGCAGCACTGGAAGCTGTGGTTTGGAAAACACCCGCAGCAGATTGTGAATAGTCGCCCATGATGGTGGCGGTAACGCCATCAGCCACAGCCAAGGTACCGGCGTTGTTAAAGCCGCTTGTGGTAGTAATGCTGTGTGCCGTATTCGCAATATTGAGCCTGCCGCCGCTAGCAATGTTAAAGGTATCGACGCTAAATGCACCGCCACTGGTAAAAGTACCGTTGACGTTGACCACAGAGCTGGCTGCCCCCGACACTGCACCGCTAATGCTGCCGGTTGTACCATTCAAATTCAGCGTGGCGTCATTTAGTACCACATCGCCGATGATGGAGCCAGTATTGGTGATCCCGCCAACAACGTGACTGGTGCTGGAAATGAAAATGCCATTCACACCACCAGAAATAGTGCCACTGTTGGTGATGCTACCTGCGACATTGCTGCTGGAAATGGCGATACCATTAGTACCGCCAGAAATAGTGTTGTTGTTAATGATGTCGCCACTTATGCTACTAAAGGTCACATAGATGCCAGCATTGTTATCACCAGAAATGGTGCCGCTATTAATGATACTGCCTGCTTGACTGCCTAATAAATATACGCCTACAGCCGTCCCGTTTATGACACCAGTGCTGTTGTTGGTGATATCGCCAATTACAGTACTACCACCGATATCAATACCGGCTTGTCCGCTCAGGCTACCGTTGTTGGTGATACTCTGTGCTGTGCTACCGCCTAACATGAATATAGCATAAGCGTTAAAGGGATTAGTTACGGAAATACTGCCGCTGTTGGTGATGCTGCCCACACTGGCGCCGCTAACGTAAATGCCATTCTGATATGCAGAAATGTTACCGCTGCTATTGTTAGTGATGTCGCCAGTCACAGTACTCTGCAGAAGTGAGATGCCATTACCGATAGCACTAGTAATACTGCCGCTGTTGGTTATGCTACCCGCGAGGATGCTGCTGCTGGTAATTAAAATGCCATTCTGATCGGCAGAAATGGTACCGCTGCTATTGTTAGTGATGTCGCCAGTCACAGTACTATGCTGAAGTGAGATGCCATTACCGGTAGCACTAGTAATACTGCCACTGTTGATAATGCTACCCGCGAGGATGCTGCTGCTAATTAAAATGCCATTCTGATCCGCAGATATACTGCCGTTGTTGGTAATGCTAACGGGTGTAACATTAGCAGCGAACACCCCATTGGTACCGGTAGTATCAGTAATTGAGCCGGTATTGGTCACAAGCAGGCTCTCACCTGAGTTAAGACCACATGTTGAGTCCACATCGGGCGTTAATACTGTTACTGTGCCGCCAACAGCAGCCGGGCATGGAGCTGCAAACGCAGGCGTTGCTGCTAACGAACCCAATGCCCCCAACACGGCAACCATCATGGTTTTACGCGTAGTAGAAGGTTTTATTATGGCTTTGGCTTTGCCCCTAGCTTTTGCCCCTTCTGAAGCAACGATAAAAGTATTGCGAGATTTACTCCATATAACTCTGTGCGTAAGATTCATTTTTATTCTCCCTTACCAGCTTATAGACTCTTCTCAGTTTTATTGATCGTTACTTAATAAACATCAGGTTGTTAATGGCATTTTGTGTATTAAATCAATAGAATTGCAAGCACTCCCTCAGGGGGATTCTACTATCATTTATCCGAGGTGCAAGTTTACTCAATGCAATATTACTTTGATTTTCCATCAGTGCGCATTTGATGGCTTTGCGGGGCGCACCTTCACAATAACAAGCATTTTGTAAATGCTATGATGTGGGAATTAACAATCGACTCTCCACTATGTTGACCTCAAACCCCATAGCACGGTCCCACCTAGAAACCCATCTTCTGGCCGAGAGTCACAAATCCGCCGGGCGATTGGTTGAAGCGGAAGGATTGCTGCGGGAGCTATTGGCTACAGCCCCTCAGTTTCACCCTGCCTATCACACGCTTGGGTTAATTGCCTATGAAGTAGGCAAACTGCCGCTGGCGGTAGAGTTGATTCAACATGCCATTACGCTTAACCCCAATGTGGGGCTTTATTATCGCAATATGGGTGAAATGTGTCGCCGACTTGGGTGGCTGGATAAAGCGGTGGCCGCAGGCAAACGTGCCAGTGAACTTAACCCAAATGATTTGGATGCCCATTACAACCTTGGTTTGGCATTGTCCGACCAAAGTACGTGGGAGGCTTCAATTTCGGCATATCGCCGTGCGCTGACACTGAATCCGAACCATGGTCTGTCATGGAATAACCTAGGTGCGGCGCTAGAAAAGCAGGGGGATTTGGCACAAGCTGAAGTAGCTTATGCCAGAGCGGTGTCTATCAACCCACAACATCATGAAGCACAGAATAATCTGGGCGCGCTTTACAGCGCACAGGGCCGGCTGGAAGATGCCTGCCGTTGTTTCGAAGCCGCTATCAAAGCCGAGCCAAACTTTACCGAGGCACACTTCAACCTTTCTTCACTCAAGACCTACAGTGAAGATGACCCGCATCTGGTTTATCTGGAACGCAATCTTGGCAATATTGCGAACATGCCAGCCATGGCAAAAATTCGTTACTGGTTTACCTTGGGCAAAGCGCGCGAGGATGTTGGACACTACGATGAGGCCTTTGCCGCTTATGAGCAAGGCAACCGCTTGCAACACAGCTTACAGACTAGCGATGAAGCGCGTGCCGATACAATGCTGGGGCAACTGAAGACTGTATTTAGTCGGGAGTTTTTTGCTGAGCGCACCAATGTGAAAGGTAGCGAGCAATCGCCAATCTTTATCGTCGGCATGCCGCGTTCCGGCACTACTTTATTGGAGCAGATTCTATCAAGCCACCCTGCGGTACATGGTGCGGGTGAGTTAATAAATTTACATGATGTGGTGATGCTTGCTGATAGGGTAGGTGTAGGTGAGCAGCGCTTTCCTGACTTTGTCACTAACATTAAAGCTCAAGACTTTGCTGAAATGGGCGCAGCTTATGCCAAACAAATCTGGGAACTGGCGCCCGAGGCTGACTATATTACCGATAAAATGCCCGCAAATTTTTTCTACCTCGGCATGATTCACTTGATGCTACCCAACGCCAAGATTATTCACGCCATGCGTGACCCGATGGATTCGTGCTTTTCTTGCTATTCACGCTTGTTTAACGACACGATGGAATTTGCCTACGACCAAGGCACATTAGGGCGCTACTATGTGCGCTACATGGATTTGATGCAGCATTGGCATGCGGTGTTACCCGAAGGCAGAATCCTTGATTTGCATTATGAAGAGTTGGTAGCAGATACCGAAGGCCAGGCTAGACGCATATTAGATTTTGTCGGGCTGCCGTGGGATAAAAACTGCCTTAACTTTCACCAGAACAAACGCCACGTTAAAACGGCCAGTGTCGCCCAAGTAAGAAAGCCGATTTACAAGACATCGGTTGCACGGTGGCAACGCTTTAGTGCGCATTTACAACCACTACTGGAAATTGTTAAGGACTATCGTTAGATAAAGTTATGGAAATAAAAAAGATCAACTGAAAAGTTAACACTACGTATCTTTGGTTTACTAATCAAGCCATTGACCAAATTAGACGTAAATTCAATACAGATAAATTAATATTAGCTGGCTATTCAGGAACCAATAATTGGTTTTCAAATAAATGACCGAAAAAAATATTCAATGGAATAAGTCACTTGTAAGCCGGAGCGAGCGAACCAGACGCAATGGACACAGAAGTGTCATTCTTTGGTTTACCGGTCTTTCAGGTGCAGGAAAGTCAACGTTGGCGCATGCGGTTGAGCGCCGCTTGTATGAACTCAACTGTTCAACTTTTGTATTTGATGGCGATAATGTGCGTTATGGCTTGTGTTCGGATCTAGGTTTTTCACAACATGATCGTGAGGAAAATATTCGGCGTATTGGTGAAATGGCTAAATTATTTACTGAGGCAGGAGTGATAGCAATTACAGCTTTCATCTCTCCTTATCGCGCTGACAGGGATAGAGTGCGCGCACTAGTAGATGCAGGTGATTTTATTGAAATATATTGTAATTGCCCTATCGAAATCTGTGAGCAGCGTGATGTTAAGGGCTTATATGCAAAGGCTAGGCAGGGCATAATTCCCGAGTTCACAGGTATATCAGCACCTTACGAGCCACCACTGAATCCAGAACTATATTTGGATACAAGCTCATTAAATATGACTGAATGCGTAGAGCAAGTGCTTAAATATCTAAAATTGCAGCAAATAAGCAGATAGTAATTCTTATTTGGGATGCGTTTAATCTATGCCGACAGATTAGGTTTAGATAAAAAGCCATTTTTGGCTGCCTTATATAGTGAAGCGAGATTTATTAATTAGGTGTGTTTGCTCTATTTGCCCGATGCTGATAGCTTGGAAGAGCGCAGTAGCTTTTAACACATGCAAGTGCCGCAACAACTAAACGAATATATAGAAGAAAAGTGGAAGTGGTTGGCTAATTGAATAGCACAAATGGAAAAGGCTTGCATCGCTGCAAGCCTTTATTTATGGTGCGCCCGAAGAGATTCGAACTCCTGACCCCTTGGTTCGTAGCCAAGTACTCTATCCAGCTGAGCTACGGGCGCGTGAGGCGTGCATTATACTTGAACTTAAGTTTAATTCCAGAAAACTTACCAGAATAATCAAATCTAATTAGTTTAACTTACGTCTTAAAACTTGGCGGAGAACGAGGGATTCGAACCCTCGATACAGGTTTAAGCCCGTATGCTTCCTTAGCAGGGAAGTGCCTTCGACCACTCGGCCAGCTCTCCGTTTTTAACTTGTACAGCGGGCGTAACAATACTTGATTACGCCTTAAAAATCAATGTAAGTCTGTGCTTATCTTTGCTAACAAGCCTTTTTAGGCTTCTTCCAGCTCGAATGCTTTATGTAGTACGCGGACTGCCAGCTCCATATATTTCTCATCAATCACGACTGCGATTTTGATTTCAGAGGTGGAGATCATCTGGATGTTAATGCCTTCTTCAGCTAGTGTGCGGAACATCTGGCTGGCGACACCAACATGTGAACGCATACCAACACCAACTATAGAGACTTTGGCGATTTTGTCGTCGCCTGAAATCTCGCGGGCGCCAATGTGGCCTTGCACTTTGTCTCTGAGAATATCCAGCGCCTTATTCAGTTCATTTTTGTGAACGGTAAAGGTGAAGTCTGTTGTGCCATCCGCGCCTGTATTCTGGATGATGATATCCACATCAATATTGGCATCAGCAATTGGGCCAAGGATTTGGTAAGCAATGCCTGGGCGGTCTGGCACGCCTAATACGGTAATTTTGGCTTCGTCGCGGTTGAAGGCGATGCCGGAGATGATGGGTTGTTCCATGTTGTCATTTTCCTCAAATGTAATCAGTGTGCCTTCGCCTTCTTCTTCAAAGCTTGAGAGCACACGCAGTTTGACTTTGTATTTACCTGCAAACTCCACCGAGCGGATTTGCAGTACCTTTGAGCCCTGACTGGCGAGCTCCAGCATTTCTTCAAAGGTGATAGATTTCAGGCGGCGCGCGTTTGGTTCTACGCGTGGGTCGGTGGTGTAAACGCCATCCACATCGGTATAAATCTGGCATTCATCAGCTTTCAATGCGGCTGCCAAGGCAACGCCAGTGGTATCTGAACCACCACGGCCAAGTGTCGTGATATTGCCTTGCTCATCCACGCCTTGAAAGCCTGCTACCACCACCACATTGCCAGCATTCAAATCGGCGCGGATGCGCTCTTCATCAATATGCAGGATGCGTGCTTTGGTGAATGCACTGTCGGTCACAATGCGAACTTGGGCGCCTGTGTAGCTTTTGGCTTTAATGCCTAAGTCCATCAAGGCTAACGCAGTCAGGCCGATGGTGACTTGTTCGCCAGTAGAAACCATCACATCCAATTCACGTGGGTCGGGATTCGGCATAATTTCCTTGGCCAGGGCGATCAGGCGATTGGTCTCGCCGGACATGGCCGAGACCACGACGACGATTTGATGTCCCATCGCCTTGTAACGCGCCACGCGTCGTGCAAGGTTGCGGATGCGGTCTGGATTAGCGACTGAAGTGCCGCCGTATTTTTGTACGATAAGTGCCATAATTTTTAGCTATAGTTGTTGGGGTAAAGATATTTGTTTGATGATGCCTTAGTTAAGCTTCTGCTTAACCCAG
>DATHWP010000045.1:0-8890 GCA_035460505.1 Methyloradius sp. | reverse complement strand
GAAGAGAAAACGGGTAGCGTTGGCTCGGTCATGGAAAAACTTTCAGTGTTAGCCGCGCATAGCAACATACTATGCGCGTATGTTAAGAAAATGGGGGCAAACACTGGCGCTTCAAGTGTAAGCGCTCAAATTACATTTACTTCTAAATCTAACCACTTGGATTCGTAGAATTGGCTATTGAGCCAATTCTACGAGTTAAAAGCTATGCACCACTTGCTGATTCTGCAACACGCGGCTCATCTGAATAAATCAATATAGGTGGATTATTGCCAGTGATCACACCTTCATCCACAACAACCTTAGTCAGGTTATGCATGGATGGCAGATCAAACATGATTTCGAGCAATGAGTGCTCCATAATTGAGCGCAAGCCACGCGCACCTGTTTTTCTTTCCAAAGCTTTTTTGGAAATCATTTCAAGTGCTGAATCTCTGAACTCAAGATCAACACCCTCCATTTTAAACAGCTTGGCATATTGTTTGGTCAGCGCATTTTTTGGCTCTACAAGAATTTTCATCAACGCCACTTCATCTAGAGATTCAAGCGTAGCAACAGATGGCAAACGACCTACAAACTCAGGAATAAGACCGAATTTAATTAAATCTTCTGGCTCTACTTCACGTAGCACTTCACCAATTGATTTTGCGTCATCTTTGCTTTTAACTTCCGCACCAAAACCGATGCCACCTTTTTCTGAACGGCGACGGATGACTTTATCCAAGCCATCGAATGCGCCACCGCAAATGAATAGAATATTGGTTGTATCAAGCTGTACGAATTCTTGATTTGGATGCTTGCGTCCGCCCTGTGGAGGGACGGATGCGATGGTTCCTTCGATCAGTTTCAGCAGTGCTTGTTGAACGCCTTCACCTGAAACGTCCCGGGTAATTGATGGGTTATCTGATTTGCGTGAAATCTTGTCGATTTCGTCTATATAAACAATACCACGCTGGGCTTTGTCAGTATCGTAATCGCATTTTTGCAATAGTTTCTGCATGATGTTTTCAACATCTTCACCGACATAGCCAGCTTCGGTAAGTGTGGTTGCGTCTGCCATCACAAAAGGCACATCAAGCACACGGGCAAGGGTTTGCGCCAAGAGTGTCTTACCTGATCCAGTAGGTCCGATCAGCAAAATATTGCTTTTTGCGATCTCTACTTCGTCTTTTTCTTTACCTTTGGATTGATCAAGACGCTTGTAGTGGTTATAAACGGCCACAGCCAAGTTCTTCTTGGCCTGTGATTGACCAATGACATATTGATCAAGAATGTCACAAATTTCTTTGGGGGTAGGTAAACCACCATCGCGTGGTTTCAGGCCATTTTCGCCCTGCACTTCTTCGCGAATAATGTCATTGCATAAATCCACGCATTCATCACAAATGAATACGGATGGGCCTGCAATGAGTTTTCTGACTTCATGCTGGCTTTTGCCACAAAACGAGCAATAAAGTAATTTTTCGCTGTCTGCTTTGTCGCTCATGTATGTTCCAGTTCAACCCTAAATTAATTTACAACTTAATAATTGCTGCTAGCTGTTTACTAGCATGTTTGATGCCATGTTATGCGGCATCAGTACGGTTTGCAATCACCTTGTCTATCATGCCATATGCCACTGACTGATCTGCACTCATGAAATTATCGCGTTCGGTGTCACGATCAATCTCTTCAGCAGTTTTGCCAGTGTGGTGCGCCAGAATAGTATTCAAGCGCCCACGCAGATACATGATCTCTTTTGCATGAATTTCAATATCGCTAGACTGGCCTTGGAAACCACCAGAAGGCTGGTGAATCATCACGCGTGAATTAGGCAGGCAGAAACGTTTATCTTTAGCACCAGCGGCCAACAAGAAAGCGCCCATGCTGGCTGCTTGACCGATACACAAAGTGCTGACATCAGGCTTGATAAACTGCATGGTGTCGTATATAGACATACCAGCAGTTACAGAGCCGCCAGGGGAATTGATATAAAGCGAAATATCTTTATCTGGATTTTCAGCCTCCAGGAACAACAATTGCGCCACCACCAAATTGGCCGTCATATCGTTTACGGGGCCAACCAGGAAAATAACACGCTCCTTTAGCAGACGTGAGTATATGTCGTAAGCACGTTCGCCGCGACCACTCTGCTCGATAACCATAGGGACTAAACCTAGACCTTGTGGCTCCCACTGGCTTTGTGATTCTGTACTGTTATGCATTTGCATTAAGCATTTCCCATCAATTCATCAAATTTGACTTTTTTGTCACTGACTTTTGCTGATGCAAGTACCCAGGTGACTACGTTTTCTTCTGTTGCTAATGCTGCTGGCTCATCCAGACGTTTGGTATCTTCATAGTACCAACGCACTACGTCGGCTGGGCGTTCAAAGCTTTGTGCGAACTGATCAACCATTGCGCGAATCTGGTCTGGATTGGCTTGCAGTTCATTCTTAACAACCACTTCAGACAGAATCAAACGCAAACTTGCATGGCGTTTGGCTTGGTCTTCAAACATGCTAGGCTCAAGTGTCACATTGCTCAAATCTACACCACGACGTTCAAGGTCATTCTTGGTAGATTGCATTAAGCGATTAACTTCAGCACTAATAATTGCTTTTGGTAGTTCAATTTCAACATTCTCAAGCAACGCTTTAAATACCTGCTCTTTAACATTGGCACGCACACGCTTGCTGACTTCTTGCTCCAGGCTTTGCTTAATTTCAGCCTGCATCTTTTCAACATCGCCATCTTCAACACCGAGGGTGCGAGCGAAATCAGCATCCAGTGCTGGCAGGTTTGCCTGTTCAACACTGACAACGGTTACGTCATAAGCCACTGTTTTTCCCGCCAACTGCTCTGGTTTATGGTCTGCAGGATAGGTAATTTCAAATGTTTTGCTGGCACCTGCTTTATTGCCAAGTATGCTTTCATCAAACTCAGGCACTCGACCGCCCTCACCCAATATCAATTGGATGCCTTCATCGCCAGAGCGTTCAACTTCAGCGCCATCAATTGATGCAATCAGCTTGATAGCAACTTTGTCACCCTTTTTTGCAGCACGCTTTACAGGCTCATAAGTAGCGCGCTGTTTAACCAGCACATCGATGGTTTTCTTCACATCAGCTTCACCCACTTCAAGCGCCGGGCGCTCAATCTTAGCCTTGCTTAGATCACCAATTTTAATTTCAGGGAACACTTCGAAGGTTGCAGTGTATTCAAAGGCTTCAGCAGCTTCGCCAAAAGGTTTGTGCTCAATATTCGGAAAGCCTGCAACCCGCAGCTTATTTTCTTCAACAGCATCAGAAAAAGTACGCTCAACGGTATTTGAAAAGACCTCGTCACGCACTTGCGCACCGTATTGTTGCTCTACCAGCTTCAATGGCACCTTACCTGGGCGAAAGCCAGGTAACTTAGCTGTTCTCGCTAAGCGATTAATGCGCTGCGAGACTTCGTCTTGAAGTGGTTTAAGTGGTACTGAAATGGTAATGCGGCGCTCAAGATTACTGATGGTTTCAACGGTTGCAGCCATGCTTTATTCCTTAAATCTTCTAAAAATGGCTTGACGAAGTTGGTTCAAGATTTTGCTACCAGAACTCCGCCACCAAATTTTTATAGTGTGTTGTTAAATTGACCCGAATTGACTTCAAATAGTTTTTTTTGTTGAGTACAAATACATTGATGCTATTAACCGTTTTTTCAAACAAAAAGTATGGATGACTCATGCGGTTATTTATTCAGATATTAGGCCGTAGCTTTTAATTGCAAGTCTAGCCGACCAAATCAATATTGATTTTATCATAGCAGATGCGTAAATATAACCCGAAGTTTGCATACACTTATTGAGGGGTCACATTACTTGAGATGGTGCGAAAGGAGAGACTCGAACTCTCACGCCTTGCGGCGCTGGAACCTAAATCCAGTGCGTCTACCAATTCCGCCACTTTCGCAGGTATATTTTTAAAGCCATTTATAAACTCAATGACTTCAAATAAATTGCAGCAAAGAATTATAACTGATTATGCATGCTGAGAGAACTGCAAATTCAAGATTCCACTTAACTAATGGCATCCAGCTGCAATCTTGTTGCCAACATCATTTAAGCATTGACGCCTGCCCACCTAAGATAGGATGATAGCCTTCTGTTTTATGCGACTAAATTAGCGGTTAAAAGATTACGAAAGAAAATGATATGCAAAGCTCTATCAATCAAGAAGAAATCAATATGCTGCGTTCAGAAGTCGAATTACTGATGAAAGAACGCCATGCCTTACTTAAAGTCACAGGCGCTGCTGCAGGCTTGGTAGCTGAACTAGATAGTCACGACTTACCACAAGGCACTGTAGAAGCCGCTGAATTGCTCGCAACAAGTATTAACAGCCTGACGGAAGAAACCTTGCAAGACGCCCTCAATGCTGTGCATGCGGCTATTGTTGGGTAAGTAAACACCTTACGCAGCATTAGCCATGCCTAAGCATCAAAGAATATCCATCAAATGGATGACTTTGTTTCTAGCAGGCATGACTGCTGGCTGTGGCTTTCAGACTTACCAGCCGAAACCACTACAGCCAGAAAAACTGGCATCAAATTACCTCGCCCACGACCCCAACAGCCCTGCTTTCCGTGAGTTTTTAATCACTAGCGGCTACCCCGAAGCACAGATACCGATTCAGCATTGGGGCTTGCGCGAACTTACTTTGAGCGCTTTATATTTTCATCCGCAACTCAATGTGGCCCGTGCGCAATGGCGCGCTGCTGTTGCCGGTGAAATTTCTGCAGGACAGCGCCCTATTCCCGGCATCTCTGGCGACCTAGAAAAACACAGTAATACCGATGGTGGTGTCTCGCCCTGGACTTATGGACTTTCCATAGACATTCCCGTCGAAACCGCAGGTAAACGCCAAGCTAGGATTGATCGAGCATTTAGCTTATCTGAAGCCGCGCGCATTGATATTGCACAAACCGCATGGCAAGTGCGTAGCCGTTTATACAACAGCCTGATTGATTACCAGAACTCCGTTGCGCTGGCAGAAATCCTGCAAGAAGAAGTCGATCTACGTGGCGAAATAGTGGCCATGCTACAAGCAAGGCTAGAAGCTGGCATGGTCTCCAGCATTGAATTAAGTAATGCTCGACTGCTACTAATGAAGGCGCAGCAAGCACTGTCCAGCGAACAGAATAATCTGCCCGCCTTAAAGGTTGCACTTGCAAGCAATGCAGGGCTTAGTCTTGAAACATTAAATCAGCTATCAATAGATAATCTTACTATCAACGATCATGCACTAGTTTTTGATGCCCAAACCAGCACAGATATGCAACAAACTGCGCTGCTTAATCGGCTGGATATTCGTGCGGCGCTTGCCCGTTATGCAGCGGCTGAAGCAAAACTGAGGTTGGAAATCAGCAAGCAATATCCTGACATCACTCTATCACCAGGCTACAGTTATGACCAAGGCGATAACATCTGGTCATTGGGGATTAACACCTTGCTGACATTTATAAATAAAAATAAAGGCTTAATAGCGGAGTCTCGTGCTTTACGTGAGGTTGAGGCTGCCCAGTTTGAAGTCTTGCAAGCGAATGTATTGAGCAATCTGGCGCAGACTAAAGCGTCTTACCAAGCCGCATATACCACATTAAAACAGGCAGAAAAACTACAAAAAGATAGCGAAGCACGTAAGACTCAAATACAAAAACAGTTTGATAGTGGCTATGCAGATCGACTTGAATTTGCGACATCAAAACTAGAGAATTTGTTGGCAACCCAAAACATCATCAATGTTGAATATACCTCTCTAAGAGCAACCGCTGCACTTGAAGATGTATTGCAGAAGCCGATCTCTGATACAAGCACAGTGCCAGACAACATTGAAACACTCACTCAAAAACCGACCAATCCTAATACGCCATAAGGCCATAACCGAAGCTAGGACTTAATTATGAATAGAAAAATAGCGCTCATTA
Organism: Methyloradius sp.; assembly: GCA_035460505.1. Classification (GTDB taxonomy): domain Bacteria; phylum Pseudomonadota; class Gammaproteobacteria; order Burkholderiales; family Methylophilaceae; genus Methyloradius. The sequence continues at coordinate 2,947 of DATHWP010000045.1, read as the reverse complement.
TTGGTTTGCAGGCATTCATCATTATCTTGATGTTCTGGGTAATCGTGTTTTATGGCAAAGATGAATACGAAGCGTATTCACGTGATCAACAGGAAGAGATTGAAACCCCCAACCGCGTTAGTACTGAATCTGGAGTTACTGTGGTGACTCTGAGTCCTGATACACAGAAACAAAGTGACATCACAACCAGCACACCTAAGGCCAGCAAGCATCAAGCCACATTGACTGCACTAGGCACAGTAGTGAATCTCGATACGCTAATCGAACTACGCAGCCGCTACTTTACTGCAACGGCAGATGCCGAGCTTGCCCGTGCATCACTCATTAACAGTCAGCAGGAATACAAGCGCTTGGCGAAATTGAATGAAGACAACCACAACATCTCAGACCGTGCGGTGATCGCCTCTGAAGCTTTATACAAAGCAGACCAAGCTAAACTGGCAGCAGCAGAAAGCGCAGCAAGCAATATTCGAGATTCCATACGGCAAGGTTGGGGAGAAACGCTGACGGCTGAAGCTACAGCACAGCAAGCCAAGCCTTTATTCCAGCGTTTATTGAGCTATCAAGAAGTATTAGTGCAAGTCACGCTACCTTTCTCAGCCGCTCTGCCCAAAGCAGGTAGCACCATCAACATTACGCCGACTGGCACACAAACCAAATCGATGGTCGCGAGTTTTGTTTCTGTTTCCCCCACTACAGATAACAGCAGCCTTGGTAAAACATTTTACTACCGTGCCGCAGCCGATGATTTACGCGCTGGTATGCGCATCAAGGTAGATCTGGCGGAAAACAGCCATCTATCTGGTGTATTGATTCCCACATCAGCCGTTGTTTGGTACGGTGGCAAAGCCTGGGTTTATAAAAAAATAGATGATGATCATTTTAGCCGTCAATCAATAAGCGCAGATACTGAAACCGATGATGGTTGGTTTAACCCCACGGGTGCCACCACAATTACAGCGCAAGATGAAATTGTGGTGAATGGCGCGCAGTTGCTGCTATCAGAAGAATTTAAATACCAGATCAAAAATGAGAATGGGGATTAGCTTGAATAAGTTGATCACCCAATCGGCACGGGCAATGCAATCATGATGTCCGCCATCGTCAGATTTTCCATTCGCTTCAGTGGCGTCATTATTGGCCTTGCGGCGGTGATCGTCATTTATGGCATTTATAGCCTGACCCACAGCAATCTGGATGTATTCCCTGAGTTCTCCCCCACGCAACTAGTCATTCAAACCGAATCGCCAGGTTTATCGGCCGAACTGGTCGAAAGCATTGTTACGCAACCGATTGAAAATAGTATTGCGGGAACAGTAGGCATTGATGTCATCCGTTCGCAGTCTATTCCGGGCTTATCTGTCGTTAGCGTAACCTTCAAAGAAGGCTCGGATATATACCGCAATCGCCAGGTAGTCGCAGAGCGCCTGACGACCTTGAACAATCAGCTACCGCAAGGCATCACGCCAAACATTACACCGCTGACCTCTTCTGCCAGCACAGTGATGGGTATCGCTATCACCTCCAAAACTCGCTCTCTAATGGAGTTACGTACATTGGTTGATTGGACGATACGCCCGCATTTATTGGCAGTGCCTGGCGTTGCAGACGTCAACGTCTTTGGTGGGGAGGTCAAGCAGTTCCAAGTGCAGGTGAACCCTGATGCATTGATCCGTTACAACGTTTCGCTGCAAGATGTGATGGATGCCACTAAAAAAGCCACAGGCGTACGTGGTGCAGGGTTCATCGAAAATAATAATCAGCGCATTGTCATCAACAGCGAAGGCCAATCACTCACGCCACAACAACTGGCGCAAACCACGCTCATCCATCGTAACGGCCAAACCATCAGGCTTGGTGACATCGGTGCAATTATCGAAGCGCCCGCACCTTCCATTAGTGCAGCACAAATTAACGGCCAGACTGGCGTCTATCTATCGATTCAAGGGCAACTTGGGGCTAATACTAATGGCGTCACAAAAGCCATTGAGAAAGCATTAACCCAGCTCGAGCCATCCTTAAAAACTGAGCACGTTACTTTACATCGCGGGCTTTTCCGCCCTGCTAACTTTATTGAGACCGCCATCAGTGGCGTGCAGACCGACATCTTGATTGGCTCAATATTGGTCATCAGCATCTTGTTCCTGTTTTTGTTTAACGCGCGCACTGCTTTTATTTCCGCAACCGCCATCCCGCTCTCACTGCTAAGCGCGATTGTGGTCTTAAACCAGTTCAATATCGGTTTTAACATCATGGTCTTGGGTGGTCTGGCAATTGCGCTGGGTGAAGTGGTTGATGATGCGATTATCGATACAGAAAACATCTTCCGCCGCCTGCGTGAAAATCGCTCACTAGCTGTACCAGCGCCTATTTATCAGGTGGTGTTCAATGCCTCGATGGAGGTCAGAAGCTCTGTGGTATATGCCACCGTCATTGTCGCCATGGTATTTGCCCCATTACTGACATTAAGCGGCGTTGCAGGTAAGTTATTCGCTCCCTTGGGGTTTGCGTACATTGCAGCAATTATCGCGTCTCTGGGCGTTGCATTAACGCTTACGCCAGCGCTTTGTTACCTGCTACTTGGTCATGCCAAGTTAGATAGCGAAGATTCTCCGATGATACGTGCCATCAAGAAAACATATGTTAGATGGCTTTACCGGATTGAAAAACAATACAAGATAGTCATCGCGGCATCTCTCATGGTCATAGCGCTTGGCCTAGGCATATTGCCTTTATTTAAAAGCCAGTTCATCCCTAATCTCTACGAAGGCCATTACATCATGCACATGACGGCTGTGCCTGGAACTTCGGAGCAAGAGTCATTGCGCATAGGCAAAAAGGTAACAGAAGTCATCAGAGGCATAAAAGGGGTTCGCTCGGTTGCCCAGTGGGTAGGCCGCGCACCGAATGGCGCAGATACATTTGGTACGCACTACAGCGAGTTTGA
>DATHWP010000044.1:0-16862 GCA_035460505.1 Methyloradius sp. | reverse complement strand
GCGTTGCGTAGCCATATAAGTGAAGTAACAAACGGCCAACAGGATTGGCAGAGCGACGGCAATAGTCCATCACTTCACCAAAATTCTGGTAGCGTGACTTCACCACATCCTGGCTAAAGGCATCCAGCAAGTCGTAAAAGGGTGCAAGGGGCAAATTGTATTGCTTAATCATCGCGCCAAGTGCAGTAAATAACGCTGAATCTGTTGCCTGATGATGAGTAATTTTATCCAGCTCAAGCTTGAAGCCATTCAATAATTCCAGACGCTGCTCTGGTGTTAAATCGCCTTCATCGGCAAAGTCATCGGCTTGCCTAGCAAAGGCGTAAATCAGGCCGATAGGTTTGCGCAAGCGCATAGGCAATAAAATAGACGCTACGGGGAAGTTCTCATAATGCGTGCTAGCGAGTGTTAGGCTTGCTTGTGTGGCATCTTGCTTTGCGGAATTGGGGCTATTCATAATCGCGCTAAGTATGCCATAAAGCTTGGTTCCAAGCTTGCCTGACGATGAGGATTTATCTGAACTTTACGTTACAATTCTGTTCTTTAAAGGTTTAGGAATAAGCATGCTAGGCATTATAGGCGGCACGGGTTTAACCCAATTAGCCAACCTGACGATCACAGGCCGACAACTCATCCGCACGCCCTATGGCGAACCTTCTGGCCCGCTCTTGTTTGGTGAGATGTGTGGCCACCCAGTCATCTTTCTGGCGCGCCATGGCAACGGCCATACCATACCGCCACATGTTGTGAACTATCGCGCCAATATGTGGGCATTACAATCAGAAGGCGTGACTGATATCGTCGCCGTGGCTACTGTTGGCGGCATTCATGAAGCCTTAAAGCCGAGTACAGTGGCATTGCCAGACCAGATCATCGATTACACACATGACCGTAAAAACACGTTTTACGATGGCGTTGATAAGTTAGTCAAACATATCGATTTTACTGAGCCATACAGCGCAAAACTAAGGGATTTATGCAAACAGGCAGCCAAGGTTGCCGATGAATCATTGATTGACGGCGGGGTCTATGCTTGTGTACAAGGCCCACGGCTGGAGACTGCGGCAGAGATCAATCGTCTCGAACGTGATGGTGCCACAATGGTGGGTATGACAGGTATGCCTGAAGCAGTATTGGCACGCGAACTTGAAATCAACTATGCCGCTATTTGCCCAGTAGCCAATTATGCAGCGGGACGCGGCAACAGCCTGCACGGCATTAAATATGAAGATATAGGTGCAGTGCTGGATGAAACCATGCATCGCGTGCGTAACTTAATTGAACAGGTGGTGATTATTTATGGCGATTAAAACCGTATTGCGCATGGGCGACCCTATCTTGCTACAAAAGGCGTTGCCTGTTGAAGCATTCGACACTCCAGAGCTACATGCCTTGATCCAGGATATGGAAGACACCATGGCACACATGGATGGTGCTGGTATCGCAGCCCCTCAGATTGGTGTGAGCTTGCGCGTGGTGATATTTGGCGTGGGCAAGAACCCGCGCTATCCCGATGCTGAGCAAGTGCCTTATACCGTATTGATTAATCCCGAATTAAGCCAAGTGGATAATGAAATGGATGAGGGCTGGGAAGGTTGCCTTTCAGTTCCTGGCATGCGCGGCGTAGTACCACGGTTTACTAATCTGCGATACACGGGCTTTGACCAGTATGGAAACGTTATAGACCGCACAGTCAGTGGCTTTCATGCACGCGTTGTACAGCATGAATGTGATCATCTGGACGGCATTCTTTACCCTATGCGCATAGAAGATTTACGCACTTTTGGCTTCACCGATGTACTTTTTCCTGACATGGACATAGCCGACGACTAAAATTCGGTGCTATAATGCGCGCCTTGGAAGTGTGGCCGAGTGGTTGAAGGCACTAGTCTTGAAAACTAGCGAGGGTGAGAGCCCTTCGTGAGTTCGAATCTCACCGCTTCCGCCAAACAAAAAATCTAGTCGATCAACTCGACTAGATTTTTTTTCGTCTAAACAAAGTTATTATATACAAGCGCTTTATCCTCAGACTGCCGAATATCTCACATCTCGGTATAACTCAATTATTATAGGCTTACCAATTACCCTGGTTAATCTTGAATATGAGCGCATTGGAAACCACTAAAAAAGAAGCGGTATTGTTTTTAACGCATGTTTGGAGTGAGAGCTTAGCCAGGAAATTTATCAGTCTCAGGCAATCTACTATAAACATGATGGATTGTTTTGTGCTGGTAGATGCTATGGACCCTGAAGTTGTGGATTCTTGGCAGAGCTGGTTAGATAACAACGGATGTGGCGATCACGTTCTTCAATTTGATGCTAATCAGATAGAAGCCAGTCTTGGATATGATTGTTATGTTCAAGGAAAAATAGTACCTGGGTCTGCTCATTATCCAGTGCTTAATTTCTGGAAATCCTTTAAATATGAGCACTATTGGGTTATTGAATTTGATGTTTGCCTGACTGGTGAGTGGTCTGCTTTTTTTGAATTATTTGAGCATGACCAGTCAGACTTACTCTTGAGTCATTTGACCAGCTACGATTTAGACCCTGGCTGGTCATGGTGGTCCAGTATTCGAGTGCCATTTGAAGTATTGAACAACATTCCAAAAGGCGATTTTAAATTTTTCTATAAAGGTTTTTGCCCAATTTATAGAATTACTTACCAAGCTTTAGCCGTTATTGATATCGCTTACACTGAAGGATGGCGCGGACATTTTGAAGGGACATTGCCTACAATCTTGATGCACAAGAAATTATCCATAAAAGATTTTAATGATTTTGGAGATTTATATTTTAAGGGCCCTGTTGGGCCGGGTGATGGCAATCCACCTTTTTCGAGTTTACGTTGGCGGCCAGAAATTCAGCCCAATGAATTAAACGCATCAGTTGGATTGAAAATTTTTCATCCAGTTAAATTTTGAATATCGGAATTACTTATCACGTGGCTGGATTAACAAAACAGTAATCAGCACCAATATAACGACCAGCTGTTGCCAGAACAAACTGGCGCTGCTGGTATGGCTTACGATAAAGCCCGCACACATAGGACCTAGTGCTGAGAGCGTGGTGTAGATAATCGAAACTTGCCTTACACGATCGGTAATCGCACTGCCACTGCTGTGGAGTGTGGCCCAGACCATGCCCAAGGTAAGCAAACCGCCACTCATGCCACCAACGAGAAAAGCCATGATGGCAAGCGCTGACAAGTTATGCCCTCCCACGAGCACTGCAATCATCGCGATCATGCCGAATGTAGCACATAGTTTTGCGGTGTAAATTACACCTTTGTGGTCTGATACCCAGCCTATCGGGTACTGGCAAACCATGGCGCCTATGCCTAGCATGGTGAGTAGCCATGCGGTATCTTTGCTGGATAGCCCTATATCGCTGACATAAACAGGCAACAGTGCCAGCAAACTGCCTTCTATCCAGCCACCCAGGCCTGCGATCAAGCCACCTAAGCCCAGCCAAAACATTAAGCTCAGGCGCAAATTTTCCTTAATAGAGCGCTTGCTGGATTGCTTAGTATCTGCAGTAGTTTCATCGACAGAAGTGATAGTGCTTGCAATGAATATCGGTGGAATTGCGGTCATGCATGCAGCAGCAGCCAACCAAAATGCGCTAGGCTTGCTGACACCAAGTGCCACAATAATCATCGGCCCTGCTACTGAAGCAACCGCGATCAAGGTTTCATGAATGCCGATAATGCGGCCCCGAGAATGTTCTGGTGATAAGCGGTAAAGCCATGTTTCATTGGCAATCCAGCGTAAGCCCAGGCCAAATCCCACGAGCGCTGATGGTACTAGCCACCACTGAATCTCCAGCATGGGAATCAACACAAAACTGATGGCACTGACTAACAGGCCAAGAATCACCGTATTGCGATAGCCCAGCGAGCGCGTCAGTTGACCTGCGGCTAGCAGCCCACCCAGCATGCCAAACCAGAAGGCTGCACTGGTAACACCGATCAGTTCTGGTGTGGCATGTCTGGCTTCCAAGGCAATAGGTAGTAAGGTCGTACCAAGACCAAACTGGCCGATCTGGGACAGGGTGGAAACCGCATTAAGCGCAATGATGCTGGTAGTACGCTGTGCAGTGCTGAGATTTTCTGGCATATGGAGTTTCTTAATTCTTGGACTCAATAACAAAGCCCCTCAGGCCAAAATCTGCTGGCCTGAGGGGCTTGTGAAGCTTACAGCAATTATTTCATGGTTGGCATGACAAACTCGGCGCCTGTGCCTTTGTTGCTGGCTGGCCAGCGTGAGGTTGTTGTTTTCAGGCGTGTATAAAAACGGATGCCTTCCGTACCGTAGATATGATGGTCACCAAATAACGACCGTTTCCAACCGCCAAAGCTGTGGAAAGCAATCGGCACAGGGATTGCCACATTCACGCCTACCATGCCAGCTTGAACTCGATGGGTGAACTCACGTGCTACTTCGCCATCGCGCGTAAAAATCGCTACGCCGTTACCAAACTCATGGTCGTTGACCAGTTGTAGGGCATCTTCAAACGTCTCTGCACGAACCACGGAGAGGACTGGGCCGAAAATCTCTTCTTTATAGATACGCATATCTTTGGTCACATGATCGAATAAACAGGGCGCTAGAAAGAACCCTTGCTCATGGCCAGCATGGCTATAGCCGCGGCCATCAATCACCAGTTTCGCGCCTTCGGTGATGCCCAGGTCGACATACTCTTTCACTTTGGCGTAATGTTGTGGCGTGACCAGCGGCCCCATATCGGCTTTTTCATTCAAGCCTTGATCGATGGTGATGTCTTTCACTTTTTCCTGCAGCTTCGCAATCAATGCATCGGCTGTGTTGCCCACCGCCACCGCGACCGAAATCGCCATGCAACGCTCGCCGGCAGAGCCATAACCAGCGCCTATCAACGCGTCGGCGACCTGGTCAATATCCGCATCTGGCATGACTACCAAGTGGTTCTTGGCACCCCCAAGCGCTTGCACGCGCTTGCCATTTTTGGTGCCAGTGCTGTAAATGTATTCGGCAATTGGAGTCGAGCCGACAAAGCTGATAGCCTGTATGCGCTTATCACTCAATAGCACATCGACAGCTTCCTTATCACCATTCATAAGGTTGAACACACCTGCAGGCAAGCCTGCTTCAGCCAATAAATCGGCCAGCATCAGGCTAGCGCTTGGGGTTTTCTCAGAAGGTTTTAGTACAAAGGTATTGCCTGTCGCCAATGCCATGGGGATCATCCATAGCGGCACCATGACCGGGAAGTTGAAAGGTGTAATGCCCGCTACCACGCCCAGCGGCTGGTGCATGCTGTAAGTGTCGATGCCGGTGCCGACCTGATCGTTGTAGTCGCCTTTGAGCAGATGTGGCATCCCGCAGGCGAACTCGACCACCTCAATGCCACGCGTGACTTCACCGCGTGCATCGCTGATGGTCTTGCCATGTTCGAGGGAGATAGCCTTGGCCAACTCATTGGCATGTTCATCCAGCAAGGCTTTAAATTTAAACAGGATGCGGGCACGTTTTAATGCTGGTGTGCTCGACCAAGCAGGGAAAGCTGCTTGTGCAGCGCTAATCGCCTGATCTACCTCGGTCGCACTGGCATAGCTTAATTGAGCCTGTACTATCCCCGTTGCGGGGTTATAGACATCACCGAATCGATTGCTAGTGCCTGCAATATGCTGGCCATTAATGTAGTGGCCTATTGTTTTTGTGCTCATGCCAGATGCTCCAGTATTGGGTTGTTAATGTCTGTTTGATGCGATTGGTGCATTGCCCAGTCTTGCTCATTTTTAAGGTAGCGTGTGTGATCCAATCCAGCTTCGCCAGCGGCTACTACGAATTTAATCGCATCGGCAATCGTGCTGAAAATGCGGTCGATTTCATGAGGCTCAATCGTTAGCGGTGGTGATACGGCGATGATGTCGCCGGTATAGCGCACATGCACGCCCATCTCATAGCATTTGAGGTAAGTGGCGAACGACATGGCGCCAGGTTTCCCTTCAATCGCCTCGAATTCAATACCAGCCACCAGTCCGATGTTGCGGATATCTTTAACCATGGGCAGGCCTTTTAGGGCATGGGCTGCCGACTGCAACCTGCCACTTAGGCTTGCTGCACGATCTTCCAGTTTTTCGTTGGCAAAGATATCCAGTGTGGCAATCGCTGCGGCACAGGCAATGGGGATAGCGCTATAGGTGTAGCCATGCGGTAATTCAATCGCATTGGGCGCAGAGTTTTCCATGAAGGCATCATAGATCTCGCGCTTCACGGCGACTGCACCCATCGGCACCACACCATTGGTCAGGCCTTTGGCGCAGGTAATGATGTCAGGAATTACATCAAAATAATCCGCACCAAACTTGGTGCCGAGGCGGCCAAAGCCCGTAATCACTTCATCGAATATCAGCAATATGCCGTGCTTGGTGCAAATCTCGCGCAGGCGCTTCAGGTAGTTTTTAGGCGGCACGATGACGCCTGCTGAGCCTTGCATCGGCTCAACGATCAATGCGGCAATCGTTGCGGGATCGTGCAATGTCATGATGCGCTGTTCAAATTCATTCGCTAGTGCAATGCCGCCATCTTCTGGCACGCCTTTGGTAAAGGCGTTATTGGCTATGTCCAGCGGGTGGCGGATATGGTCAACGCCAGCCAGCGCGTTGCCAAAAGCCTTGCGATTGCCTGCAATGCCGCCCACCGCAATGCCACCGAAATTCACGCCATGGTACCCACGCTCACGGCCAATCAGCTTGTTGCGCAGCGGGTTGCCGCATACACGATGATAGGCCAGGGCGATTTTGAGGGCAGTTTCTACCGATTCCGAGCCAGAGTTTGTGAAGAATATACGGTCCAGACCAGCTGGCATGTATTGCGCCACGCGTTCCGCTGCTTCAAACGCCAGTGGGTGGCTGGTCTGGAAGGCGGGCGCGTAATCTAGTGTCAGCAGCTGATTGCCGACAGCTGTGGCAATCTCTTCGCGCCCATGCCCCGCAGGCACGCACCACAAGCCTGCCGTGCCATCCAGTATCTGGCGGTCATCCATGGTGGTGAAGTAATTGCCCTTGGCCGCTTTGAAGAGGCGCGGCATGGCCTTGAACTGGCGATTGGCGGTAAACGGTACCCAGTAATGATCCATATTGGGTAGTTTGATATTGGGCGTGGACATGATGAAGGCCTTGAATAGCATTTAATGAGTGCAGCCAGTTTCGTAGTGTTCAGTATCTAGTGTCAAGACTGTATTTTTATCAATTTAAGTGATTGATTTAATTGGTGACGAACACATGGCTGTTATTGTATATTTAACACTCTAAACACCTGGACAATTAGGCTTGAATATGGACATGGATATCGGGTTTCGCTTGCGTTTGATACGCTTGCGACACCAGCTTTCACAGCGCACGCTGGCAAAACGTGCTGGTGTGGCGAATGCGACTATTTCGTTGATTGAGTCTGGCAATACCAGCCCATCAGTCAGCGCACTCAAACGCATTCTTGCGGGCATTCCCATGACGCTAGGTGAATTCTTTTCCGATGAGCTGCCCGGCATGCAGAGTGAAGTTTTCTACCGTGCTGAAACACTGACTGAAATTAGCAGTGGTGAGGGCATTTCATACCGCCAAATTGGATCGGCCAAGGCAGGCCATGCATTACAAATTCTCTATGAAACCTACCAGGTTGGGGCAGATACTGGCATGATCATGCTACAACATGAAGGTGAGGAGGGTGGCGTGATTATTAATGGTCAGCTTGAGGTCACGGTGGGTGGCTCAACGCGTGTACTTGGTGTTGGTGATGCCTATTACTTTAATAGCCGTGAGCAACACCGTTTTCGGAATGTAGGCAATCAGGTATGTACTTTGGTTAGTTCATGCAGCCCACCTTCGTTTTAACACATCGTTTTTATTTAACCATTGGCAAAGCATGTTTTATAGCTTTGCAGTTGGTAGCATTCAATGCCTTTGCTGATGGCAATGATGAGGCAAACGACATTCAATACAAGTTAACTGTCTCTCAATATTCAGCCAAACAGCTCAATGCTACAGATATTAATTTGCGTGCAAAATTTGATCAGCAATCGGCCTGGCTAGCCTATTATTCAGAAACTCCTGCAGACTTTAAGCAGGCCAGAGCGGGCTATGAGCGTATAGATAAATGGTCGTTATTGAAGGCAGATTCTACTATTCAAGTTGCAGATTATGGATTTATAGGTGGGGCTGTTACGCTCGAGCTTGGCGGAGCCCTGCATGCGATCGTTGGCTACGGGCGAACTAATCTCAAACCTTACGATAATATCAATTTTGACCCCAATGACTCGATCACCTACGGAGCAGGGTTTGAGTTTGAAGAGGGCAAAGACATTGCTTTATATCGGGTGAAAGATGACAGGGTGATGCCCGGGCAACAGATTGATCATCTATTGCTTCATTATTTGGTCGCAGATGCGAACAAGCTGACACTGGATATTTTTAATAAAAGTGGTCCAGCAGATGCAGACGGTAAATCAATTGCTGGAACTGGTGCTGCTATTTCAGATGAATGGGCACGATATTTCGTTCGCCTGGCCTATGACCCTAAAGTCAACTTTACTCAGAAGAATATGAGCAGGATATCGCTAGGGTTTTACTTCTAACGAAGCTTGTTAATAGTAGTTACTAATTAGCGAAAAGATAACTCTTATATAAGACATAATACACTAGACTTTGAGTAAAAGCATGCGATAAACTAAGTGTTATGCAAGTACAAACTCCTCAAGCTGTAAATCAAAAAACCGATAGTCAAACAAATAGTGCGCAACCTGAAATGGCGCAGCCGTATATCACGCGACCTAGTTATCAGCCTCTGTATGAACAAATCAAAAAAATGCTCACCCAGAGCTTGATCAATGGCGAGTGGACAGCAGGCGCGGTGATTCCCAGTGAGATGGAATTGGCGAGCCGTTATCAAGTCAGTCAAGGCACGGTGCGCAAGGCCATTGATGCGTTGGTCGCAGACAACATCATGATGCGACGCCAAGGCAAAGGTACTTATGTCGTTTCACATGCTGAAGAAGGTGTGAAAGTGCGTTTTCTGCGTCTGGCTGATGAAGATGGTACTAAGATTTTCCCGCGTCATCAGTTATTGAGTTGCGAGCGAGGTACAGCTTCCAGCAGGGTTGCGATACACTTGGGTATCGAAGTCGGTAGCGCGATTATCGAGATTAAGCGCTTGTTGGTACATGCCGATCAGCCGCTGATTCTCGATCATATTGCCGTGTCAGCAGCAACGTTTGCAGGGCTGGATAGCGCACAGATAAACGCTTATGGCGGCTCAATGAACAGCATGTATGAGCAGGCTTACGGCATCCGCATGGTGCGGGCTGAAGAGGCGTTGAAAGCCGTTGCAGCTGATGAAGCCTCATCGCAAGCGCTAGGTGTGGCCTTACACAGCCCATTATTGCAGGTGGAGCGTACCGCTTATACTTACGGCGACAAACCTATTGAATGGCGCTTGGGCTTGTGTCTGACAGATGCTTACCACTATCGCAGCGAGCTAGACTAAATGGCTGCCAAACGCCCTAAAAACCTCAACTTATTCACTATTCGGTTGCCTTTGCCAGCGCTGGTTTCAATCATGCACCGTGCTAGCGGTGCGTTTTTATTCCTATTGCTACCTTTACTGCTTCTATTGTTGCAACAAAGTTTAACCTCATCAGATAGCTATGCTGAGGTGCATGCCTTATTAAAAACGCCATTCTTGAGACTGATTTATATATTGATTATTTGGGCTTATTTACATCATGCCCTCGCAGGTTTGCGCCATCTGGCGCTTGATGCACATTGGGGTTTAAACCTTAGATTTGCTCGCGCCAGCAGCATGAGTGTTCTGATAATCAGTGGCCTACTCACAGTATTGATGGCGTTTTTACTATGGTAATACGCCGCGGCCATGGTTTGGGCGACTGGATGTGGCAACGCCTGACGGCAGGCACCATGGCAGTTTATTCAGTGGTTGTACTTATTTATTGGCTGGTGAGCCCACCGACTGGCTTTGATGGATGGAAAGCCTGGTGTTCACCCATGCCATTCAGGATATTTAGCCTGCTGTTTTTCTGGGCGCTGATGTACCACGCTTGGCTGGGGGTTCGCGAAATCATGATGGATTACGTGCATCATCAAGTGCTTAGGCTGCGCCTTGAATGGCTGGTCAGGCTAGCGCTGCTTATTTATGCACTTTGGGCAACATGGATTGTGTGGAGTATTTGATGGCAATTGAAGTCCGAAAATTTGATGCGATTGTGGTGGGCGGCGGCGGTGCGGGTTTACGTGCCGCCTTGCAACTGGCTGATAGTGGGTTGAATGTCGCTGTACTTTCCAAAGTGTTCCCCACACGTTCGCACACGGTAGCAGCGCAAGGCGGTATTGCTGCCGCACTCAGTAATTTAGGGCAGGATGACTGGCACTGGCATATGTACGACACCATCAAAGGTTCGGATTATCTGGGTGACCAGGATGCCATTGAGTTCATGTGTAAAAACGCGGCTGATGCGATATACGAGCTAGAGCATTTCGGCATGCCGTTTGATCGCCTGGATAACGGCAAGATTTTCCAGCGCCCATTCGGCGGCATGACCCGCCATTACGGCGCAGAAGCCATTTCGCGCACCTGTGCAGTGGCTGACCGCACGGGCCACGCCATGTTACACACCCTTTACCAGCGCAACGTGCATGCACAAACACAATTCTTGATTGAATGGTTCGCGCTAGATTTAATCCGCGATGCAGATGGCGATGTATTGGGCGTCACTGCGCTTGAAATCGAGACTGGTAAAGTAGTCGCATTTCACGCCAAAGCCACGTTGTTTGCTACTGGTGGCGCAGGGCGTATCTTTCATGCCAGTACCAATGCCTTCATCAATACAGGAGATGGCTTGGGTATGGCTGCACGTGCAGGCTTTGGTTTGCAGGATATGGAGTTCTGGCAATTCCATCCAACAGGCCTAGCTAATGCTGGCGTGCTGATTACCGAAGGCGTGCGCGGTGAGGGCGGCTATCTGGTGAATTCTGAAGGCGAGCGCTTCATGGAGCGCTATGCGCCAAACGCTAAAGATTTAGCTAGTCGCGATGTGGTTTCGCGCTCTATTGCAACTGAAGTGAAAGCAGGGCGTGGCATCGGCATTGATAATCAGGCCGTTTGGCTAAAGCTTGATCATCTAGGCGAAAAAGTGATTGATGCGCGCCTGCCTGGTATTCGCAATATCGCCATCAAATTCGCCAATGTAGATCCAGTGCGTGACCCTATCCCAGTGGTGCCGACTGTGCATTACATGATGGGCGGCATTCCCACGAATATTGATGGGCAGGTGGTTGATAACGGCAAAGTGGTGCAAGGTTTCTATGCGGTCGGCGAGTGTGCTTGCGTGTCTGTACACGGCGCTAACCGCTTGGGCTCAAATTCGCTACTCGATTTAATGGTGTTCGGTAAAGCCGCTGGAAATCACATGGTTGAAAGTGTGCGTAATGCCAGCCATAAACCCTTGCCAGCAGATTATGCCGACGCAACAGAAGCTCGTCTAGCGCGACTGAATAACCAGCAGTCAGGTGAAAATGTAGCCGAGGTTGGTGATGCCATGCGTAAAGTTATGCAGGCGCATTGTGGGGTATTCCGCTTCCCCGAGTTGTTAGCCGAGGGTGTAGAAAAAATCATGCAAGTAGCAACGCGCATTCCGCATCTAGAAATCAAGGATAAAAGCCAGGTATTCAATACTGCCCGTGTTGAAGCGCTAGAGCTGGAAAACTTGATCGAAGTCGCAAAAGCCACCATGGTTTCTGCGCATACAAGGCAAGAAAGCCGAGGTGCGCATTGCCGCGAGGATTTCCCTGATCGGGATGATGAGCAATGGCTAAAGCACTCGGTTTATTATCGTCAGGATAACCATATGGCTTATAGTCCGGTGCGTTTGCAGCCATTGACCGTGCCCTCATTTCCCTTAGTGGCTCGCGTATATTAAGGAGTTGAACGATGAAATTCTCAATCTACAGATTCAATCCTGATACCGATAAAGACGGCTATATGCAGGATTACGATATCGAGCTCGCGCCCAATACGCGCATGTTGCTCGATGCGATCTTGCAGATCAAAGCCTTGGACGATACTTTAAGCCTGCGTAAATCCTGTCGTGAGGGCGTATGTGGTTCAGATGCCATGAATATCAATGGTAAAAACGGCCTGGCTTGTATGACTGCGGTTGAAGACCTCAAACAACCTATCGTACTGCGCCCATTGCCTGGCTTGCCTGTGATACGTGACTTAATTGTCGATATGACACAGTTCTTCGAACACTACAACTCCATCAAACCCTACCTGATCAATAACGATCCTGTGCCAACCACCGAACGCCTGCAATCACCGGAAGACCGTGCAAAACTAGATGGTTTGTATGAATGTATTATGTGCGGCGCATGCACTGCGGCTTGCCCGTCATTCTGGTGGAACCCAGATAAATTCGTTGGCCCTGCTGGCTTGTTGGCTGCCTACCGATTTATCGCTGATAGTCGCGATCAGGCTACCGAAGAGCGTTTGGAAAATCTGGAAGATCCTTATCGGCTATATCGTTGCCATAACATCATGAACTGCGTCGATGTTTGCCCGAAAGGCTTGAACCCATCGAAGGCGATTAATGAGATCAAGGCGCTTAAGGTGAAAAACCGCTTCAAGCAAGAAAAGTCGCCTGCCAAATAAATCTAATGCAGACAATCGCAGAACAAGATGAAGCCAGTCTGAGACGTATGGAATGGCGCTGCCGACGTGGCATGCTTGAGTTGGATCTGCTCTTTACGCCATTTGTGAAAAAACACCTGCCCAACCTCAATCAGGCACAAATCGCAGCGCTAGATGACTTACTGGACTTGCCAGACAATGTTTTGTGGGCTTTGCTAAGTAAGCAGCAACAAAATCACGCGCCAGCCAAAAAGCAAGTGCTGGACATGCTTGCAAGCAGCTAATTGGCTAGCTCGTTTAAGTTTCTACAGTTTTACCATCACATGCCGCACGGCGCTGTAATCCTCAATTGCATACATCGACATATCCTTGCCGTAGCCAGACTTTTTCATGCCGCCATGCGGCATTTCAGAGACCAGCATAAAGTGGGTGTTGATCCAGGTGCAGCCGTATTGCAATTCGGCGGAGACGCGCATGGCACGGCCTACATCGGCTGTCCACACTGAGCTTGCAAGGCCATATTCAGATTCATTTGCCCAGTTCACTACTTGCTCTTCATCATCAAAACGCGTGATGGAAACTACAGGGCCAAACACTTCTTTGGCGACGATTTCATCGGTTTGCAGAGCGCCAGCGATGATGGTTGGCTCATAGAAAAATCCACGACCAGCACGTGCTTTGCCGCCAGTTGTGATCTCAATATTTTTTTGTGCTGCAGCTCGGTCAACAAAGCCAGCTACACGGCTACGTTGACGTTCTGAAATCAGCGGCCCCATTTCAACACCGTTGTCATGCTGCTCGCCCAGTTTAATACTGGAGACAGCTGAGCTGAGTTCTGCGACAAGTTTCTCGTAGATGTTTTTGCCTGCGTAAATGCGGCAGGCAGCGGTGCAGTCTTGGCCTGCGTTATAAAAGCCGAATGCGCGCACGCCATCTACCACGGCCTGTATGTCAGCATCATCAAACACGATGACAGGCGCTTTGCCACCTAATTCAAGGTGTGTGCGCTTCACGCTCTTAGCCGCAACATCCATGATTTTCTGACCAGTGGAAATGTCCCCAGTAATTGAAATCATCTGTACTTGTGGCTGTGAAATCATGGGTGCCCCAACTGATTCGCCACGTCCAGTAATGATATTGACCACGCCAGCAGGGAAAATCTCGGCGATGAGCTGGGCAAGTTTGAGCGATGTCAGCGGTGTCATTTCAGAAGGTTTTAGCACCACAGTATTGCCTGCCGCTAATGCCGGGCCTAATTTCCATGCAGCCATCATCAATGGGTAGTTCCACGGCGCTATTGATGCTACGACACCTAAGGGGTCGCGACGAATCATGCTGGTATGGCCAGGCAGATATTCACCAGCCAATGAGCCTGTCATGTTGCGAATAGCCCCCGCGAAAAAGCGGAATACATCGGCCACGGCGGGTATTTCATCATTGAGCGCGGCCAGATAGGGTTTGCCACAGTTAAGCGATTCCAGCGTGGCGAAAGCCTCGGCGTTGCTTTCTATGGCATCGGCAAGTTTGAGCAGCATAGTGGCACGGTCGCGTGGAGTGGTTTTTTTCCAGATGGTAAATGCTGTCGCGGCTGAGCTGGTGGCCAGTTTTATCTGATCCATAGAGGCTTCATGGATGGTCGTCAGTAATTCACCTGTAGCTGGGTTGAGGATAGGTTCGGCATTGCCCTCACCACTCACAAACTGGCCGTTAATCAATAATTGCTTGGGAAAATCAATCATTTTATCTCTCTTCAATAATCAGGTTAATGTTAACGGCTACTACCTTCAACGGTGCCTGTGCCACGGGTTAAATAATACGCTGCAATAATGGGCAGGGCGGTAATCAGCATTACCATCATCGCGACCACATTGGTAATGGCTGCATCGCGCGGACGACTGAGCTGGTTGAGCAGCCAGATGGGCAAAGTGATTTCATGGCCAGCGGTAAAAATCGTTACGATAAGTTCGTCAAACGAAAGCGCAAAAGCCAGTAGGGCGCCTGCCAGTAAAGCGGTGGCGAGTTGCGGCAGGATAATGTGCCGAAACGTAGTAAAACCATCCGCGCCCAAATCCATGGAGGCTTCCACCAAGCTATGTGGCATGCGCCTGAAACGCGCAATGACGTTGTTATAAATCATCACCACGCAAAACGTGGCATGGCTGACGATAATCGTCCACACCCCAGGCGTAATATCCAGCATATTCATGGCAGAAAGCAGGGCAATCCCTGTGATGATGCCTGGTAGTGCAATTGGCAGAATCAGCATGGTGGTAATGGCTTCCTTGCCGAAAAAACTGCGCCTGTAAAGCGCTGCGGCGGCCATCACGCCCATGACTAACGCCATCAAAGTTGCGACGGTGGCAACTTTTAGTGAGAGTATGATTGCAGCAATCACATCTTCACGCGCCAAGGCTTCATGCACCCAGCGCAGGGTGAAATGGCTTTGACTGCCTTCACCCGTTAAAAAGGCATTCAAGAAAATAACTGCAATCGGGAAATGCAAAAATACCAGGCCGCCGTATGCCAATGTCTTTAGCCATAACGGTGCAACGGCTTGTCCATGATCAGAGCGCATCAAATGCCCCCATGCGTTTTGCCAAAGCCAAGTAAATAAAAATCAGCACAATCGGCACCACAGTAAACGCGGCAGCCAGTGGCATATTGCCGATAGAACCCTGCATGGTATAGACCATGGTGCCGATAAACAGCCCACTAGGGCCAATCAGTTGCGGAATGATGTAATCACCAAGCGTGAGCGAAAATGTGAAGATAGAGCCTGCCACTACGCCAGGGAATACCAGTGGCAATAGAATTTTACGAAAAGTCTGCGCAGGCTTGGCGCCCAAATCAGATGAGGCTTGCAACAGGTTGGATGGCACACGTTCAAGCGCCGCCTGAATCGGCAAAATCATGAAGGGCAGCCAGATGTAGGTAAATACGATAAATCGACCAAGGTTAGAGGTGGCAAGCGTGTTGCCGCCTATGCTGGGAATTGCGAGCGTGGCATTGAGCAGGCTGAGTAAACCTAGATGGTCAATCAGCCAATACAAGACACCTTCTTGCGACAGAATCACTGTCCACGCATAGGTTTTGACGATATAGCTTGCCCACATCGGCAACATCACCGCCACATAGAAAAAGCCTTTTTCAGCGGGGCTGCCATAGCGCGTCATGTAATAAGCGATTGGAAAGCCGATGATTGCTGTGGCCAAAGTCACGGAGACTGCCATGGTTAAAGTACGCAGGATAATATCGAGATTGGTGGCATCGAACAGGCTGCGGTAATTCTCCAGCGTTAAATCAGGCGTTACCGACATGCTGAAGCTATCAAACGTATAAAAGCTCTGCCAGAGCAGGCTGAATAAAGAGCCTAGATAAACAACCCCGAACCAGAGCAGCGGCGGGGTGAGCAAGAGCAGCAGAAACAGGGTGTTTCTACGGTAGAGCATATTGGCAAGTGGACGTGTTACTTGCAGCATCCGTTATTCACCGTTGGCTTGGTAAAGCATGTACATAGTACGTTCATGCCGATGTTTCCAGTATTACCATGCGTTGTTGAGGCCAGCATAAATCAATGGTTTGGCCTACATTAGGTAACGTAGCTTCTGAATCTTGTTGGCTAGCAATTACCATAGTCAATTTATGCTCTGCCACAGCGACTTCAATTTTGCTGTGGGCACCATGATATTGAACATCCGTCACAACGCCTGTCACTTGCATGCGGCTCTGGTTGCTTTTGGAATTAAGGCTAATATGTTCAGGGCGGATTGAGAAAGGCTGGCGACTACCAGTAATCTGCTCTGCTAGATCTCCAGTGACCACATTCGCTGTACCGACAAAATTAGCGACGAAACTCGTTTTAGGTTGGGTATAGAGCTGGCGCGGGTGGTCAACTTGTTCGATGCTACCGTGATTAAACACAGCGACACGGTCGGACATTGATAGGGCTTCGCTCTGGTCATGTGTCACGTAAATAAAGGTAATTCCCAGCTTTTTGTGCAGCGTTTTCAGTTCTGACTGCATTTGTTCGCGCAGCTTTAAATCGAGTGCGCCCAACGGTTCATCCAGCAATAACACCCGTGGTTTATTCACGATGGCACGGGCTAAGGCAACCCGTTGCCGTTGGCCGCCAGAGAGCTCGCTTGGTTTGCGCTGGCAATAATCGGCTAGTGCGACCAG
>DATHWP010000043.1:0-10036 GCA_035460505.1 Methyloradius sp. | reverse complement strand
ATAATCGCCACTTGTGGCTGATTGTTTATTGTTTGTTGTGACATAGTCGCTCCCAATTCAGAAACAGATTTTATGCGGGCTTAAATATTATGTACGCTTATATCAGAATCAAATTATCTCGATGTATCAACTCGGCTTCATCAATATAGCCGAGAATACGTTCTATTTCACTGGATGGTTGACGTAATATCCTTGAGGCTTCAAGCGATGTGTAGTTGACCAATCCACGGGCTATTTCGTGACCTTGCCCATCAACACAAGCGACCACTTCGCCGCGCTCAAAACTACCCTCTATTGCAACCACGCCAATTGGCAATAGACTCTTACCATCCTGCGTCAAAGCCTTGACTGCACCATCATCCAGCACAACTCTACCAGATAAGCGCAAATGATCTGCCAACCATTGTTTCTTGGCGAGGGTCTTGATCTGGCCTGCTTGCAAATGTGTGCCGATCAGCTCACCATTTGCCAAGCGAAGTAATACATCATGTTCACGGCCAGAAGCAATTACGGTATGTGCGCCACTTCGGGCTGCACGTTTAGCCGCGAGTATTTTCGTCAGCATGCCGCCAGTCCCTACCGCACTGCCAGCACCGCCCGCCATTTTTTCGAGCTCTATATCCCCAGCCATGCCTTGCTGGATAAATCTGGCATCCGCATTCTTGCGTGGGTCAGCAGAATACAAACCCGGCTGATCTGTCAGGATTACTAATGCATCAGCATCAATCAGATTAGCCACTAGAGAGCCTAATGTATCGTTATCGCCGAAACGGATTTCTTCGGTAGCGACGGTATCGTTCTCATTGATAATAGGGATAACACCCAAATCCAATAAGGTACGCAGGGTACTACGCGCATTGAGATAACGCTTACGGTCAGCCAAGTCTTCGTGGGTAAGAAGAATTTGGGCGGTGTGCATGCCATGCAAACTGAAACAGCTTTCATACATTTGCACCAGCCCCATTTGCCCAACGGCAGCTGCAGCCTGTAATTCATTCACTAAAGTTGGACGTTTTTTCCAGCCCAAACGCTGCATGCCTTCCGCCACGGCACCACTCGAAACCAGCACCACATGCTTGCCCTGTTTGACGATACGCGCAATCTGGTCTGCCCAAGCTGCAATCGCCTGCTGATCCAAGCCTTCGCCATTATTGGTAACGAGGCTGGAGCCTACCTTTACAACCAGGTAATCGGCATCAACTAGCAGCGACGTCATCTTGTTGCCCTGAAGTTTGGGTATCCAATTCGGCATCCCTGTTTTGCTCGAGGTGTTCCATAATCGCGTAAGTCAGCTCTTTGCAACCGATGCCGCTAATGGCAGAAATCGCAAAAACACGGCCTTTCCAGCCAAACTCCTTAACGAATGCTTTCACCTTATCTGAAACATCAGCAAGCATATCGACCTTATTCAATACCAGCCAGCGTGGCTTGGTATAAAGGTCCTCATCATACTTTCTAAGCTCTTCGATAATGGCACGCGCCTCTTTAACTGGGTCGACACTCTCATCAAATGGTGCAAGATCAACCAGGTGAAGCAACAAACTTGTGCGTGCCAAATGGCGCAGGAACTGATGACCAAGCCCTGCACCTTCAGCGGCGCCTTCAATCAAGCCTGGAATATCGGCAATCACAAAACTGCGGTTGGTATCCACACGTACTACACCCAGATTAGGATGCAAAGTCGTGAATGGATAATCCGCGACTTTAGGCTTGGCTGCAGAAACTGAACGAATAAAAGTAGATTTACCAGCATTAGGCATGCCAAGCAGACCAACATCTGCAAGCACCTTGAGCTCTAGATAAAGCTCAAATTCTTCGCCTGGGTCACCCTTTGTACATTGACGTGGCGAACGGTTGATACTGGATTTGAAGTGGATATTACCAAGGCCGCCATTTCCGCCTTTGGCTATCATCACTTTCTGGCCATGCTCAGATAAATCCACCAGCATTTGCTCGCTGGCTTTATCGCTAATGACTGTGCCGACTGGCACGCGCAATAACATATCTTCGCCACCCGCACCATAGCGATCAGATCCGCGACCATTTTCGCCACGTTGCGCACGGAATACGCGACTGTAGCGATAATCAACCAAGGTGTTGATATTGCGATCAGCCTCAACAATGATAGAACCGCCACGGCCACCATCACCGCCGTTTGGGCCACCCATAGGCTCGTATTTCTCGCGGCGAAACGTAGCAACGCCATTGCCGCCATCGCCGGCGTAAACTTTAATGGTGGCTTCGTCTATGAATTTCATAATGAATCACTTAAGCCTGTCTTTATTTTGGGTGCATATTCTAAAACGCACCCTGTGAAACAAAAAAGCCCTACCAAACAGATAGGGCTTTTTGATAACTTCATCGCTTACTTAAGATGGGATGATATTAACCAGTTTACGGCGCAAAGCACCTTTAACTGTGAAAGCCACTTTACCATCTACTTTAGCGAACAAGGTATGGTCTTTACCCATACCGACGTTTTCGCCTGCATGCATACGGGTACCACGTTGACGAACAATGATGCTACCAGCTGAAATCACTTGCTCACCAAAGGCTTTAACACCTAAGCGTTGTGAGTGTGAATCGCGACCGTTTCGGGAGCTACCGCCTGCTTTTTTGTGTGCCATTTCGAGTCCTTTATTTAGTCAATCTGCTTTAATTAAGCAGTTGCTTCTGTTTTTGCTGCCTTAGCGGCTTTGGCTGGCTTAGCTGCCGGGCTTGCACCAAGCTCACCAATTTGGATTTCAGTATAAGACTGACGATGACCTTGGGTTTTACGATAGTGCTTACGGCGACGAAACTTGAAAATCATCACTTTATCGCCACGACCATGCGAAACCACGGTTGCTTGCACAGTTGCGCCAGCAATCAGAGGTGCGCCAATGGTGACATTGTCGCCATCAGCTAGCATCAATACTTGGTCAAGGGTAACGCTACTACCAACTTCACCGATTAATTTTTCAACCTTAAGCTTCAAGCCAGAGGTTACGCGGTATTGCTTACCGCCCGTTTTAATTACTGCGTACATGTTCAGCCTCGTTCGCTACACATTCAAATGAATCAAGCATTATACGGATAATTCACTTTGAAGCAAACCAAAATATGCGGATTTTCTAACATAATCAATGCATATCCCAGACCCAGTGCTGCCCCAAGCGAGATATGAGCAAAATTGGTGCTGAGCAAGCACGCAATTAGTGACTATATTAAATGATTGCTAGATCATGATGAGTGCAAGCCTTGCCTGTTGCTCTATGTTAAAATTATTGCAATTTCTTCTGGTAGATTTTTGTGTCCTCAGCTTTTAATCAAGCCTGTATTGCAGCAGATATGGAAGCGGTTGATGCGGTCATTCGCGCTTCCCTTCATTCTGATGTGGCACTTGTTAACCAAGTGGCCAATTACATTATCCATAGTGGTGGCAAGCGTTTAAGACCCGCGCTGGTGCTGCTATCTGCAGGTGTGTTCGGCAAAATAAATCCCCAACATCACTCACTGGCTGCAGTGGTTGAGTTCATCCACACAGCGACTTTATTGCATGATGACGTGGTTGATGAATCGTCGAAACGCCGTGGGCGTGCAACTGCCAATACTTTGTTTGGCAATGCGGCGAGCGTGTTGGTGGGCGATTTCATCTATTCACGCGCATTCCAGATGATGGTGAGCGTGCAGAACATGCGTGTAATGGAGGTATTGGCAGAAGCCACCAACATCATTGCCGAAGGCGAGGTATTACAGCTGCTCAATGTGCATGATGCTGATGTTACCGATGAAGCCTATCTCAAAGTGATTCACTACAAAACAGCCAAACTGTTTGAAGCAGCGACTCGACTTGGCGCCATTATCTGCAATGCTACAGATCAAGATGAGCAAGCGCTTGCAGAATACGGTATGCGACTTGGTACAGCATTTCAGCTCATCGATGATGTGCTCGATTTCAGCGGTGACTCTACAGAAATAGGCAAAAATCTTGGCGATGATCTAGCTGAGGGCAAGCCAACATTGCCACTGCTATACGCCATGCGCCAGGGCACAGCAGAGCAGCGCGCTGTGATTCGTAGTGCGATTGAGCAAGGGGGGCTTGAACAGCTAGATGCTGTGATGCAAGCTGTTCAAGACACAGGGGCATTGGAACACGTAAGAAATGTTGCTAAAAATGAGGCTGAGATTGGTTGCGCTGCAATTGCGCATTTGCCCGACTCTGAGTTTCACCAGGCGCTGATTGATTTAGCCAGCTTCGCAGTAAAGCGGAACTCTTGACGCTAATTAATTTAACGTAATAAGCTCGCCGCTATCAGCGCGATAGTAGCTGAGGTGAGCACATTCACTGGTTGCTGTAGTCAGTGCACCTTCAAATATGGCGCTACCATCTACATCCACCACTGCATAACCTGTGTGATAAAGGGTAATTTCAGCATTTTGACGCCCTTGACGCATTGCAAACGTCATATAGGCATCATCTTCCTGCTCATCGTACACTTGCCAGTCATCTCGGCCTGTCAATTGAGACATCCATGCAGGTAAATCCACCTCAACTCGGCAAACCACTGGCGTATCCCAAGATTGTTGCTGGATTGCTGGGATTGCATCTGCATTAATATTTTCGCTGTTAATCACTTGCTATCCTTTCAAAGGTTATCCCAGCTTTAATTGGTGCCTGTTTTGCATAATTCAAGCGGCATACTTTATTGCCATACTTATATATCGGTGCGATGATGGCAAAAGTTTAATGAATTGAGAAAAAATGCCAGATTTTATTGTTGACCTAGTCGAGTTGTTCAAAGAAATGCCGACTTTATTCATTGTTTTTTCGGTCATTTTCGGGCTCATGGTTGGCAGTTTTTTGAATGTCGTGATTTATCGGCTGCCCAAGATGATGGAGCTTGAATGGCAACGCAATTGTGCGGAGTTACAAGGCGAAGAGAATCAATCAGCGGCAACTGAGGCAACAGCAAGCCCTAAATTCAATCTGGTAGTCCCACGCTCTGAATGCCCTGGTTGTGGCCATAAAATTACAGCACTTGAAAACATCCCGATCCTCAGCTTCTTGTTTTTAAAAGCCAAATGTAGTGGGTGCAAAACCCCCATTAGTATTCGTTACCCGCTAGTGGAACTATTCACAGGGGTATTAATAGGATTAGTCAGCTGGAAATTTGGCTATTCAAGCGCTGGTTTCGCAGCCTGGATATTCTGTTTTGCTTTAATCGCATTAAGCTTTATTGACCTAGACACATTTCTATTGCCAGACAGCATTACGCTACCATTGCTATGGATTGGTATTCTGTTTAACTTGAATAGTGGTTTTACCGACCTTCATTCTTCGATCATCGGTGCCGTGGCGGGTTACCTCAGCTTATGGTCGGTATATTGGCTATTCAAGCTAGTCACAGGCAAAGAAGGGATGGGTTACGGTGACTTCAAATTACTGGCCGCGATTGGCGCATGGTTTGGCTGGCAATTACTGCCTGCTGTTATCCTGCTTTCATCAATCGCGGGTTCTATCATCGGTATCGGTATGATTTTATTGGCCAAACATGGGCGCAATGTGCCGATTCCGTTTGGGCCCTACTTGGCCCTTGGTGGCGTTGCAGCGCTGTTCTTTGGGCCACAGCTCGCAAGATTATATTTAGGAGGTTGAGCCATGTATGTAATTGCATTGACTGGTGGTATTGGCGCTGGTAAAAGTGAAGCCGCAAAAATATTTGCCTCTTTGGGCATACCAATTGTTGATGTGGATGTAATTTCACGACAACTCACCACCGCAGGCCACCCAGTTATGACCAAAATAGCAGACGCTTTTGGTAGGGATTTTGTGACTGCGGATGGCGCACTTAATCGCCCCGCCATGCGCGAACGCATTTTTGCGGTTGATGCAGATCGCAAAAAACTGGAATCCATATTACACCCCGTGATTCATGAAAAAGCCTTGCAGGAGCTCGATAAGCATCGCGACGCACCTTATCAAGTCTTGGCGATTCCACTCTTTTTTGAGACCAATCGCTACAACGGCGTAGTCAAACGCACGTTGCTGGTAGATTGCGAAGAATCCCAGCAAATCAGCCGCACCATGCAGCGCAGTGGCATGACTGAATCGACGGTGCGGTCGATTATTGCTTCACAGGCCTCACGTAGTTATCGACGCGCACTGGCAAACGACATCATCGACAATACGGGTAGCTTTGAAGAGCTGGCAGAAAAGGTCAAAGAAAATCACGAAAAGTATTTGCAAGCTTGCGTGGACAGTGAATAAATCCCATAATCTAATGCAATTTCAATAAGCAAAGTTAGCGCTCGCCCGTGCCCAGCTACGATTACCCCTTTAATGAACGTATCAGGACGCTACTGCGCCTTGAAGACTTATTCTCAAAAGTCTTGTTCAACATTGAAGCGGGCCATGAATTCAACCACCACTGTGCCTTGCTATCTGTATTCCAGATACTCGATGTGATTGATCGTGCCGAACTCAAAGCAGATTTACTACAAGAATTAGACCGCCAGAAAATTGTAATGAGTGGCCTGCTGGGCAACCCTTCGATTGCAGAAAATGTGTTGCGCAACGTCATCAGTGAAATTGAGACAACCTCATTAGCGTTGCGCAGTAATGCTATCAAGCTTGGGCAAACATTGCGCGATAACGAATGGCTGATGAGTATCAAGCAACGCGCAGGTATTCCAGGTGGTGTATGTGAATTTGATTTACCGTCTTACCACTTCTGGCTAGGGCTTGATGAAGATAGGCGCAAGGACGACTTTGATATTTGGCTTAAACCCCTGCTGCCGATCTATGATGGCCTGCGGATTATCTTGCAGATTTTAAGAGGTAGCGGCATCACTACTAGCCTGGTAGCATTTAACGGGGCTTATCAGCAAATGCTGGGTGGCACAAAACCAGCGCAGATGTTGAGAGTTGAGTTAAGCGATGATGACAAATGCTTCCCTGAAGTCAGCGCCAACAAATATGCGATTAATATTCGCTTCAACAAACTAGATTTCACCGAACGACCGAAACAATGCGATGTGGACGTTAAATTTACACTTACATTGTGCAATCTCTGATTCAACTTTAAGCCTCAAATCCATCATCATGCAATCGCAATTAAAACCCGCTAAACAACGTATCGTTAGCTGCCCGCAATGTAGCGGCCCTTCAGTGTTCAGCCCAGAAAATACTTATCGGCCATTTTGCTCGGAACGCTGCAAATTGATTGATTTGGGACAGTGGGCGACAGAAAGCTATACGATTGCCGAGCCAATTAAGCCTGGTGACCTAGATTCACTGGATTAGATACGCTGGATTAGATACGCTGGATTAGTTTAATGATCGCTTAATAAGTTAAAGCAAAGGCTAACAACCATGAAAAACTTGATGCAATCCGTAGTCATAATAATCGCAGCAGTCTCGTTTTCAGCGACGACTTCAATGGCTGCCGACCAGAACGACCCCTCCATTAACGTTCATCAAGCATGGGCTCGCGCCACCGCACCTGGGCAAGATGTCGGTGCCGCTTATCTGATGATTGTCAGTAAAAAAGACACCAATTTAGTCAAGATCGATACAGATGCTGCAGAACATACGCAAATTCATAGCATGACCATGAACAATGGCGTGATGAAAATGCGCGAACTCGAATCACTCGCCATACCTGCTGGCACAATGGTCAACCTTGCACCTGGTGGCATGCACCTGATGTTAATAGGGTTGAAAAAGCCATTAAAAGCGGGCGAGCAATTGGCACTGACTTTGCAGTTTAAAGACAATGCAGGCAAGTTGAGTAGTGTAAATATCCAAGCGATTATTCAGGCTGGGGCAAGCGAGCCTGACCACCACTCGATGTAAATGAAAGTTGATAACGCTTGATTGCGTGCGGCTTTGTGATCTCAATATCAAGCAGCCAATCACTTCGAGATTGCACACAAATCGGCAAAATGATTTCTGCAATCCAATTTTCTGGTGTTTGTTGTAGTAGTCGGTAGCGATTCAAGCCCATTTGCATGCCGACCATGGCAAAGGTGGCAGCAACATTTTCTGCGCCCGTCGTTTGTAATTCCAAGTGGAATGGTTGCATCAGCTGCGGCTGATGATCAAACTTAATATGTGCGCCATCAATATCACAACCATTCAGTAGATCGACACAGGTCACATGCTCAATCGGCACATCTTTGAATGCAGCTCGAAAATATCTTGATTGGGCGTAATAGGCCACAACCATTACAAAAATCACAAGGCCCCAAGCTAAGCCTTTTTGTGTAGTCGTCCTTTTCAAGCGACTAACCATTATCTGCCTAAACCCAAGCAGCACGTTGCATCGCAATGCCGTGCGCGCCATGTTGCCTTGCCGTCAATAAATGCTCCCGCTGCATGCCGCCAAGAGCATAGATCGGCAGCGGGTAATCAAGCAAATGGCTAGCAAAATGTGGCCAACCTAGCACTTCTGCATGAGGGTGACTTTCTGTCGCTAATACTGGGGAGAGCAACACAAAATCCAAACCCAGTTGCTTTGCCTGCGCCAACTCCAGTTGATTGTGGCATGAAGCGCCACAAATCATACCCTCTGGCTTAGCCTGCAATTGCATCAACTGATGGCTATTGATCTGCACGCCGTCTGCACCTGACTCTCGGGCTAATTCAATATCTGAATTGAGTAACACTTTAGCGCCATAAGGTTTTACCAGCGCAATCACTTTAATGGCAAAGTCGCTTAGTGCTGCTTCAGATAACTGCTTTTCGCGCACCTGTATCATTCGCAAGCCAGTATCAAGTGCGCTCTGCAGCCGCTCAAAAAACAGAGTCTCACCAAGCTCTTGCAGATTGGTAATCGCATACACATCAGGCAAACAAAGTGCGTTGAGAATAGGCGCATTAGCGGGCAACATTGGGCTGACATTAAGGCCATCAGGATATTGCCATGACAACACCTGGCCTTCGCAACCTTCTGGCTCACCAGACCAATCTCGCACCATAAAAAAATGCAGCTTTACCTGACGTTCGGGGTAATCAAAACTGCGGGTGAGCCAGGGGTAGGCTACCAAAACTTCAATGCCAAGCTCTTCGTGCAGTTCGCGCTTCAACGCAACTAATGCACTTTCACCCTGCTCGATCTTGCCGCCTGGAAACTCCCACCAGCCAGCCCATGGCTTACCTTCTGGACGTTGCGCCAGCAAGACCTGTCCATCTGCTCGCCGCAAAACTCCTACGGCGGCATTTACCGTTTGCATTGTGCTCAAGTCGCTTGTTTCTTGGCTGATTTGGAGGCTGTTTTTTTGACCATCTTTTTGGCCAATGCAGTACGACCCGCATAATCACGCGCGAACTGGTAAGCCACACGTCCGCTACGTGCGCCGCGTGTATGTGAGAACGAGAGTGCGGATTGGCGTATCTCATTCGTCAGCTTCTTGATGCCGTAATGCTTGAGCCATTGCTCAGCTACGCGCAGATATTCATCCTGGTCAAATGCATAAAATGAAAGCCAGAGGCCAAAACGCTCGGAGAGTGAAACCTTTTCTTCCGTGGTATCGCCTGGGCGGATTTCCTCACCCACGTACTGCGTCTCAAGATTCTCGGACATGAATTCGGGCATCAGATGGCGGCGATTAGAAGTGGCATACACCAGCACGTTATCTGAGGTGGCAGAGATGGAGCCATCCAGCACTACTTTTAGGGATTTATAGCCAGGATCATTCGCCTCAAAAGATAAGTCATCGCAGAATATGATGAAATGCTCAGGGCGATTTCTAAGCTGGTTCACAATCTCTGCAAGTGCCACCAAATCCCGCTTATCCACTTCAACCAAGCGCAGACCGTCCTGAGCGAATTTACCAAGAACCGCCTTGATCAATGAAGATTTACCAGTGCCTCGTGCGCCTGTTAACAGCACATTATTGGCGGGCAATCCGTGTACAAATTGCTCAGTGTTGCGAACAATTTCAGCTTTTTGTTCGTCGATATTGCAAATATCGTCCAGCTGAATCATGTGCGGATGTGGCACCGCTTGTAAATAGCCATGTCGAGCATTGTTAGGCTGACCGCTATTCACCC
>DATHWP010000042.1:0-18601 GCA_035460505.1 Methyloradius sp. | reverse complement strand
ATACAGGCGCAAACTATCTGCAGCCTCAGCCTGTAACGCCTCAATCACCTTAGGGCTAGGGCCATAAGGGTTTTCATTGGTATTGAGCTTGATAAGATTGCTAAGTTTGGGTTGCTCGCCTGGCGTATATGGCGTGAGCTCGTGGACAATCTTGCTCCAGAACTTACTCATTACGGCTTCAATCGATATTCAGCAGAGCGTGCATGGGCCTGTAAGCCCTCGCCATAAGCAAGCGTTGCGGCCACTTTACCCAATGTCTGCGCACCTTCTGGCGATACCATAATCAGGCTGGATCGCTTCTGGAAGTCATACACGCCAAGTGGTGATGAGAACCTAGCAGTGCGAGACGTAGGCAATACATGGTTAGGGCCAGCACAGTAATCGCCTAGCGCCTCACAGGTATCTCGACCCATGAAAATAGCACCAGCGTGCTTGATCTTTTTGCTGAATGCCAATGGATCGTCAATTGAAAGCTCCAAATGCTCAGGGGCAATGTAGTTGGCGATACGGGCAGCTTCTTCAAGATCTTTCACTTTGATCAATGCCCCACGGCTTTCAAGTGAAGTACGAATGATCTCTTTTCTAGGCATTTCTTCTACTAATCGATTAGCGCTTGCAACTACCTGATCGAGAAAATCAGCATCTGGTGAAAGCAATATCGCCTGCGCCAGTTCATCGTGTTCGGCTTGTGAGAATAGATCCATGGCGATCCAGTCAGGATTAGTCTTGCCATCGCAAATCACCAATATCTCTGACGGGCCAGCAACCATGTCGATACCAACTACGCCGAATACTCGACGCTTGGCGGCAGCCACATAGGCATTACCTGGACCAACGATTTTATCAACCTGCGGCACGGTTTCTGTGCCATAAGCTAAGGCAGCCACGGCCTGCGCGCCACCAATACAGAACACACGATCAACACCGCAGACCGCAGCAGCGGCCATCACCAACTGATTTTTTTCTCCATTTGGCGTTGGTACCACCATGATGAGCTCTTGCACGCCAGCTACTTTCGCTGGAATCGCATTCATCAAGACTGAAGATGGATACGCCGCCTTGCCGCCTGGCACATACAGGCCAACACGATCCAGCGATGTCACTTGCTGCCCGAGCAAAGTTCCATCATTTTCGGTGTAGCTCCATGACGACATCAATTGCTTCTCGTGATAAACGCGCACACGATCAGCGGCTTGCTTGAGCGCATCGCGCTGGGCTGGCGGCAGATTATCTAGCGCAGCCTGTAACTCGGCTTTCGGAATTTCAAGCTGGCTCAAGCCTGATACATCGAGATGATCGAATTTCTTGGTATATTCAAGTACAGCAGCATCACCGCGCTTTTTAACATCGCGCAGTATGTTCGCAACGACCAGGTCTATCTCATCGTCTTGCGCTGTTTCAAATGCGAGCAAATCTTTTAGTTGTTGATCAAAACCAGCATCTGCTGTTGATAATCGCTTGATGTTCATTTTCTAACCTAAATTCGTTTCTTTTTGTGCAACTGCTTGGGCAAAGCTATCCATGATTGGTTGCAACAATTCGCGCTTGAGTTTGAGTGATGCCTGATTGACGACCAATCGTGAGCTAATGTCAGTGATCTCTTCAACCGCTTTAAGATTGTTTGCACGCAAGGTACCGCCCGTACTGACCAAATCGACAATCGCATCAGCCAAACCAACTAATGGGCCTAGCTCCATTGACCCATACAGCTTAATCAAATCAACATGCATACCTTTATCGGCAAAGTGTTCACGTGCTGTTTTCACATATTTAGTAACCACTTTTAACCGCGCACCGCGCCGAATTGAGCCAAAGTAATCAAAGTCTTCACGCACAGCCACCATCATTTTGCAACGTGCGATTTTTAGATCCAGTGGTTGGTATAGCCCATCGCCGCCATGTTCATTCAGCACATCCTTACCCGCAATACCTAAGTCAGCGGCGCCATACTGCACATAAGTAGGTACATCGGTCGCGCGGACAATAATCAGGCGGACATCATCACGGTTGGTAGCGAGAATGAGTTTACGTGATGATTCCGGGTCTTCAAGCGGAGTAATGCCAGCCGCTGCCAGCAACGGAACCGTTTCATCAAAAATACGGCCTTTGGACAAGGCAATGGTAATCATCTTAATTCCAGTATTGGGTTGCAGACCATTCGCTAGCCTGCTTCAAAAACGAGATTTTAAACTATTTAGAGGAAACTGCTTAAATGCGTTTGCTTAAATACGTTTTATGCGCGCGCCGACCTTGGTAAGTTTTTCTTCTATACGCTCGTAGCCACGGTCTATATGGTAGATGCGTTCAATCGTGGTTTCACCGCGCGCCACCAGACCCGCCAGTACAAGACTCGCAGATGCTCGCAGATCAGTCGCCATGACGGTTGCGCCATCAAGATACTCCACACCGCGCACTATCGCTGTATTGCCTTCGACTTCGATTTCGGCGCCAAGGCGCTGCATTTCCTGCACATGCATAAAACGATTTTCAAAAATCGTTTCGATGACAGTTGCGGCACCCGTGGCTATCGTATTCAAGGCCATGAACTGTGCTTGCATGTCGGTAGGGAATGCGGGATGCGGGGCTGTACGCACACTCACAGATTTCAACTTGCCATCACTTTGAATGCTGATGGTGTTATCAGTGTGTTCAATCTTGGCGCCTGCTTCGCGTAACTTTTCAATCACGGCATCAAGTAAGTCTGCACGCGCATTATTCAATGTAATGCTGCCGCCAGCCATTGCGGCGGCCACCAGATAAGTGCCAGCTTCAATGCGGTCACAGACGATGTCATGCTGCGTACCTTGCAAGCGCTCTACGCCATGCACGGTGATCACGTCAGTGCCAGCGCCTTCTATCTTGGCGCCCATTTTAATCAGGCACTCTGCCAGATCAATCACTTCAGGCTCGCGCGCCGCATTTTCCAGATAAGTCGTACCATCGGCTAAGGCAGCAGCCATCATCAAGTTTTCAGTGCCTGTGACAGTGACGATATCCATAAAGATACGCGCACCTTGAAGGCGTTTATTCGGCAAATGCTCGGTAGTTGCTTCAATATAGCCATGCTCAATATGGATTTCAGCGCCCATGGCCTGCAAACCCTTGATATGCAAATCGACAGGGCGTGAACCAATCGCACAGCCGCCAGGCAATGAAACACGGGCATGGCCGAAACGCGCTAAAAGTGGACCTAGCACGAGGATAGAGGCGCGCATGGTTTTCACCATCTCGTAAGGTGCCTCATGCGAAGTGATATTGCCCGCATCCAGCGTGACGCAATTGTCACCATGATCAGTGACTACAACACCCATGTGCGCCAACAACTGCTGCGTAGTACCTACATCACGCAATACGGGTACATGGCAAAGCTTGAGTGGTGCCTCTGCCAGCAGTGCTGCACATAAAATCGGTAGAGCGGCATTTTTGGCGCCTGAGATATTAATCTCGCCATTGAGTGGAAAACCACCCTCGATCACCAGTTTTTCCAATTACGCAGTTGCCTTTTCTAGCAATGCTTGCAACTCACCCTGGCTGTAAAGATCACGCATGATGTCAGAGCCACCAACGAATTCGCCATTAATATACAACTGTGGCACGGTAGGCCAGTTTGAAAATACCTTGATACCTTCGCGAATCGCTGGGTCTGCCAGCACATCAATGGTCACCAGGTTTTTTACTCCACAAGCTTGCAGAATCTGAATAGCCAAACCTGAAAAACCACATTGCGGGAATTTTGGGCTGCCTTTCATGTAAAGCACCACGGGATTGGCTGTGACTTGATTACGAATGATCTCTTGTGTGTCCATATTGATTCTCCAATAAATAACGCAAAATTCGCGAAATAGAATGCTTTTAAATTGTTTAGTGCTGAATTAACTAGAACTTAATACCTAGCGAACGCTGAATTGCGCCCACGCTTCTGGTGTAAATGTACGCATGGATAAAGCATGAATTTCTTGCCGCATACGATCGCCCAGCGCCTGATAAACCATCTGGTGCTGTTGTACCATGTTCTTGCCCGCAAACAGGCTGCTCACAACAATGGCTTCGAAATGCTGGCCATCGTCACCTAACACTTGCACGTGTTGGCAGGCCAAGCCTTGCTCTATATAACCTTTAACATCTTCTGAACTTACCACTATTTTCCCCTAGCCACTGTCGTCCCCTGGCCAAAACTTTATATGGCCCAATCAACCGCGTAACTTATACCCTGACTTTAACATCACCAAAGTCAGCCATGAAAGTAACAACACGCTAACACTCACTACGCTAAAACTGACCACAGGTGAAATATCCCCTGCGCCAAAGAATCCATATCTGAAGCCATCAATCATGTAGAAGAATGGATTGAGATGCGACACTTTCTGCCAGAAAGGTGGCAGCGAATGAATCGAATAAAAAACGCCTGAAAGAAACGATAGCGGCATGATGATGAAATTCTGGAACGACGCCATCTGGTCAAATTTCTCAGCCCATATGCCAGCGATAATACCAAACGTGCCCATCAGGGCGCTGCCAAGCACCGCGAATAACAAGATGATCCACGGATGCACCAGAGGCAAATCTATAAAAATAATCGCGACCAAGTAAATACATACGCCAACAACCACGCCGCGAATGATACAGGCGGCTAACAGGGATAAAAACACTTCTAGATAGGACAATGGCGTAAGCAGGATAAAGATAATGTTACCCATCACTTTTGCTTGTACAAGGCTGGATGAACTATTGGCAAATGCATTCTGCAATACAGACATCATGATGAGGCCAGGAATCAAAAACGCCGTGTAAGTCACGCCAGGATAGACTTCTACACTTGAACTCAACACATGCGAAAACACGAGCAAATAAAGCAATGCCGTCATCACAGGCGCAGCTACGGTTTGCATGCCCACGCGCCAGAATCGCAGCGATTCTTTCTTGAACAGGGTCCACGGCCCGCGCAGGTTAGCACCTCGCTTTAGATTGATATTGTGATCAAGCATGGTCGCGCCCTACCAAATCGATAAACACATCTTCGAGATCAGCTTCCAGCAATTGGAAGTCTTCAACGGTGATATTGGCTTTCTTCAGCTCGCTTAACACATACTCAATTTGGCTCACTTCTGTAAGGGCAAAAATAAAGCTGTTTTGATCTTGGCTTTTGAGTAGTGGTTGCAATAGAGCTGGCATAGCCTCACTCGATAATTTCAAGCGCAGGTTCTTACCAGGCAGGCTATTCAGTAGATTAGCGGTGCTATCAAGCGCCACTATCTTGCCCTGCTTCATCATCGCAACCCGATTACACAGTACTTCTGCTTCTTCCAGATAATGAGTCGTCAGGATAATAGTATGGCCATCACGATTGAGCCGCTTGATAAACTCCCACATCATCTGGCGGGACTCCACATCCACGCCCGCTGTAGGCTCATCCAACACAATCACTGGTGGCCTGTGTGCCAAAGCCTGGGCAATCAGCGCGCGGCGTTTCATACCGCCAGACAGCTTGCGCATATTGGTGTTGGCTTTATCAGCCAAGCCCAGGGATTCGATAATCTCATCGACCCAGGCGTCATTTTCAGGGCCACAGCCGAAATAGCCAGCCTGAAAACGCAACATTTCACGCACAGTAAAAAATGGATCGAATACCAGTTCTTGCGGCACTACGCCAAGCAACTGCCGTGCTTGGCGATATTGGCTATGCACGTCATACCCTAATACTTTCAACGAGCCGCTGGTAGGCTTTAATAAGCCAGCCATGATATTGATCAAGGTAGATTTACCCGCGCCATTCGGGCCGAGCAGGCCAAAAAACTCACCTTGCTCAATACTCAAATCAATACCGTTCAGCGCATTAAATGCGCCAAAGCGTTTGTGTACAGATTCAATATGGATAGCGGGTGTCATAGCGGCAATGATGGTTTAGGCGAACGCCTAAACCTAGTGAGTAACTTGCGAATGTGCCGCTTGTGGAAGCAGCTCAAGCACGCCATAAAGGGTTGCAAGACTCACCAGATTCTCTGGGAAATTGGCAAACGTAAGCTTGGATTTGTGCACATGCGCTGAACGCAACCACTCAAATAACAGACTGATAGTAGCCGTATCAACGTCGGTCACCTCGCCAAGATCAATCTCAAAAGACTTATTCATGGGCAGTTGCGTGCTCTCATCCAGCAATCCGCAGATGTGAGGCATAGTCATAGCCCCAGTGATCAGCCAGCGATTCTCTTGTTGTGTAATATTTGCCAAAAGCGACTTACTTTCTCTTACTTAAGCGTCTTAATTATGACTTGCTGCTGGCGTTAGATTTGTTCTTTTCCACCAGCTTTTGAATCAAACCATCCATGCCAGATTGACGAATTTCGTTATTGAACTGACCACGATAGTTAGTCACAAGACTTACACCTTCAATCACAATATCAAACACTTTCCAGCCATCGGTCTCTTTTGCCAGACTGTAATCCACTTCAATCGGTTGGCCACCTGGCTGATTAATCTGCGTTTTCACACTTACCTCTGTATCAGAAGGCTGGGCACGCAACGGCTTGTATTCAATGGTCTGGTTTTTGTACTTAGATAAAGCAGAAGCATAGGTTCTGATCAGCAATGTTTTAAACTCTTTTTGAAAAGCGTCTTGCTGTTCTTTGGTTGCGCCATTCCAGTTTTTACCGAGAACAATACGGCTAACGCGGTCAAAGTTGAAATTCGGCAATATCTTTTCTTCAGCCAAAGCAAATATCTTGGTCTGATTACCCGCCTGAATGTCTTTGTCATTCTTGATAATGGTCAGTACATCTTCAGCCGTGGTTTTGACCAGTGCATCAGGGCTAACCTCAGCTAAAGCAACACCAGCAAAGGCTATAAAACCCAGCGCCAACATTGATT
The DNA here is from genome assembly GCA_035460505.1 of Methyloradius sp. GTDB lineage: Bacteria > Pseudomonadota > Gammaproteobacteria > Burkholderiales > Methylophilaceae > Methyloradius. Next base: position 11,737 of record DATHWP010000042.1, on the reverse strand, counting down.
TTGCAAAACTATTCATAAAACTTTTCATTGTCATTCACCTATTTTTTATCAGTATTCGAATCAGATGCTTTGTTGTAGAGGAATTGACTAATCATCTTTTCCAACACCACGGCATCTTGTGTATGGGTAATCTTATCGCCATCTTTCAGGTTATCTGGATCGCCACCAGCCTCTAGGCCAATATACTGCTCACCCAAAAGCCCAGCGGTGTAAATATTGGCGAAAGTATCCTTTGGAAATGCATAACGTTTATCAACGCTAATAGTTACAATTGCCTCAAAACTTTTACTATCAAACTGTATGCTATTAATACGGCCAACCACCACGCCAGCGCTTTTTACTGGAGCGCGTGGTTTTAGACCACCAATATTCTCAAAAGCTGCAGTTACGCTATAAGTATCACCGATGCTACTGGATGTCAGGTTACCTACTTTCAAAGCCAGCCCAAGAATCGCAGCCGCCCCAGCAGCTGCAAAAATACCCACCCATAAATCTATCGTCGTGCGTTCCATGTTATCTCCCGTTGCTTTGACGTCTGACGGGATCTACCCCATTCCAGACCATGCTTATTACATTAAGTGCAATTTTTGAATCAAAATTTTTCATTTTTCTTGGGTGTATAGCCTTACATGATCATGAATGAAGTCATGACAAAATCCAGGCCCAGCACGGCTAGCGATGAATTCACCACCGTACGTGTAGTTGCCCGGCTCACACCTTCAGCAGTTGGTGGTGCGTCAAATCCCTCAAACAACGCTATCAGCGTACATGCAATCCCGAATACAAAGCTCTTGAGCAAGCCATTCAAAATATCATTCTGGAAATCCACATTTGCCTGCATCTGTGACCAGAAAGCGCCATTATCCACACCAATCAGAGGTACAGCCACCATATAGCCACCAATAATGCCCACCATGGTAAACAGGGATGAAAGCAAAGGCATCGAAATCACACCAGCCCAGAACCTAGGTGCAACGACACGGGCAATGGGGCTGACTGCCATCATTTCCATGGCAGATAGTTGCTCTGTGGCCTTCATCAATCCGATTTCTGCTGTAATGGCAGTACCTGCACGCCCCGCAAATAGTAGTGCCGTCATGACAGGGCCAAGCTCGCGCACCAAGGACAATGCCACCAGCACGCCAATAGACTCAGACGAACCATATTTCTGTAAAGTGTTATAGCCCTGCAATGCCAAGACCATCCCGATAAAAAATGCAGACACCAGGATAATGACCAGCGATAGCACGCCAGTGAAGTAAATCTCACGTATGGTCAGGTGTAAACGCCGAAAACTTTCGGTGGAATAAACCAGGATATAAAACAGAAAACGAGCGCCAGAGCCTAAACGCCACAGGCGGTCAACAATGCGATGTCCTATGCCACGCAATATGCAACCTAGTTTATTAAACATCATGGCCCCTTAACATATCACGCCTGTAATCAGGGGCTGGGTAGTGGAATGGCACAGGGCCATCAATCTCGCCATGCACAAACTGATGCACAAACGGCAAATCTGATTGACGAAGGTCGTCAGGTGAGCCTTCAGCTTCTACCACGCCATTAGCGACGATATACACGTAATCCGCAATCAAAAAAGCCTCTTTCACGTCGTGCGTCACCATAATAGAGGTGGCACCCAAGGAATCATTCAGACTACGAATCAGGTTACAGGTCACGCTCATTGAGATCGGGTCAAGCCCAGTAAATGGCTCGTCATACATGATAATGGATGGGTCTAGAGCAATAGCGCGGGCAAGCGACACACGCCGCGCCATACCACCAGAGAGCTCCGTAGGCATTAAATCACGCGCACCACGCAAGCCAACCGCATTCAGCTTCATCATCACTAGGTCGCGCACGATAGTCTCGGGCAGATTGGTATGCTCACGAATAGGGAAGGCGACATTCTCATACACGGATAAGTCTGTGAATAGCGCGCCAAACTGAAATAGCATGCCCATCTTGCGGCGCAGTTGAAACAAACCATGCCTATCTTGCTTGTGCACAACTAAGCCATCCACCCGCACTTCACCATGCGTAGGTTTCAGTTGCCCACCGATGAGTCGCAACAGCGTTGTTTTACCACTACCACTGCCGCCCATAATGGCAATCACCTTGCCACGCGGAAAAGACATATTGATGCCTTTGTGCAGCAAGCGATTTTTGTAACCGAATGAGAGGTTGTCGATTTCGACGATATTGTCGGACATGAAATTAGCTAAATTTATAAACCCTATTATTTTAAATCAAATCACGCATTAGGCGTAATCTAAAATGAAAAAAGCCCGCCGAGGCGGGCTTTTATTACTAACTATCTAAATAGCTAAGCAAACAGTGTAAGCGGTACCATCGGCAATACTTGTTGTAGCAGTCGCAGCTGCACCTATTGCATAACCAGATGTTGGCGTTGCCATCATTGCCCCGCTAGCTGTATCGCCATTATCAAGTGTGATATCTAACTGTTTAACATACTTACCCAATATACCTGTTGAGCAAATTACATATGTGCCTGCAATGCCAGCAATTGCAGGACTTGTAGTTCTACCTGCCTCTATACCAATATTTCCACCATCAGCATTTGTTGGGTAAAAACCACTAGTTAAAGTCAAATCTGTAGCCCCAGCCGCAAGACCTGCCAAACGAACGTGTTGCCAGAACAATGCCGTTTCAGAAGTAGCTGACACAGCATCGTTCCATCTTCCGTCCAATTGGCCATTTCCACCAGTGGTGGTCGGAGGATTACTTGCAAGAGTACCTAAATGACCGCTAGCTCCCGCAGCGTTTTTATCATCTCCTGGGATTGCCTTGTATTTATCTTGATATGCATAAATATAAACTGGAATATTTCTAAAATCAGTCGCCATGTTCTTAACCTTGGCGCTATTAATCAGCTCCTGCCCCTTTAAAACCCCCCCGAGTAGTAAACCGATGATAACGAGCACGATTGCTAGCTCGATCAACGTAAAACCAGATTGCTTTTTCATTATGTTATCCTAATCCTTAAAGCTTGCTTATTCGCCCACACACTGATGGCATTAAGCGTATTTATAATAAATTCAGGTGTTAATGTGCAAGTCTTATGCCAGTGGCAATTTACACCAAATTGTGCATTAAATGACATTTCAGCCACTATTAGAGCGCAAAACTCGAACTCGATTGTCAACTTTTTAACAGCACTGACAATAATTTGACGTTAATTAGAATGTATACCCGTTAATGACTCCTTTTCTCTTCAATAAAAACACAGGCTTTTTCAGTCGCCACCAGTGGGAACTGAGCCTGATGTTGCTCTCTCTGCATGCCTTGCTGATTAATGGTTTAGGCAATTCATTACAAACCGCCTTGATTATTTGTCACCTCGGTTTTTTCCTGCTGTGGCAACCTGTGCTGCATACCAAGGACAAGCTATCGATTCGCTCAATGCTCTTATTGGTAGGTGCTGGCGTAATCATGGTGTTTTTTCTTAGCTGGTGGGTGATCGCGTTTTGGTTATGTGCTTTATTTGCCTTACTTGGCGGGCGTGTTTTCTCGACGCAAGCAAAGAGCGCACGGCTTGGCTACCTGTTGGCAGCAAGCTATCTGGTAGGCGTTTTACTGATGTGGGTAGTACCAAAACTACTCAATACCTCAGCCGAACTGGAAGCTGCAAAATTCCTGATTGAGTACCTGCTACCATTGATTCCCATCGGCATTGCATTCACCAAGGCGGCAGAAGAAGAAAGCGGGCAACCGCCGATACTCGACTTCTTCTACACATTATTGTTGCTGATGTTGGCTGTCATTCTGGTATTGGGTTCGTTTGCCATTCAGGCTTCAAGCCAGGCAATGTATGGCGAGATTCTCTTTAAAACGCTGCTGGGGCTTGCTGTGGCGCTGGCAGGTATCAGCATGCTGTGGAATCCACGCGCGGGATTTTCGGGCGTAGGGCAGTTGCTGTCGCGCTATCTACTCAGCGTTGGGCTGCCATTTGAACAATGGATACGCAATATTGCAGAACTCGGCGAAAGCACCTCAAACGCAGGCGAATTTACCAATGCAGCCATGAAAGAACTGCTGACACTCCCTTGGGTTACAGGCCTAAAGTGGGATACGCTGGACGGCAAAGGCGAATTAGGCGAGCAGGAAAAATATCAGGCAAACCTCGACTTTTATGATTTTCATTTAACGATATACAGCAAACTGCCGCTCACGCCAGCACTGACCATTCACCTCAAACTGCTCTCGCAGATTCTTGGGGAGTTCTATGAAGCTAAACGCCGCGAAGAAACCTTGCGACAAACCGTCTATATGCAGGCGATTTATGAGACGGGCTCACGCCTGACGCATGACATCAAAAATCTGGTGCAATCCATGAGCGCCTTATGTGGTGCGGCTGAACAGGCGCAAGAGGCCGACAGCGAGAGACTGCTGGCACTGTTTCGCAAACAGTTGCCGTTGCTCAATCAACGATTGGCACGCACACTTGAAAAACTGGAAACACCTAATCAGGAAAGCGCGCGATTCGCCAAACTCAGTAGCTGGTGGAATGCGCTACAAGTGCGGTATTCAGAGCACTATGTATCATTCGTCACAACAGAAATCGCCAAGATTGATGTGGATGTTGAGTTGCTGGATAGCGTGCTGGAAAACCTGTTGCAGAACGCGATTGAGAAACGCAAAATGGATACTTCAATTGCAATCAGTGTAGAAATCTCTGCAAATCAAAGTGTCACGATAGAGGTGACAGATACGGGAAAACCCATGCCAAAGTACGTGGCAGAGCACTTGTTTAAAAAACAGGTCAGCTCGGAAAACGGCTTGGGCGTTGGGCTTTACCATGCAGGTAAGCAGGCACAGCAATCGGGGTATCAATTAAGCCTGATTGAGAATCGACAAGGTGCCGTGAAATTTAGGCTGAACAAAGTGTAATCATTAGCTTGATATAGAAATAAAAAAGGCAGATGAATTATTTCATCTGCCTTTTTTACTCTGCGGCCTCGTTACCTAGCTACCAATTACAGCGTGCCGTAAGAATGCAGCCCTGACAAAAACATATTCACACCGAGGAATGCAAAAGTCGTTACCAGCAAACCGATCAATGCCCACCAAGCTAGCATCTCGCCGCGCAAACCTTTGACCAATCTCAAATGCAGCCATGCTGCGTAATTCAGCCAGACGATCAGTGCCCAGGTTTCTTTAGGGTCCCAAGACCAGTAGCCGCCCCAAGCCTCGGCTGCCCACATCGCGCCCAATATGGTGGCAATGGTAAAAAAGGCGAAGCCTACTGCGATGGACTTATACATTACATCATCCAGCACTTCGAGCTTAGGCAGGCGTGATGTGAGTATGCCGCGCATAGACAGCAAATAGGCGCTAGCGACCATTGCAGACAATGAGAAAGAACCATAGCCGATGAAATTGGCTGGCACGTGAATCTTCATCCAATAAGACTGTAAGGCAGGCACCAAGGGCTGAATAGTGTTGGCCTGACGGTCAAAGGTATACCAGAGAATGAAGCCTACAGCGGCATTGACCACCAGCAAGACGAAACCACCCAATTGGCGTGTGGCGTAACGGCCTTCGTAATATAGATATAGCAATGAAGTAATCAAGCAGAAAAGAATGAACACTTCATACAGATTGCTAATCGGGATATGCCCAACATCAGGCGCAATCAGGTAAGACTCATACCAGCGCACCATGAGGCCGACAAAGCCCATCAATACTGCGCTCCAGGTCAGGCTGGTTGCTACTTTTCCTGCAAATACTGAACGGCTGAACAACGCAAACCAGTAGGTGAGCATGGCCAGCACAAATAATACGTTCATCCACATGATGGCGGTCTGGCTGGAAATCAGGAATTTGAGCAGGAACACTGTGGTGGCGCTGCCGAGATCACCTTTATACAAACTCATAGCATAAAGACTGATGATGGCGATGCCTGCTATCAATAAACGTAATGGCTTCCACTGCCACCCCAGGAAACTGAACGCAATCGCAAAGCCGAACAGGAATGTGGTTTCGTAGGCATCCATGAAGTTGCCGTACTGTTTGAAAGCGTAAGCAGCGCCTAGCACCAACAATGCCGCATATAGCCAGTCTGGCCAATGCAGTCTTTTCAGAAGCGGGACGGGTGCACCATCCATATATGCGGTATTCATTGTTTAATCCTCATCCTTTTTTGTGAGTATTAAGTGATTTTGTCTTCAAGCATGCGCTTGATCTGTTGCTGGTATTGATCGAACTCTATATCAAGATCCCGGTTTTTACGGTTTGCCGACATGGCGAACAAGATACGATTGTCGGGTTTGACCAGCAGCCAGATTCTACGTTCGCGAATAAAAATCATGGAGAAAATGCCTAGCACCAATAATATGGAGCCAGAATACACCAAGTTTTTGCCTGGCGAACGCGTCAATTGCAAGCCGCTGGCTTCGCGCTGTTCGTAATTAGTCATCTGCAAATAAAACGGCGTGCCGTAGAAGAACAGATCGCTCATTGCATTGAGGCTATCTTGCAGAAATAGTTGCGTCTGGTTGTCGTCGTCTGACGGCTTCAACCCAGCCTTTTCCTGGCTGATGGTGTAAGCCTCGTAAGCTGAACCAGCGATAATCTTGATATAGGTTTGCGCTGCTTTATCACGCTCGGCTACGGGCACTGATTTTTCAATCACCTTGGCAATAGTCGTGTAACCACCTTGGCTAAATGCCTTTAATAGTTGCTTGATGCTATCTTCAAACTTGTTACGAATGACATCGTCTTTAGCTTTTTCACCCAGCGCAGCCAATGCAAATCGATGGGCGATTTCGTTATGCATAGCAGGGTCAAACATCGCCGCACGCAGGCGCATAAAGCCCTTGAGCTCAAAATCGTCATCTGCGGGCAAGCGCAGATAGCGGTAATCTTCTTGCTGCGTTTCACGCATGCCTGAGACAAAGTAATGGCGCCCAGCTATCTGCAAAGGCTGCATATAACTCACGTATTCACGCGCCTGGCCTTCAAGATCACGCACTTTAAAGATTACGCTGGGGCCTACGTTATGTGATTTGCCTTTGCCATCTGGCGAGAGATTGAGAATGTTGAATTTGCGGAAATCCTCAAACTCCACTTTCAAGACATCATCGCCTTGACCCAAGCGGGCATTGCCAAAGATCGTGCCATTGATCTCGCTTGACTGCGGGTTGTTGTTGAATAACTGCCAGACATTAAAATTAAGCTTGGAGCCACCATCCTGAAAATCAGACTGGTAGATGGCAATGCCTTTATAAATAAATGGATGATTGACGCTGATGGTATGCGTGATGGGTTCTTTTACTTCAGGGTCGGTAATGACCAGATCACTCTCAAAAGACTTAGGCTGACCCGTCTCGTAATGCTCGATGCGAAAGTCTTTGAGCGCGATGGTAAATGGGATTTCTTGTAGAAGGTAACCGTCGCGCATGCGCATGAATGCGGTGTTGCCGCTTTGACCTTCAGACAAAGTCATATTGGCACGAAACGAAAGATTGGCTGGCGTCAGGCGACTGATCTTAGGCACTTGATCGTCTGGCAGGTTAAGGGTTTCTACTTTTTTGTAGCCGAGTAATTCTTGTATTTTGAAAGGCACATTGCCATCAATCAAACCACCCACACAGATGATCACAATGGCGGTGTGGGTGAAAATATAACCCAAACGTTGATAGCTACCCGCCTTGGCGGCAATCAGTTCACTGCCATCATCCTGCGGCTTGATTTTGTAGCGAAACCCTCGGATGCCGAGAAAATTAAATAAACGCTGCTTGCTTTCATCTCTGGCGATTGAGGTCTGGTATTCATATTTGTGGCTAAATGTGCGTAGTGATTTTTCAGTAGCATGTTCGCGGAACGCGCGTAGCTCTTTCAGCATCAAGGGGGAGTTACGATAGATACACAGGCTGGTAGATGTGACCAGAAATACCAGTATCAATAAAAACCAAACGCTGTGATATACATCGTAAAGGCCCAGCATTTGAAATGAATCAAACCAGAACTGCCCAAACTGAATGATGTAATTGGGGTAAGGCTCGTTTTGCTTGAGCACCGTGCCAATAATAGAAGCAATACCTAATACCGTGAGCAGGCTTACGGCAATACGCATGGAGCTTAATAGCTCATACACTCTTCTTGCATTGGATAAACGTGCGGTCACAAAAGGCCTAGTTGATATTTAATCGGATTGAAGAGATTTGATAATTAAGATTGTGAAATCATCAGTATTGAGACTGTGCAAACTGGTTTGAGTTGCTTAAAAACTTAAGGGTGGCCTGCGCCACCCTCAGTTATGTTTAGATTTTTAAATGTATTAAAAATCCAACGAATTAATGCAAGCCTTGAATGTAATCCGCAACTGCCGCCATATCTTGCTCTGAAAGCTTGGAAGCAATCATGCGCATCATCTTGGCACCGTCGTTTGCGCGCTCGTAAGTGCCAAACGCTTTCAGCTGCGTCACGATATATTCAGAATGCTGACCACCAAGACGTGGAAACTGCACAGGAATGCCAGCGCCAGCAGGCCCGTGGCAAGAAGCACAGGCAGGTACGCCTATACCCGGGATGCCGCCTTTGTAGATTTTCTCGCCAATAGAGCCAGCGCCATTGCTTTTTGCGGTGTCGGTTTTAGGGGTCTGTGAGCCGAAGTAAGCACCCAAGTTTTCCATATCTTCAGGTGAAAGTGCAGCCACCATGCCGCCCATAATCGCGTTTTTGCGGTCACCAGATTTAAAATTCATCAATTGCTTGGTGATGTATTCAGGATGCTGGCCAGCTAATTTAGGATACATAGCAACTACGCTATTACCATCCACACCATGGCAGGCAGAACAGACGTTAGTTACAATTGTTTGTCCTTTGGCTGCGTCGCCGGCTGCAAAAACCGAGGTAGCGCCAACCAAACTCAACACCATTACCGCAATGTTACGGAAACTCATCACCTACTCCTTAATACGAGGCATTGCATCTAAATAAGCCGACAAACTATCGGCTACAGAATAAACTACAAATTAACCATTCATTTTATCGAAAATTACGTTATCGTGGTAGGATTTTTGCCCGTTGCCGTTAGCTTAAGCGAACTATATCCATGCCTTTGTTCCAGAATGCCACTTTTTATATCTCCGCGCACCACTTGCGCGATTTACCACCGCCCGCTGGCATTGAAGTCGCTTTCGCTGGGCGTTCCAACGCTGGCAAATCCAGCGCACTGAACACCCTAGCCAACCACAATCGCTTGGCCTATGTCAGTAAGCAACCAGGGCGCACCCAACTTATCAACTTTTTCAGCCTCGGCGGCGACCGTTTCCTGGTCGACTTACCTGGCTACGGCTATGCCAAAGTACCCGAAGCACTACGCCAGCACTGGCAACTCACCTTATCCAACTATCTCAGCCATCGCGGCAACCTGCATGGCTTGGTGCTGGTAATGGATTGCCGCCATCCGCTCACACCTTTGGATAGGCAAATGCTGGATTGGTTTCTGCCCAGCGGCAGGCCGATTCACGTGTTATTGACCAAATCGGATAAATTATCGCGTAGTGCTGCGATGATGACTTTGCAAGCAGTGAAAAAAGAGCTGGATGCCAACTGGGGCAACTGCACGATCCAGCTATTCTCCAGCCTAAAAAAACAGGGCGTGGAAGAGGCTGAGAAAATAATCGGCAGCTGGCTATATCCTGCGGAAGACGATATCCCAGACACCGTGGCCTAGCTTTATGCCACGATTTTCAAACTTGGTCAGCGGTCTGTAAGCAGGTTTAGGCGCATAATCTGCCGCCGTATTTTCTAGTTGCGGCTCTGCTTTCAAGACATCCAGTACCCACTCCGCATACTCCTGCCAGTCTGTCGCCACATGCAAGTAAGCGCCTGCTTTTAGTTTGCTGCATAGCAGCTTAACAAACCCAGCTTGAATCAAACGCCGCTTGTGGTGACGCTTTTTATGCCATGGATCGGGGAAGAAAATATGCACGCCATCAAGGCTTGCATCAGCGATCATGTGGTTCAGCACTTCGACCGCATCATGCTGGATGATGCGCAGGTTCTTAAGTTGCTGTTCTTCAATCTGCTTAAGCAGGCTACCCACGCCCGGAGTGTGTACTTCCACCCCAAGGAAATCCTGCTCTGGCAATAGGCTAGCAATATAAGCCGTGCTTTCGCCCATGCCAAAACCAATTTCGAGTATTTTGTTGCTTTCCGTACGACCAAACACATTGGCTAGATCAAGCAATTCTGGCTGGTAAGGCACGCCGAATATCGGCATGACTTGCTCAAGCGCGCGCTGTTGGCCTGTTGTCAGGCGACCTTGCCTTAAAACAAAGCTGCGAATCGGGCGATTTTTCAGCGCTTCATTGCCTGCCAACTCTTCGGAATCAGGATTTTGTGGCTCGGTTAAGTCTTTTTGCATCACGTTTTGCGTCTGTGGAATTTTTTAGAAGCGGGATTATAACGTATGGCTTCTGTCGCCACGGGAGAACCCGAGCAAACCTTCCGTAACGCCTTTACCCAAGGCAATCACTTTGAACAACTCGCCCATTTCAGCAGGTGACAATAATTTTTGCGCTTGCGAGGCAAGTGGCAAGTATTCAAGCATGTTCTCGGGCGATACCTGCGAGAGCACATCGGTAATGCCGCAGTTGATGAGGAGTTGCGCCTGATTGGCATAGCCGAGCAATTCTGCGCCATTTTCTAAAGCGGCTTCTGCGATTGCAGTGAAATCAACATGCGCGGTAATGTCCTGCAGCCCAACATATAAAAATGGATTGTCATGCGCATAGTGGCGGTAATGACACATCAACGTACCTTGCGCGCGCTGCGGGTGATAATACTCGCGCTGTGGAAAACCATAATCCAGCATCAGGATAACGCCATGCTGTAATAACTGCGTCAGGCTGGCAATCAGGCCTGTAGCCGCAGGGCAGATTTCGGTAGTGTAGTCTGACGTGAGTGAGAGCTTACTTGCCACCCTTTGCAGATCAGGTTTGAGCGGATTGGTTTTCCATTCAAAACCATCAGCGCCTATGCTCACGCCTAATTCTTCAATGCTATCGGCATGCGTTTTGATGATATGCACAGGCAAGGCATCAAGCACTTCATTGCCCAGAATCAATCCGTTAAAGGTTTCAGGCAAGGTATCTAGCCAGATCACGCGCTCGAATAATTCGGCGGGTAATTGGCTTTGCAATGTCTCACGCTGTAACTCACGTAAATAGGCGCTCACTTCCAATATGTAATAGCGCACGGGCAATTGATCTGCTTGCTGTAATTCCAGTAACAGGGTTGCGACAAGCTTGCCAGTGCCTGCGCCCAGCTCAAGAACATCGCCCTGAGTAAGCACTAACACTTGCTCTACTTGCTTAGCTAAAGTCTGGGCAAATAGCGGCGAAATTTCTGGCGCGGTAACAAAATCGCCCGCCTTGCCGAACTTTTTGCTGCCGCCACTGTAATAACCAAGGCCAGGCGCATATAAAGCCAGATACATGAAATGGGCGAAATCAATCCAGCCACTTGCGCTCTCAATCTCCGATTGAATCAGCTCGGTCAGCCGTTGGCTATGCACAAGCGCTTCGGCTGAGGGCTCCGGTAAAGTGGGTTGAGGTAATGAAGTGTTCATAGTGAGAGTGGATTATAATTCGTAGGCATGTTTTAAGGACGTCCCTCAAAAAATAGTCCTCCTGTAGTACCAATCAATCGTGTAAAGCAAACTTAGGGATTCGTTGTGAACAATAATTTGCAAGATAAAGTCATT
>DATHWP010000041.1:0-10028 GCA_035460505.1 Methyloradius sp. | reverse complement strand
GGGCCATCCATATCGCCCTGTAACTCAATCAAAATACCTGCGAGTTTTTGGTGGCCGATCAACACATCATTCGGCCATTTTAATTGGGCCGAGGCAATGCCTAAGCCATGCAATGTACGGATCAACGCGACACCTACAGCCAAGCTCAAGCCAGACAAAGCAGCAGCGCCAGACTGAAATCGCCATAGCAGTGAAAACGTCAGGCTATTGCCGACGCCTGATTGCCAGAGCCGACCACGCCGCCCACGGCCACGGGTTTGCAACAAAGCAGCAACGCAGGTTGCGCCTGCTATATTTTGCGCAGCTTTTTCCATGAGGTAGGTATTGGTCGATTCCAACTGGTCGTGAATCTCAATGTTGAAAGCACTTTGCTGCTCGCCCAGCGCTGTGATGACATTCGCTCTATCAAGTAGCTGCACTGGTGCTGGCAAACGATAGCCACGGCCGCGCACAGAAAAGATTGAAACGCCCAATGTCTCAGCCTCTTGTAGCGCATTCCAGATGGTTGAGCGTGTCACATTAAAATGCTTAGCCAACGCCTCACCTGAGTGAAAACGGCCATCGGATAATCGACGCAAAATAGGGAATGTGAGGCTGTGTGTCATCTATAACAATGCTTAGAAATTACTTTTATTCGTTAATGTTTTTCAAACCAGATATTAGCACAGCAGCAAGCGCCCACTCATGGGGCTGCACGGTGTAAAATGATGTAACTTCATTTACGCATATTGATATGTCAGCCGATAAAACCCCGATCGCCCCAGCCTCAAATTTCATCCGCAATATTGTTGAACGTGACCTTGAACATGGCACCTATGCCAACCGTCCATGGGCTGGTGCACCTGGCGATGCTGCACAACAGGCAACAGGCACGCCAGACCCAGCAAAAATCCGCACGCGCTTTCCGCCTGAGCCTAATGGGTATCTGCATATCGGCCACGCCAAATCCATCTGCCTGAATTTTGGTCTGGCGCGTGATTACAACGGCGTGTGCCACATGCGTTTTGATGACACCAACCCAGAAAAAGAAGAACAAGAGTACGTTGATAGCATCACAGATGCCGTGCAATGGCTGGGCTTCGGTTGGGATGCCTTTGGCAGCTCGCATCTGTATTACGCCAGCAATTATTTTGATTTCATGTACCGCGCAGCCGAATACCTGATTGAGTCTGGCAACGCCTATATTGACCAGCAAACCGCCGATGAGATGCGCGCTAATCGCGGCACACTCACTGAGCCAGGTAAAGATTCGCCCTGGCGCAACCGACCCGCGGCTGAGTCGCTACAATTATTCCGCGAAATGCGCGATGGCAAACATGCAGACGGCAGCATGATCCTGCGTGCCAAAATCGACATGACTTCGCCCAACATCAATCTGCGCGACCCTGCCATTTACCGCATCAAACGCGCCACGCACCACAACACGGGCGACAAATGGTGCATCTACCCGATGTATACCTTTGCCCACCCAGTGGAAGATGCTTTGGAGCGCATCACCCACTCCATCTGCACACTGGAGTTTGAAGACCAACGACCATTCTATGACTGGCTGCTGGAAAACCTACGCGATGGCGGCCTGATTTCCGACCCGCTGCCTAAACAATACGAATTCGCACGCCTCAACCTCACTTACGTCGTGCTCTCAAAACGCAAGTTGATTGACCTGGTAGAAGGCCATTACGTCTCGGGCTGGGATGATCCACGCTTGCCTACGCTGGCAGGCGCACGCCGCCGCGGTTACACACCTGAGGGCTTCAGGTTGTTCGCAGACCGCATTGGCGTTAGCAAGGCTGACTCATGGATTGAATACACCATCCTTGAAGACTGCATGCGCGAAACACTGAATGAAAGCGCCGAACGTCGCATTGCCGTGCTCGACCCTATCAAACTGTTGATTGATAACTACCCAGACGGGCAAAGTGAAGATTGCTTCGCCCCCAACCATCCACTCAAACCAGAGCTGGGCAAGCGTACAGTGCAACTATCCAAAGAACTATGGATAGAACGCGAAGACTTCATGGAAGAGCCCACAAAAGGCTATTTCAGGCTAGTCCCCGATGGCTTGGTACGCCTGCGCTACGGCTATGTAGTCAAATGCACTGGCTTTGAAAAAGACGCCGCAGGCAATGTCACCACAGTACATTCCGAATACCTGCCAGATACCAAATCAGGCACACCGGGAGCAGATGCCATCAAGGTGAAGGGCAACATTCACTGGGTCTCAGCCGCCCACGCCTATGCTGCTGAAGTTCGCCTGTATGACCGCCTGTTCAAAGAAGCGCATCCGGGCGCTGGCGACAGGAACTATCTTGACGACATCAACCCTAACTCCATCAACACCATCACCGCACAACTCGAGTTGGCGCTGAAAGATGCAAAACCAGAAGATCACTTCCAGTTTGAACGGCACGGGTATTTTGTGGCGGATCAAAAAGACAGTGTGACAGGCAAGCCAGTGTTTAATCGCACCGTGACTTTGCGGGATGCTTGGCAGAAGTAATCAATTAAAGAAAATCTACAATGATCAAACCCATAGAACTGAGTAAGGCCTACCGTCTGCTCAACCACGGCCCAGTCGTGTTGCTGTCAGCAGCGCATGAAGATAAGCGCGACATCATGGCCGTAGCCTGGAATATGCCGCTGAATTTTAACCCTGCGCAATTGCTGGTAGTGCTGGATAAGACCAGCAGTACGCGCAAGCTGGTGGAGGCTTCTGGCACGTTTGCGATTTCACTGCCTACGCGTTCACAGGTGGATGTGATTATGAATGTGGGCTCAATCTCGGCTAGCCAGTTGCCGTCACAGGATAAATTTTCGCACTGGAATTTATCAGTAACGCCAGCCACGCATATCAATGCACCTTTATTAGATGGCTGCGTGGGTTGGCTAGAGTGCAAGGTGATTTCTGAGCCGCATAACCAAGATACTTATGATCTGTTTATTGCTGAAGTCGTGGCGGCCTATGCTGATGAGCGCGTATTTTCAAACGGGCGCTGGCATTTTGATGACCATGATGAGTTGCGCACGGTGCATTACACCGCGGGCGGTGCTTTTTTTGCGACGGGTGAGAGTTTTAATGTGGAAAAGGCGGCAACAAGTTAGCCTAAACGAATCAATAGCCAGCTTTTAGCTGGCTATTTTTTTGTGCTGGTTTTAGCAGATTTTTTAACAACGGCCAGCTTAGGCGTTTCATCTGTAGAAGCTGGCTCTGGCAGGGTGAACTCCAGAAGATGGTCTTCAGCTTCAATGTGTTGCTCAATCGTTGGCAATTGATCTGTGGGTGACAATTGTTGGAATCGTTTGGCGGGCGGCGCATTCATTTCTAATGGTGGAAACTCCAGCGTTTCTGCCGCTGCTAGCGATGTCTCAGAAAATGGGTCTATATCTTCGTCAACACCCATATCAGGCGCTGCTACCACATTACTAGCTGGCAATGCTGGCTCGGCGTCTAGCGCACCTGACTGCATGTGCTCAATATCGTAGAGTGGGTTTTCTGAATCGATTTGCGAACCAAGAATAGCTACCTTACCCCAAATCACCACATCCTCTTCATTCCCGCGCTCGGCGGCCTCTTTGACCGCCTTTGCATAGCGTTCAAACGAGGCAAGATCATGTCGGCCAGCGTATATCACTAATAATCTGTATGAGAGCTCATGGCGCTCTGGCGTATTTTCCAACGCATGGGTCAATATGCTTTCAGCCTGCTCATCACGTCCATATGAAATGTAGATTTCTGCCTCAACTAATGGATCAATTTCATCAATATCAATGATGGTTTGATCGTGTGGATGCACAGCTTGAGGCAGCGAATCATGTTGAATATTGGAGGCATCTTCATTAATAGAGGTGCCCTCTTGGCCCAATATCGTATCTGCGTTTTCTAGTGTGGACTTTGAGGCCTGAATGCTGCCAAACACACCCTCTTGTAAACGCCACATATTGGATTGGCGGCGCCTATTCAATAAAAATACCAGTAGAAAGATGCTCACTGGAATCAACATGCCGATGAATATCCACTGCAAATTACTGAATAGATTTTGGGTAAATGATGGATGGGTGACTACTGGCGCAACCGCTGCCACTGGCACTTGCTGTGTAGCGACAGATGACGCAGGCGGCAGTGTTAAAGGGTCTGCTGGCGGTGGCAGTTCACTATTAGCAGGCTCTACAATGCTGGCTGCAGGAGCTGGCTGTGTAACTGACACAGCACTTTGCGCGTTTGGGGCGGACTGATTGATACGCGCTTGATTATTATCCTGCTCATCGCTTTTAGGGTTGGCATCACCTGGCGATATTTTGAGCACATAGCCAGCATTAGCATCTGCTGTTTTGTTTGAAATATTGGCGGTAGTTTTTGCCGTTGGCTTCACTTCATTACTATTTGCATCAGTGTCTGCACGGTTTGACTGTGTGCCAGCAATATCGGGGATGCGTAGAACCTGCCCCGCCCTTAGCTGGTTAATATCACCATCCAAAAATGCATCAGGGTTCGCTTTATATAATGCGGCCATGACATGTTTAAGGCTGACGCCTGCAGGCTGATATTGTTGGGCAACTTTACCGAAAATATCACCTTTTTGTGTCAAGTAAGTCTGGGCATCGCCCGACACTACTACTGCTGATTTGGCTTCAACTGGCCTATCTAATAGCTCTGGCTGAACAGGTTGCAAATGACGCTTAGTTTTTACTGATTTTTCTGCGAGTTGCGAGCCTTCTGTACTTTTATCTGGATTACTACTATCTAAACCACTAGACTCCTCACGGGCAGCCTTTCTTCTTGCTTTAGCTGACTGAGTAGCCGAAGGCGACATAACATTCGACGCACCAGATGGATTAATCATCTCATAAGTGCGCGATGCTATAGGTGATTGATTAGTGCTAGTTGGTAATGGGTTGCCATCGTCACCCAGTTTGCTGTTTGGCGGGTCAAGCAACATGGTGTACTGCCTGACCAAGTGTAAGGTTTCAGAATTCACACTGATCAAGAGCTCAAGAAATGGCTCATTGATTGGGCGTGTGCTGGTTAAGTGCAGAATTCGTACACCATCTGCACGTTGCACCGCGTTGATTTTAATACCTGTGGGAACAACACTCTCTTGTAATCCAGCCGCTACATATTCATCATTATTAGCGATGCGCGCCGTTAATGAAGGTAACTCATCTGTACTTGTCTCGACTAGTTCAATGTCTGCATCCAGCGTTTCACCCAGATAAGATTTCACCTTTAATTTGCCCAACCCTGCGGCATCTGTCATGGCTGGAATGAACAAACAAACAAGCAATACGATATGCAATTGTTTGCCTAGCTTTTTGGCGAAAGTATGGATCGAGGACATGAGTTGATTAGTTTTGTTAATAGATCTTTGTTGTTTTAGTTAAATACTCGTCCAATACTGACAAGTGGTTAAATGTTTAGTTTAAGTCATCAGTATTACTAATATTCTAAGGCTTATTACCATATTGCTGTAATGAATATGTGCTGAAGCCCTGTAATAGCAGCATAGAACATGCCAGAAGGCACGGTTGAACAAACTTACTGTTGTGAGGTCAGGCTTTGTATAAACTGGCTCGAATTACTATCAAACCACGATTATTTATGATAAATCTTGTAGAGAACGAATGATTTTTCTGAGAAAACGTCAATGTATCGAATAATCCGTGCTGGGAAATCGACAATCATGTTGAAAAGCACGCCAGCAGAAACGCGCTATTATTCAATATAGACACAAACCTTATAGACGATGGCTAAAGATGAAAAAAAGTAAAAAACATAAAATCGGAATGGCTCCAGGTTCGCTCGTTTACATGGGTGAAATGACCACCCAAAAACCGACATTGAGCCTGATTGATTACTGTGAAGATCATTTGAGCGAAAAAATGATAGAAATTGCAGACCTAGCCAATATCAAACCAGATGAAAAAAACAAGATATGGCTGAATTTATCAGGAATCCAGGATCCCAACTTCATCAGTGAAATAGGCAAGCAGTTCAATCTGCACCCCTTGGTGCTTGAAGATATTTTAAATACTGATCAGCGCCCGAAAGTAGAAAGCTATGGTGAGTATTTATATATCGTACTGCGCGACTTCGAGTTCAAACGGACTAACAACTTATTCTCCCGGCAAGTGAGCCTGATATTGGGGAAACATTTTGTACTGACATTCCAAGAACAAGTGACAGAGTGCTTTGAGCCAGTATGTGAACGCCTGCGCAATGGCCGTGTACAAATTCGGCAGGCAGGATCAGATTATCTGGCATATGCGCTGATTGATGTCATCGTGGATCAATATTTCAGCATCATCGAAGATATAGGTGTGCATTGCGAAACGCTAGAAGAAAAACTACTGCGGAAGCCGTCACCATCTTTATTGCAGAAAATCCAGGCACTTAAGCGAGAAAGCATGGAGCTTAGACGTGGCGTATGGCCTACACGTGAAGTGATCAACAACCTGATTCGCAATGACGAGGGCTTTTTTGAGGCCAGCACCGTACTTTATCTGCGCGACATATACGACCATGCCGTGCATGTGATTGAGTCGCTAGAGGCCGTGCGTGACCTGCTGGCAGGCATGCTGGACATCTACCTCTCCACCATTAGCAATCAACTGAATAAAGAAGTACGCGCGCTGACGGTAGTGACCATGATGTTCATGCCAGCCACCTTGATTTCAGGCATATTTGGCATGAATTTCGACAAAATGCCATTACTAAAAGACGAGTTCGGTTTCTGGATTGCAGTCGGCATCATGGGTTTGATTGCCCTTGGCATGGGCTTACATTTCTTCCGTATGCAGTGGCTAAGCCGCCGTGGCATCTAATTAGCTCAGTCCGATTTAATCTGTTCAGCATACTTTGCACGTATCTTGGCTACCTTGGGCGCGGCCACTGCCAAGCAATAAGGCTGATTAGGGTTCTTGGCAAAATAATACTGGTGATAATCTTCTGCTGGATAGAATATCTCAGCACCGTTAATCTGCGTCACGATTGGTTTAGGCCATAGTTGCGCAGCATCCACTCTGGCAATCACCGCCTTGGTCACTTCACGCTGTGTATCATCCTGGCAGAAAACGGCTGAGCGATATTGTGTGCCAATATCGTTGCCTTGCCGATTAGGCGTTGTTGGGTCATGCGCCAAGAAAAATATCTCGAGTAATTCCTCAAACGATATTTTTTCATCGTCAAAAGTAATCTTGATGCCCTCTGCATGGCCAGTATCGCCGTTACATATTTCTTTATAAGTAGGGTTTAAAGTATGGCCGCCGATATAACCAGAGGCCACACTCTTAACGCCGATCAATTGTGTAAAAACAGGCTCAGTGCACCAGAAACAACCACCTGCAAATATTGCGACTTTTTCACTCATTTCATTACTCTCCAATCATGTGCATACAGGTATGATATTAGTCAGGCCGATTAGTGCAATCCTTACGCTTTTAATTTCTATTTTTGATCATTCACCATTATTTGAATCCATACGAACATGCAGTTAGGCGCTTTATACGTTGATTTTAATTCTTACTTTGCTTCGGTAGAGCAGCAGGAAGTACCTCAACTACGCGGCAAACCAGTTGGGGTTTTGCCGGTGATGGCTGAGACCACTTGCTGTATCGCTGCCAGTTATGAGGCTAAGAAATATGGCGTAAAAACAGGCACTAAAGTGCACGAAGCTCGCAAGCTTTGTCCAGACATTATATTCGTGCAAGCACGACCAGAACTCTATGTAAGGTATCACCATAAGCTAATTGATATCGTTGAATCATGTACACATGTTGAGAAAGTTTTATCTATTGATGAAATGGTCTGCAAACTTACAGGCAGCCAACAGATATATGAAAATGCCTTGGCATTAGCACAGAAAATAAAATCGGCATTGCGGCAACAGGCTGGCGAATACATTCGTAGTTCTATCGGCATTGCACCCAATACGTTTTTAGCAAAACTTGCCTCTAATATGCAAAAACCAGATGGATGTGTCGTGTTGCAATCGCATGAGTTACCAGAGAAACTTTATAAGTTGCCTATACGTGCTTTAAGTGGCATAGGCAATAAGATGGAACAGCGTTTGCAGGTCTTTGATATTGATTCCATACAGGCCTTATACTCTGCCAATCGCCAGCAATTACGGGCTGCCTGGGGCAGTATAGAAGGCGAGGTGATGTATGATAAGCTGCGTGGATTCGAACCAACTGAGCGCAAAAATCCCAGACGGAGCTTGGGGCATTCTCATGTATTACCACCTGAGTTGCGCAACCCAGAGGCAACTATTGCTGTACTTCACCGCTTATTACAAAAAGCCTGCATGCGCCTCAGAAGCTATCAGCTGCAAGCAACCACTATTCAAGTGCATATTAGATTTATCAATCGCGAAAGCTGGTCTAACGAAAGTGCAATTGCGCCTACTGACGACACCTTGATTCTCACGCAAGCATTAGAACAGATATGGAAGACTTACCCTAACGATAGACTTATCTCACTTAAAATCGGCGTTGTGCTCGGTGGATTGGTAGAAGAAGGCGTTCGTGCACTAGATTTATTCTCACCTCAATTACGTGCTCCACAATTGCCTGCAAAACCAATATCGTCACTCAATAACACTTTAGATAAGCTAAATATGCGATATGGCAAAAATACGGTATATTTTGGTGGTGCCCACAATGCTATCGGTGATGCTCCTATGCGTATTGCTTTCAATCATATCCCTGACCTCGCAATTGAAGACGATGGTGTAGGAACACGCAAACAATGACAAGAATCGCCGTATTCAATCAAAAAGGTGGGGTAGGCAAAACTTCTACTGTACTTAATTTAGCAGCTGCACTGAATATCAATGACAGCCCACCATTAGTCATTGATATGGATCCGCAAGCGCATCTGACCAATATGCATGCGCAAGCACCACAAAGCCCGAACCAAAGCCTGTTTTCGTTCTATCAAGATAACAAGCCACTGTATCAACTTGAAATAGACTGGAGCCATCTTGGCCGTCTGATTCCATCGCATCGTGAATTGATTAAGGTGGATTCTATATTTGGCAAGGGCCCAGCTGTTCTGAATAAGCTTAAAGTAGGTCTTGAAGCATCAGATAAGCAATGGTCACCTCGGGTCACACTGATTGATTGCTGCCCATATCTTGGTGTACTTTCACTCAGTGCCATCTTTGCTGCAGACTTGCTGATTATCCCTATCGCTTCAGATTTTCTGTCACTACAAGGCGCACAAAAGGTTGAGCAGACGTTGAAAGCTTTAGAGCCCGTTCTAAAAAAACGCATAAACAGACGCTATTTAATGACTTGTTACGATAGAAGAAGAAAAATGACGTTTGATGTGCATGAGCAAGCCAAAATCAGCTTTGGTAATGACGTGTGTGAAACTGTTATTTCAGAAAATGTAGCTGTTGCAGAAAGCCCACAATACAAGCTAGATGTATTTCGTTACAGCGCCTACAGTAGCGGCGCACAAGACTATAAAAGTTTACTGAATGAACTGATTAATCAAGAGTTATTGGATATCAGGCTAAGTATGTCTTCGTAGCTCGAAACAGAACTACGCTCTGGACTCACAACGCGAGTCTCAAGAATCTCACAATGCCGATACATCTGTTGTAACTTACGTTGTGCATCTTCTTCATCACGGCCATAAATCTGCAAGTTATCTACAATCGCACCATTACGGCTACGAATCTGGTAAATGTATTTTGTAATCAAAGGAGCATGCATAAATATGATTCTCTATAAGACCTTACAATCAATATAGAATAAATACTTTACAAATACAAGCTATCTCATTGTATTTAATAATCTCATCATATAAGTGTCAATTTTGAGAACTTATATTTCTAAGTCCCAGAAATGAAAAAACCCTATCAGATCACTGATAGGGTTTTTTTGTATAAGAAGCCTGGCGTTGACCTACTTTCGCATGCGAAGAGCATACTATCATTGGCGCAGAATCGTTTCACGGCCCTGTTCGAGATGGGAAGGGGTGGTTCCAATTCGCTATGGACGCCAGACATAACCGGTAAGTGCCT
>DATHWP010000040.1:0-2240 GCA_035460505.1 Methyloradius sp. | reverse complement strand
CAATGTATTGCCCCAAACCATCATGAATAAAGATTGGCTTGGCCCGATACTTGAGGCGCTTTCCAAATATGGCATTGAAAAGCGTGATGTGGTCATTGAGGTTGTTGAAAGCGAAAAAGTATCGCCAGAGTTGCTGGCACGTTTTTGTGATGCCATCCGTGCGCATGGCTTACGCATTGCACTGGATGATATGGGCTCAGGCTTTAATGGCTTGCGCACGCTTGCTGCAGTACGCGCTGATTTTATTAAGATTGATAGAACCATCGTGCATGAAGCACAAGGCAGCAGGGTGCGCACAGTATTGCTTGAGGCGATTATTTCCATGGCGCAGCGCTTGGGCTGTACTGTGGTAGCAGAAGGCCTGGAGCGGGTTGAGGACATTAACTATTGCCAGGATTTAGGGCTTGTGTATGCGCAAGGCTATTATTTTGCCAAGCCGCAAAGCAGGCCATCTGCCGCCGTTGCAGACTTACCTAAACGCGATGAATCACACCGCTCGCACATTCCAGATGAATTCCGCATTGCCGAATTTGTCACGCGTGGTTTGACCATTGAAGTCAACACACCTGTGCATGTGGCGAGAGAGATCTTTATCGAAAATACCGATACTGAAATTGCTGTGGTGCTTGATAATTTACGCCCAATCGGACTGCTACGCCGCGGTAAGGTATTTTCGCAAAAGCAGAGCTCATTAGGCGCTTACTGTGAAGCGTTGCCCAAAATGATCAATCAACGTACGCCATCATCATTATTGGCGCGGGGTTTATATCTTGAGCGCGGTGATGCAGAGCCCTGGATCATGGTTTCAGACGATGGCGTTTATATCGGCATCTTGCAGCCGCTGGAAATCATGGCACAACTAATCAGCCGCAAAATGAGCACTGGCAGCCTGCACCCGCTGACACAACTCACCACTGGCCCTACATTAAGACAGTCGCTTGATATCAGTATTCGTAATAATCCTGATACCGAGCTGGTTTATATCGATCTCGATCACTTCAAGGCCTACAACGACCGCTACGGCTTTATTCGTGGCGATGCGATGATTCGCCTGTTATCTGAGATCGTGAGGCAAGAATTTCAAGGCGGTACTGGCATTCTGGTCGGCCACATTGGTGGTGATGATTTTGTGCTGATTCTTGACCATAGTGATCCAAAGCTTGAAGCCAGATTGCTCGAGGTCATTAATCATTTCCAGGATCTTGCTAGCCATTTATATGATGCCTCTGACCTCGAGCGTGGATTTTTCACAACCGAAGATGGTAGTGAACATCCCGTGGCAAGTATTTCAATCGCAGTAGTGAATGGTAGCCAAGGCGGGCTTTCAAACAGTGTTGCGGCTGCTGAGCGCGCTGCGTATCTCAAGAAAATTGGTAAATCGACGATAGGCAGTATTGTGGTGGTTGAGGCCGACACCCCAAAACTGGTATTGCCAGAGCAGGACATTCACTCCGATTGGCAGGCGCGCGCGCTTGAGGCACTCAAGTCATTACTCAAATATCGTCGCTCAGAAGATGCGCATTGCATGGATAGCTGCTTTACCGACTACCCATTTTTTGAGGTGGTATTCGAACTCTATTCAAACGGCATACAGCGTTATCCAAACTGGATTAACCCAAATATGTACGGCAAGATCAAGGCTGGCGGTGCTGGCGTAGATCGCAGTGCGCAGGCTTATTACAATGCGGTTAATGAAAGCTTGGAGCCGTATATCTCCAGCATTTATCTTTCTACTGCGACTGAAGACTTTTGCTTGACAGTATCGCTGCCGATCTTGAATCAGATGGGTGGTTTGGAATCAATTCTGGTGGCGGATATCAGCATTGGTGCTATGGCAATGCTAAGTAGCGCTATCCCTGGTAGTGGCAGGCAGTAAGATATTAGCTATTTTTGCTGGCTGTAGTTTTGCCAGATGTCTTGATAAAGCTGTTCAATATCACGAGTGAATTTCGCGGTGTTGAACAGTGCTAATTCCCTGTTTTTTATCCCTAGCTTTTTCTTGATGGTACCCAATTGATCAGGGTTGGTAGCCAGCATTAACGCTTTTTCTTCGTAATCAATCAGATTTATAGTCACCAACTCTGGCAAGTCAGCAGCGTGTAATAGGCTGCCAGCCACTCTTGAAGCAAAAGATTCGCCTGCACAAGTCAATACTGGCAAGCCCATCCATAGTGCATCGCTGGCGGTGGTATGCGCATTGTAGGGCAGGGTATCCAAAAACAAATCGGCGAGTGCTTGCC
>DATHWP010000039.1:0-5823 GCA_035460505.1 Methyloradius sp. | reverse complement strand
TATTCAGCGAGAATGCGGTTTTACCCATAGAGGGGCGACCAGCCACAATAATCAGATCGCCAGGCTGAAAACCTGATGTCTTCGAATCAAGGTCGGTATATCCAGTAGAAACACCCGTCACGTCACTAGGGTTATCACGCTGGAATAGCTGATCAATACGGTCTGCCACTTGTGGCAATAGCACTTTGATATCGATGAAACCATCGGTTGCACGCTTGCCACCCTCTGCAATCTGAAAAATCTTGGCTTCTGCTTCATCCAGTAATTGCTGCGCGTCACGCCCTTGTGGACTGTAGGCACTTTCAGCTATATCAGAGCCGACTTCCACCAGCTTGCGCATGACTGCACGCTCATGCACGATTTCTGCATAGCGGCGAATATTGGCGGCGGTTGGTGTGTTTTGTGCCAATGCGCCGAGATAGGCAATACCGCCAACGGCAGACAGTTCAGCCGCATTCTCCAGAGACTCTGCAACAGTCACAATATCTGCTGGACGGTTGCGCTCTATCAATTTAGCAATATGCTCAAATATCAGGCGATGGTCGTGTCGGTAAAAATTGCTTGGTGACAGAATGTCAGCAACTTTATCCAGTGCTTCATTTTCAAGCAGTAAGCCGCCGAGCACTGATTGCTCAGCTTCTACGGAATGAGGGGGAAGTTTTAATGCGTCTAGGGATTCGTCTGCCATAAATTCGATTATAACAACTGGTTCTATATTCTTGTGTTTTGAATGCCTGTGTTTTTGAAAACGAATAAAATAGGCAATAAAAAAGGCCGCCTAAGCAGCCTTTTTTAATTCAAAGCTTAATGATTAAGCTTCGCCAATCACGGTAATGGTGACATCTACTACTACGTCATGGTGCAGAGCGATACTAACTGCATGGTCACCAACAATCTTCAATGGACCATCTGGTAAGCGCACTTCAGCCTTAGCCACTTCAAAGCCTTTAGCTGTTAAGCCTTCAGCAATATCACCTGTGGTTACAGAGCCGAACAAACGACCATCTACACCTGCTTTTTGTGATACTTGCAACACGAAACCAGCCAGCTTTTCGCCGCGGGCTTGTGCTGAAACCAGAATCTCAGCTTGTTGCTTTTCAAGTTCTACGCGACGTGCTGCGAACTCAGCCTTATTGGCTTCGGTAGCACGCTTTGCTTTACCTTGAGGAATCAAGAAATTACGACCGTAACCGTCTTTCACCTTCACAACATCACCAAGGCTACCCAAATTCACTACTTTTTCTAACAGAATAATTTGCATGGTGATCTCCTTAGTGCTTGTCAGTGTATGGTAACAAAGCCAAGAAGCGCGCACGCTTCACAGCTGTTGTTAGCTGACGTTGATATCTTGCTTTTGTACCAGTGATACGCGCAGGAATGATCTTGCCATTTTCGTTGATGAAATCTTTAAGCAGATCTACATCTTTGTAATCTACTTCTTTAATGCCCTCTGCTGAAAAACGGCAGTAGCGGCGGCGTTTAAACATATCACGTGCCATGTTAGTAATCCTTTAATTAATTCGTTCTAATGTATTCAAATGTAAAGTCAGTTGTGTACTTTTCAGGCTGCGTTTAGTCATAAATCCAGTGAGTTGAACCAGTTCACCTAGCTTTATGTTTCTGGTCTGTTCCGCTAGTTTTCCCATCGCGATTACAGACATCTCACATTCCACTTTGCGCTGCATGTCGGCTTCTATCTGTTCCGACACATGCCTGATTTCAAAACTTAATACTGGTATGCCAGCTGGCGTGTAGCGAAACTCTGCAATTTGCACAATCTCACCAGTAATGACTAATTGGTTAGTCCCCAGCTTCTCGCTCACCTAAAAATCAACTAAAACTAAACTGCCTCAACCGCTACAGGAGCTTCTTCTTTACCCATCAATGATTTAGATTTTTCTTCTTTCATCATTGGTGAAGGCGCAGTTGCTGGCTCTTTGGTTGCCAGTGTCAGATGACGCAGAACCGCATCGTTAAACTTGAAAGCATGTTCAAGTTCATCCAATACAGTTTGGCTGGCTTCAATATTCATGAGCACGTAATGCGCTTTGTGGATTTTCTGGATCGGGTAAGCCAGTTGACGACGGCCCCAGTCTTCAAGGCGGTGAATTGCGCCGCCATTAGCGGTAACCAGTGTGCGATAACGTTCTATCATCGCAGGCACTTGCTCGCTCTGGTCCGGATGGACGATAAAAACTACTTCATAATGTCGCATGTGTACTCCTTTTGGATTATAGCTTTCCGCATTGCGACAGCGGTAAAGCAAGGTGGTGAAAAGCCCGTGATTATAAGAAGAAAAGCCTGATAAATCAATTCTTTTCGAGCTTTACTGTTAAATTACTCCGATGAGTAACAATTTACCCAGTTGCCTAGCAAGCTGGCCATCAGTATGATAAGTCTCAAAATTAAACTACATTGCTAACACAAGCGCTTCCCCAGCCTATTAGCCACTATTAATAAAGTAGATCAATCTTGCGCATTTTATTTGTTAGCTCCGAAGCTTATCCACTGATTAAAACTGGCGGTTTGGCCGATGTTAGCGGGTCTCTACCCTACTCACTCAGCCAATCTGGCGCTGATGTCAAAATACTGATCCCCGGCTACCCTGCGGTATTGAAAAACCTGGCAGACCTACAACCACTGACTATTCTGGAAGGTTTGCCAGGTATAGGCAGTGTGAGACTGATGCAAGGCCGCATGCCTGACAAAAACCTCAATGTCATCGTCATCGTGAATGAAAGCCTCTACCAGCGTGAAGGTGGGCCATACAACGATACTGCAGGACATGACTGGCCAGACAATCCACTAAGATTTGGCATACTATCCTATGTGGCTGCCAGACTAGGCTCAAGTATGAGCCCACTAAAAGACTGGATACCAGACATCGTCCACTGCAATGACTGGCAAACAGGCTTAGCGCCCGCCTATATGCACTATATGGGGGTGAAATGCGCCAAATCTGTGCTCAGCATTCACAATATCGCTTTTCAGGGAAACTTTTCTCCGGACTGGGTAGCAAAACTCAACCTGCCAGCACAAAGTTACCAAATGCACGGTATGGAATTCTATGGCCAGATGTCTTTCCTCAAAGCTGGACTCCATTACGCCAATATGATCACCACGGTAAGCCCAACTTATGCCGATGAAATCCAAACTGAGGCCTATGGCTTTGGAATGCAAGGCCTTCTGAGATCAAGGCGCCATGAAGTGCATGGCATTTTAAATGGCATTGAAACTGAAGAATGGAACCCTGCCACTGATCCACATCTGGTCAAAACCTACACGGCAAAAAACCTTGCGAATAAAGATGCGGTTAAGCAAGCACTGCAAAAGCGTTTGGGCTTGCGGCAAGAAGCGTCAATCCCATTATTCGGCATTGTAAGTAGGCTCACCAACCAGAAAGGTCTTGATATGGTGCTGGCAGTCGCTGATGAGCTATTGAAACATCGAGTACAGTTTGCTGTACTCGGCAGTGGCGAACGTGAGTTACAAGCTGGCTTCAGGCGCTTGGCTACACGCTACCCAGAAGATGTGAGCGTCACCATAGGCTATAACGAAGAGCTGTCGCATCAAATCATGGCAGGAGCAGATATCTTTATCATGCCTTCACGCTTTGAGCCGTGCGGCTTGAACCAGATGTATGGCTTACGCTACGGCACGCCTTCAATCGTTACCAAGACAGGTGGATTGGCTGACTCAATCACTGACACCAACGACAGCACCGTCGAATCCAAATCTGCAACGGGCTTTGTTATGCAAGGCGTGAGTCCACAGCACCTTTTATCCTCTGCATTACGTAGTTTGTACTATTACAAAGATAAAACGGTATGGAAACAAATACAGCGCAATGGAATGAAGAAGGATTTAAGCTGGAAAGAAAGTGCGCATAAATATCTGGAATTGTACAAACAGCTGCTACGTCAACCTTAAAACTGCAAAGCCAGATATTGCAATAACACCTCAGTTTTTCATGAAGCTGTCATCTGCTGCAGTTAAGCTAAAAACACTTAAATAAATCTAAAAAGTTGGCATATTAACTGCTTATGTATATACGAGCTTTCTCAAAAGCTTTACTTCTCCTCCCTTAGGGTGCATTTATTGCACCCACTTTTTTGCCCGAAATTCACTCACGGGCAAAATTAGGCAGCAGTTAATCAAGCTTGATGAAGTGTTCGCGATAGTATTTAAGCTCATCAATCGATTCATAGATATCTGCCAGCGCCTCGTGTTTGCTGGCCTTCTTGAAGCCTGAATACACTGTAGGTTTCCAGCGTCTTGCCAGTTCTTTGAATACGCTCACATCTAGGTTGCGATAATGAAAAAAAGCTTCCAGTTCAGGCATATAGCGCGCCATGAAACGTCTATCCTGGCAGATAGAGTTACCACACATTGGCGATTTTCCAGCACCAACGAATGGTTTCAAGAAGTCGATCATGATTTGTGATGCAGCAGCTTCATCCAGTGTTGAGGCTTTCACTTTGTCAATAAGCCCTGAACGACCATGTGTGCCTTTATTCCAGGCATCCATACCATCTAAAACCGCATCACTTTGGTGCACAACAAGCACAGGTGATTCACCGAGTACATTCAAATTAGCATCGGTCACTACTGCTGCCAGTTCAATAATTCTATCAGTATCTGGCAGTAAGCCGCTCATTTCCATATCAAGCCAGATGAGGTTGTTGTTATCTTGTGACATAATGATTTCCATTAAAATATGCTGTTGAGCGAATGTTGGTGAACCTTAAATAGATTAAGGCTTCTATTAACATACTAGTTTAACCGAAAATAAGAATGATGATGACACCCACCCTTACCGTAGTATTTATAAGCTTATTAGTCATAACGACCTTGACCAAAATCTGGCTGGGTAACCGGCATATAAGCTTTATGCAAGCCCACAGGCAAGGGGTGCCTAAAGCTTTTGATCAAAATATCACGCTAGAAGCCCATCAAAAAGCGGCTGATTATTCATCGGCGAAAACAAAATTAGGGCTAATAGAAGGCCTAGTTCAGGCTATTCTTTTATTAGTACTTACCATAGGTGGTGGCTTGCAATTGATCGATAGCGCATGGCGCATGAGTCTGCCTGAACAAGAAGTTTTGCGTGGGGCATTTGTGATTTTGAGTGCCTTATTCATTAGCAGCCTGATCGAATTGCCTTTTGATTACTACAAATCTTTTGTAGTAGATGCACGTTTTGGCTTTAATAAAATGACGCCCAAGTTATTTTTTATCGACATGCTTAAAAGCAATCTTCTATTCCTTGTCATCGGCGTGCCGCTGCTCTTTGCCGCTTTGTGGCTGATGAAAAGCGCTGGTACAAACTGGTGGTTTTACCTATGGGCATTACTGATTGGGTTCAGCATCTTCATGCAGGCGATCGCCCCTACATTCATCGCGCCTCTATTCAATAAATTCACGCCTTTGGCTGATGAAACGTTGAAAAGCCGCATTGAATCATTGTTGAAAAAATGCGGCTTTAAATCACAAGGCCTATTTGTGATGGATGGCTCTACCCGCAGCAGCCATGGCAATGCCTATTTCACGGGCTTTGGCTCAAGCAAGCGCGTGGTATTTTTTGATACCTTACTGGAAAGATTAGATGCAGATGAAATCGAAGCTGTGTTAGCCCACGAACTTGGACACTTCAAGCACAAGCATGTGATTAAACGTATCGCCATCATGTTCTTCATGAGCTTTGTTGGCTTGGCATTGTTGGGCTGGCTTGAACAACAAAGCTGGTTCTATAACGGGCTAGGCGTCAGTGAACCAAGCAATTACATGGCTTTGTTGCTATTCATGCTGGTATCACCAGTGTTC
>DATHWP010000038.1:0-2650 GCA_035460505.1 Methyloradius sp. | reverse complement strand
GATATGCAATCCGGCCGCCCTATGGACAGGCTGGTGTGCGGAGATGTAGGCTTCGGCAAGACCGAGGTTGCCTTACGTGCTGCCTTTGTCGCGGTCATGGGTGGCAGGCAAGTCGCGGTATTAGTGCCCACCACCCTATTGGCTGAGCAGCATTTCAATAACTTTTCTGATAGGTTTTCCGAATGGCCAATCAAGGTCGCTGAGATTTCACGCTTCCGCACTGCCAAAGAGCAAGCAGAAGCGCTACGTGGCCTGGAAGCAGGTGAAATCGACATTATCATCGGCACCCATAGGCTCATCCAGAAAGATGTTAAATTCAAAAATCTGGGCCTTGTCATCCTTGACGAAGAACATCGCTTTGGGGTGCGCCAGAAAGAACAGCTCAAAGCCTTACGCGCCGAAGTCGATGTATTGACACTCACCGCTACACCAATTCCCCGTACGCTAAGTATGGCCATGGAAGGGCTGCGTGAATTCTCGGTCATCACCACTCCGCCGCAAAAGCGTTTGAGCATTAAAACGTTCCACACCGATTATTCCGAAGGCATCATCCGGGAAGCCGCAACCCGCGAGTTCAAGCGCGGCGGCCAGGTTTATTTCCTGCATAACGAAGTGGACACCATCCACTCCATGCGCGAAAAACTTGAACGTATATTGCCGGACGCACGTATTGCCGTTGCCCACGGCCAGTTGCGCGAACGTGAGCTAGAGCACGTCATGCGTGATTTTTATAATCAAACTTATAACCTGCTGCTTTGCACAACGATTATTGAAACTGGTATTGATGTGCCAACTGCCAATACCATCATCATGAATAAGGCCGATATGTTCGGCCTGGCACAGATGCACCAGCTACGTGGCCGTGTTGGGCGTTCGCATCACCAAGCCTATGCCTACTTGCTCACAGACCCTGACAGGAAGATAACCCCACAGGCACAAAAACGCCTGGATGCAATTCAGTTAATGGAAGACCTGGGGGCTGGCTTCCATCTTGCCATGCATGACCTAGAGATTCGTGGTGCTGGCGAATTGTTAGGTGATTCGCAAAGTGGTGAGATGCAAGAGATTGGCTTCCATTTGTATTCTGATATGTTGAACCACGCTGTGAAGCAACTTAAAGCCGGGAAAGAGCCGGATTTAAATGCACCGCTAGGCGTCACTACAGAAATAAACCTGCATACGCCCGCGCTGCTGCCGACAAAATATTGCCCTGATGTACATGAACGTTTAGTGATCTACAAACGTCTAGCTAACTGTATAAATGATGATGAGCTGGACAATATGCAAGAAGAGTTGATAGATCGTTTTGGTCTATTACCTGAGCAAGGCGAAGCGTTGATGGCTTGCCACAGATTACGCGTCGCAGCCAAACCGATAGGCATTATCAAGATCGATGCGAGCGCTGATGCGATTCAACTGCAATTCAACCCCAAAGCAGATATTGACCCAACTAAATTGATTGCCCTATTACAACGCGATCGCCGCTGCCGCATGAATGGACCAGATAAGTTACGGGTCACTGTAGGACTGGAAGAAATCAACCACCGTACCGAATTTGTGAAAGTGCTATTGAAAGAATTTTTTTAGAATGTCTTATCCACTTTGAAGATCGCCAAATCATGATAGAAAAAATCCTCGCTTCAGTCGCCGCTTTTATCATCTCGGTAATCTCCACAATGGGATATGGCGGCATTATGCTGCTGATGGCGATTGAATCTGCCTGCATACCCTTGCCATCTGAAATCATCATGCCTTTCGCTGGCTACCTGGTATTCAAAGGTGAAATGACCTTATGGGGTATTGCGCTGGCAGGCGCTATTGGCTGTGTTATCGGGTCTATTCCCGCCTATTACGTGGGCATGTTTGGCGGCAGGCCGTTGGCTGAAAAATATGGCAAGTATGTATTGATCTCTAAACGTGACCTGGATATGGCTGACCGTTGGTTTGAGAAACATGGCGACATCATCATCTTTATCGCGAGATTACTACCCGCAGTGCGTACCTTTATTGCCTTTCCGGCTGGGGTCGCACGCATGAACATGACTAAGTTTATCGCTTATACTTTTGTGGGTTCATTGATCTGGTGCTGGGTGCTGGGTTACGCCGGCATGAAATTCGGCCAGCATTGGGAAGACCTTAAAGTGTATTTCCATGAATTTCATTATGTCATCATCGCAGTGGGTGTAATATTCGTAGTGTGGTACGTAAGACGACACTTCAAGAATGAGCACGAAGACTGAATCTCATCACAATATAGATAATAAAAACGGCGCCTAAGCGCCGTTTTTATATGTGCTATTTATGCAAAATTGAAAGACCTGTCTTTCAGCATTGATTTGATTGAACGCCCTTTAGTTTTCAAAATCAATAATGCTAAGCCACCAAATAGCATCAAATAGGTTGAAGGTTCTGGCACTGGTGATACTTGAGTAGTCGTAGCAAAAAATGTTTCATGACCACCAGTAGCATCGGACACCGTTGCAGACAACCCCAACCTGTTAGCACCATCCCAGAAGGTTTGTGCTTGTGCAGATTGTGTTGTATCCAACCCGAAAAGGAATCCAGCTTTTCCAGTACCATTATCGGTCTCAGGGAAAGAAATAGAGGTAAATGTACCGGAGTTCCAAAGTGCATCGCCTGTTGGGCTGTA
>DATHWP010000037.1:0-19184 GCA_035460505.1 Methyloradius sp. | reverse complement strand
TGCATGTCAATCGCACCAGACATCACGACCTTGCCGCGTATATCGTATTCCTGATGAATCGGTTCATCGTCACGTGGACGATCGACGATACGGCCGTCACGGATGTATATGTCCATGACTTTGCCGTCAATCTGATGCGCGGGGTCATAAACCTTGCCGCCAGTGAGTTTGGTTAACATATTTCTTGTTCCTTAATTCTGCGCTGTTTTAATTTGTGTACTAAACAGCTAGTACGCCAGCTTCGATCGCCGAGAGTACTTCGGTCAGCGTGGGTAAGCCAGTTTCGCGTAGTTTTTTTAATGGTAGGGCAACCGAGCTATCGCTTCTAAATTGGGTGCCAGTGATATCAAGTCCTGGCGTTGCCACTGGGATGAAGACGGCAGGCATTTGCTTGAATTTCATCGCAGGGTGGCCGATGACGATTGTTGGTACATCAGTTTCTGGCGGCAGGCGATCCAGGTTGTAGCTGTTGACCCAGATCATGGTGTCAGCTTCATGCTCGTCTAGCATACGTTCGGTGCTGTAGTGGTAAGGGTCGTAATCAGGGTGCGCACGGCGGTAAGAGCTGCGGAACGGATAGCCGCTGATCCAGCTGCTGGTGTTATATGCGCCTACATCGCCATCATTTCCGCTCAAAGGCAAGCCGGAAGAGCGCGTGGTCTGGTTCAGTTTTTCTACGGTGCCCGTAATATTCTGTATGGTTAGTTCGGCATGCTTGATATCCAGTGAGCTGGCCACCCAGGCCACCACGCTGTATTTTGCGGCTTTCATGCGTTCAGCTAGTTTTTGCAGGTCGCTAACTGCGATGCCAGCAACTTCGGTTGCAACCAGATGCTTGCCGCTGACAAGCGCGCGAAGAGCGGCGGTGACTTCAGGTAGTCTGTCCAAATCGCAAGGCAATACGGTAGGTTTAACACCTTTGGGTGAAACGCCAGCCGAGGTGTCCAGGTTCTGCCCGCCCAGATAGACCACTTCACGTGCGGAAGTATCCTGGTCAAACATGGATTCGCTGTTCCAGATCATGCGTTCAAAAAAGCGTGAGAAGTAGCTAACGATATCGGTGCCAACCACTACTAATAGATCAACGCGGTTGCGTACTTCGGTCAGCGTGGTGACTTGCCAGCCTGAGTTCTGCACGACATATAAGTTACGCATGCTGCTTTTGCCATTCATGTGGTCGATGGTGGCGCTAGCTGATTCCGCCAAGTTCATTACAGCGCGCATGCCTTGGATGTCGGTGCTCAAGCCACTAATCAGTGGGTGTTTAGCTTTGCTCAGCAGCGCGATGGCTGCTGCAATAGCGGCCTTAAGATCGCTTGCTTGTCCCGCAATCTGCGGTTGACTTGGCTTGTACGGGCGCTCAAAAAAAGCCACGCTTTTCGCACAGTTTTTCTTGACTACATTGAGTGAACCAGTGGCGCTGCGCTCTATGCTCAAGTCATCACAGAGCAGACCGCAGGCGGGGCAAGCCACTGCATTGATCGTGGCAGCTTCGGCAAAATTCTCCATGCTTTAAACCTTCTCGTGTTTCAGGCCTGGCTTGCGCTAAAACCTGAATGATTGTGCGATATCTATGCTGATATCTGGTTATTGAATGCTTGAGTTTAGAGCTAAATTTTTAAGTGGTGAAACTCAAATTAATTGCATTTTTACTCAGCTATAAATCAGAAAATCATTATGCGGTTTGACTAAAGCCTAAGTCAAGGCAAAGGCTAGAGCAATGTCAGAAAATGCACTACATCATTAATATTGCAACGCTCAATTTTAAAAGCAGCTTGGCTCGGCTACAATATCGCTTTTGCAGGCTTGGCTAATGTCACTTCTGTTATCTCACATACTGCCAAACGGGCTAAACAAGATCACACTTCATGACTGCAGAAACACTCCCAAATAACCGCAATGGCGTCCATGTGATGACCACTGCGCGCTTGCATATGGGGTTTTTCGACTTGAATGGCGGCCTGGGTCGCAAATTCGGCAGCATAGGGGTTTCACTCAGCGAGCCAGCGACCGAGTTGCAAGCCTTCAAGGCTGATGGCTTTAGTGTTGAGGGTCATGCAAGCGCGCATCAAGCAGGTCAACGTGCCTTGAGCATGGCAAAACATCTTGCTACATCCCTTGATTTAGAGGGTGGTGTACATTTAAACATTCAACAATTAATTACAGAACATGCCGGATTAGGTTCTGGCACGCAGCTCGCATTGGCGGTTGGTTTGGCAATGAGTGAGCTCTACGGCCTCGACTTGACTATTAAAGATATTGCCTTGATGACGCAGCGTGGCGCACGCTCTGGCATAGGCTTGGGAACGTTTGCCGCTGGAGGCGTCATCATTGATGGTGGCCGCGCTGAAAAGACTGAGATTCCACCTGTGATTGCGCGCGCTGAATTCCCTGAAGAATGGCGCATTATCCTGATTTATGACCATGGCTTGCGCGGTGTGCATGGTAATCAGGAGGTCGAGGCGTTTCGAAACTTGCCAGAGTTTTCGGCTGAGAGCGCAGCAACGTTGTGTCGATATGTGTTGATGCAAGCGCTACCTGCATTGGCTGAAAAAGATTTGCACAGCTTTGGGTTGGCCATTCGTGAGTTGCAACAGCGTACAGGCGATCATTTCGCACCTGCGCAGGGCGGGCGCTATGCCAGCAAAAAAGTCAGCCAGATATTGGGGTGGCTGGAAACGCAAGGTGTGCAATGTATGGGGCAGAGTTCTTGGGGACCTACAGGTTTTGCGATTTTTGCCGATGAACTTCAAGCATCACAATTGCTAGTGGACTTACAGAATAGATATACTGATAGCGATTTAGGCTTTATGCTTTGTAAAGGCCGCAATGAAGGGGCATTAGTCACCAGTTTTTAATGTTTGGAATTGATTTGAAAGCATCCGACAAGGATTTAAAAGCAATTCCAAATAAAACGCCAATTGTCGAAGCAAGGCAATTGCCAAGCAAAAAATTGTCGCAAGAAAAACTTACTGAAAGAGGAGTAGTCATGGAAGGAACGAAAGTGGAAAAACCGTATATCTTACATTTCATCACACCAGCGAAGAATGCAAGCCCATTTGACGTGAATATGGCATATGACGCAGGTTACGATGCGATTGCTCAATACACCAATGTGCAGCCAAATGAAGTGACTGGCCTAGTGCAGGATGCGATTTTCTCACGCGGCCCACGCGGTGTATGGCGCACTGGCATGCTGATTGGCGGCCGTGATGTAGATCTAGCCATGGACATGCTGGAAGCAGCAAGAAAATCTATGGTGCCACCATTTGAGATCTCGGTATTCGCTGATCCATCAGGTGCATTTACCACTTCTGCCGCGATGATGGCACGCGTTGAACAACTCTTGAACAAGCATTTCGGTGGCGATTTGCATGGCCGCAAGGTCAGTGTGTTTGGCGCTACTGGCCCCGTCGGCGGCTGTTCAGCAGTGATTGCAGCTAAATACGGTGCAACGGTTGAACTGGTAGCACACCGTACAGTGGCTGACGTACAAGCCAAGGCAGAGGCCTATAACAAGCGTTATGGCACCAACATTCAATATGTCGACGGCAGTACCGATGAGTTGAAGCAAAAGGTGCTGGAAAATACCGACGTGGCACTTTGCTGCGCGGCCGCGGGTGTGCGCGTATTGACTATTGATCAGATGAAATCCTCCAAGAGCCTTAAGGTCGTAGCAGATGTGAACGCTGTACCACCTACGGGTGCTGAAGGTGTTGGTGTCATGGCGGATGGTGTGTTGATCGAAAGCACAAATGTTTACGGAATTGGCGCGCTGGCCATTGGCAATATCAAGTACCAGACTCAGCAACGCCTGTTCAAGCGCATGCTGGAAGGTCAGAGCCATGTTTATATCGACTTCATCACTGCGTTCGAGCTGGCTCGTAAAGATCTGGTATAGACGATTAGCAAGCTGGCAATAGCGGCGGCGAATGCCCGCCCTTATGTAGTATCTGCATCGGCAGCAGGGCATACAGTGCTTGCTGCCGATGTTTTTGGTGATTGCGAAACGCGTGATGCTGCACATGATGTGCTGGTGCTGGATTATCAGCACGGTGGATTTGTCGCGGAAGATATACACAGTCGGCTGCTGCCAGCCATGGAGAGCTTTGCCCCAGATTACTTTCTATATGGCAGCGGTTTTGAAATGCAGCCGGCCTTGCTTGATGAGATAGCGCGACACACGCTAGTGCTAGGCAATACAGCCGATACGGTTGCTGCGGTTAAAGACCCTGAAGTGTTTTTCAATGCTTGCCAGGCATCAGCTATTTCTGTTCCGCAAATTATGCTTAGTCCACCTGACGATGTGATGGATGCCTGGCTAGTCAAGCAAGTTGGCGGCTCTGGCGGTATGCATATCAAGGCTTACAGTAATGAAATGCCCTTGATACCTTCCGCACATGTTTATTATCAAAAACATGTGTCAGGCATTCCGCTTTCCTGCCTGTTTCTGGCGAATGGCCAAGAGGTCAAAACTGTATCGTTCCAGCGCCAGTTATTGGCGCCGCAACTGGATGGTTATGCTTATCGCTATGGTGGCTTGATTTCTGGCATTGAGCTCTCTTCCGAATTGCGAACAGGCATTGCAGACGCCGTGCTCAAGCTGACCAAGTGGTTTGGTCTGGTTGGTTTGAACAGCCTGGATTTTCTAGTGGATGATGAGTCTTTGCATGTGCTGGAAATCAACCCACGGTTAAGCGCAAGTTTTAGTCTCTCCCCGCACGGCTCGGATTTACTCAGGATGCATATGCTTGCCTGCCAACGCCTCGAATTGGATTTGATGGGTTTCCCAGACCAGGAAGCCGCTTCAGAATCGATAATTCATCTGGTGGTATATGCCAAGCATGATCTGGTAATTCCTGCCCAATTTGACTGGCCTCAATGGGTCATGGATAGGCCGCTACCGGGTTTCTTCGTGTTGGCAGACACACCATTATGTACGGTGTTGGCTTCTGCAGAAGATGCAATAAAATCAGAAAAACTGGCGCGACAACGTGCGATAATATTGCAGAATGAATTGAGTCATTTCGCTACAAAGCGTAATTACAATAACTAGATAATTGTGGATGAAGGAGCCGTAAATGAGTGACGTGCAAATTGATAGTAGCAACTGGCCTAGTGTAAATAAACTAACTGCTCCTCTGGTGCAATATCTCGTGGACAATGCGGCTGCATTGCGGGTTGGCGTAGAGAAGCATGCAACAGGTGCGACCATTATTGATGCAGGTATCAAATCACCAGGCGGACTCGAAGTAGGGCGTCTGGTCGCTGAAATCTGTATGGGTGGTCTTGGTCATGTCAGCTTGCATAATTCGGCGACCTTTGCTCACTGGCCATGGATGCTATCTGTCCACTCGAATAATCCTATCCTCTCATGTCTAGGCAGCCAATACGCCGGCTGGAGTCTTTCGCATGAAAAATTCTTTTCATTGGGCTCAGGCCCAGGTCGTGCACTTGCTGGTCGTGAAGAGCTATATAAAGAGCTTGGTTATAAAGATAAGTTTGATTCCGCTTGTCTGGTACTCGAAAGCGATAAAGTGCCACCAACTGAAGTGATTGAAAAGGTATCGCGTGATACTGGGGTTGCGGCTGACAAGCTAACATTTATTCTGACGCCTACACGCAGCCTTGCGGGTAGTGTGCAGATTGTTGCTCGCGTACTTGAAGTGGCCATGCACAAGATTCACACCTTACATTTCCCGCTGGATCACGTGGTTGACGGTATGGCCAGTGCGCCAGTACCACCGCCAGCACCTGATTTTCTAATTGGCATGGGCCGCACTAATGACGCTATTCTGTTCGGTGGTCACGCGCATATTTTTGTTAAGGGGTCTGACGAAGCAGCAGCTAAACTAGCTGTTGAATTGCCTAGCAGCTCTTCGCGTGATTATGGCCGTCCATTTGCTGAAGTATTCAAAAGCGTCAATATGGATTTCTACAAGATTGATCCTCTCTTATTTAGCCCGGCCGCTGTCACTGTAACCGCTGTCGATTCTGGCAAGAGTTTTGTTGGCGGTAAGTTAAATGAAAGTCTTATTGATCAATCGTTTGGATATTCTTCTTAATATATTAATTTAATATTTAAGAAGTGAGTTTCTGAATTGACTAATCGCCCATTAAATCATCGTGTCCCGGTTTTTACGGATGACCCGGGCTGGCATGGTAAATGTCTGCAAAAGGCGTTTGCCGTGCGTGGTTTTGAGGCCGTGTTCGTCTCTCTGAAAGATTGCCAGATTTCACTCGAGCAATCTCAAGCGCAGCCACATCCTATTATTCGCATCCCTGGTTTCGAACAGCATCTGCCAGATTATGCTTTCGTCCGTGGCGTGCCTGGCGGCACTTTGCAACAAGTCATTGTCAGGCTGGATATTTTGCATGCCATGAAAATGCTAGGTGTCAGGGTTTATAACGATGGTCGTGCGATTGAGCGCACCGTTGATAAAGCCATGACCAGTTTTCTGCTACATCACCATGGGGTAGCAACGCCTGCGACCTGGATATGCGAATCGCGGCAGCAGGCCCATGAGGTGATTGCGGAGCAGATTAGCGCTGGCCACCAACTCGTAATCAAACCTTTGTTCGGTTCACAGGGCAAAGGTGTGCGTAAAATTGTTGCTGGCGATAGCTTGCCCGTGCCGATGGATGAGCATGTGGATGGCCTATATTACCTGCAACGTTATATCGATAGTGGAGAAGGGCGCTGGCACGATCACCGCGTTTTTATTATCAATGGTAAGGCCATCGGTGCCATGGTTAGGCGCGGCAATAGCTGGGTCAATAACATGGCCATGGGAGCACGCAGCGAAGCAATTGCCGATACCAGTGAACTCAATGAATTGAACGCGCTGGCCGAGGCTGCCGCACGGGCGGTAGAGATTGATTATTGTGGCGTCGATATTATCCGCGACCGTGATGGTAAGCTTTATGTGCTGGAAGTTAACAGCATCCCCGCTTGGCGTGGTTTACAAAGCGTTGTTGAGCTGGATATTGCGCAGGTGCTGGTTGACCATTTGCTGAATGTTGACCAAAGCAATAACGTGATTCCGCTCTATGCTTCTGCTTGACGCTGATGTCACTGTCTGATTTTGCGGTAGAAGTCGCTCAAGCTTATAAAGATGCCTGCCTTGCCGAATTAAGTGCGCTCAAGCCTGGTAATGTGCATATCTTTGCCGATGGTCACGGCATGGTGGTCAAAGATTTCATTCTAAGTGCTGAGGCTTCTGCAATTGTCATCGCTAAGACAGATAGTGGTGTTGGTCAGCGTATTAAAGCCGCCGTACAAGCAACCTGGCAAGCGGTTAATTGCAATACCAACCTTGGCATCATTCTTTTAGCTGCTCCCATGATTCAAGCCAGCCTGCTTGCTTATAATGATGACAAGCATCCATCACTGAGAGTGGCTCTAGCAAGCCTATTGCAAAACCTCAGCGTGGAAGATGCAATACTAGCCTATCAGGCGGTAGAGCAAGCTTCGCCCGCTGGTTTGGGCGAGGCTAATGAGCATGACATACATGCGCAGCCGACTGTTACCTTGTTATCTGCCATGCAGGCTGCTGAAGAACGCGACTTGATAGCAAAGCAATACAGCAATAGTTTTGCTGAGATTTTTAATATTGGCTTGGCGCAGTATGAATCAGCAATGTCGCGCTGGAATAATGAATCTTGGGCGGTGAGTGCGGTGCATCTGGCGTTTATGGCTGGCTTTCCAGATAGCCATATCGTGCGCAAATATGGCGCTAGCAAAGGCGCTGAAATTCAGCAACGAGCGGCTGAGTATTTATACGGCTTGCTGGAGCAGGAAAATCCCAAGCAATATCAACGTACTTTGCTAGAGTTTGACGCAGCGCTCAAGTCTGAAAAAATCAACCCAGGAACCAGTGCAGACCTTACTGTGGCTACTGTTCTCGCCAGCTATCTGCAAAATATACTGAAGCAGGCTTAACGACATACTCAAGCCGTCTTGCTAGCCTAGTGTGTAGTAATCATCGATTTTCGGTTATACTCATTGGATAGCTTAATAATCGTTTCATGAGTAGGAATTGGATTATTAGCTCATGAAATATCGTTGCCCACATCGCAACTCTATTTGCAGGCTGCATTCACATGCAACTCCCTCAAAAGGGGATTGTGCCTCAGCAAATAATCGTACTGAATTCAAATATAGTTAACTTTGTTTATATAGATCGTTTTAAGGAGGAGCATTAATGTCTAATCTGTTAGATCAATTGAAGGCCATCACCACTATCGTTGCAGATACTGGCGATGTTGAAGCTATTAAGTCTGTTAAGCCAGTCGATGCTACAACCAATCCATCTTTGCTACTTAAGGCAAGCACTTTGCCTCAGTATGCTCACCTGATTGAAGAATCAATTGCTTATGCAAAAGCTCAAGGCGGCAGCAAAGAAGCGCAAATCGAAAACGCTGCTGACAAGCTGGCAGTGCTGATTGGTATTGAAATCTCTAAAGTTGTACCAGGCCGTATCTCAACTGAAGTGGATGCACGTCTTTCATTCAACATCGAAAAAATGGTTGCTAAAGGCCGTAAGCTCATCAAGTTTTACCAAGAAGCTGGTGTAGGTAAAGAGCGCGTACTGATTAAGTTGGCTTCTACCTGGGAAGGTATCAAAGCTGGCGAGATTCTGGAAAAAGAAGGCATTCAATGTAACCTGACCTTGTTGTTCGGTTTTGGCCAAGCACGTGCTTGTGCTGAAGCTGGCGTCTTCCTGATCTCTCCATTCGTTGGCCGTATTCTTGACTGGTACAAGGCTAAGAATCCAGGCACCGAATACACACAGGAAACAGATCCAGGTGTGGTTTCAGTACGCGCAATCTACGCATATTACAAAGAGCATGGTTACAAAACGGTGGTAATGGGCGCTTCATTCCGTAACACTGGTGAACTGATTGCACTTGCTGGTTGCGACCGCCTGACAGTTTCACCTAACCTGTTGCAAGACTTGGCAGCTACTGAAGGTACACTGGTTCAAGTATTAAAAGATGGAGGCGCAAAATCTGCACCCCCAGCAAGATTGACCGAAGAAGAGTTTCGTTTTGCGTTGAATGAAGATGCAATGGCTACTGAAAAGCTGGCTGAAGGCATCCGTGGTTTCGTAGTAGATCAAAATAAGCTTGAGAAAGCTTTGGCTGAAAAGCTGTAATGCTATTGACTTAAATAGCGCTGTATAATCATTGGTTTACAGCGCTATTTGTTTCGGTAGTAGTTTTAATGCAGCAATTTCAAATGTAGTCCCGCTGTGATGGAATCGACTCTTGAGGTTGACACAACATTTAGTTACAAATTAAGATAGATTTCCAACACATAAAGCAATTAACTTTTTAACCAAACTGGAGAAGTATCATGGCAAAACCATTAGTTCAAATGGCTTTAGATTCATTAGATTTTGACGCAACAGTAGCATTGGCTACAACCGTTGCTCCACACGTAGACATCCTTGAAATTGGTACCCCATGCATCAAGCACAACGGTATCAAGCTTCTTGAAACTCTGCGCGCTAAATTCCCTAACAACAAGATCCTGGTTGACTTGAAGACAGCTGATGCTGGCTACTACGAAGCTGAGCCTTTCTTCAAGGCTGGTGCTGATATTGTTACTGTTCTTGGTATTTCAGACATCGGCACCATCAAAGGTGTAGTGGATGTTGCTAACAAGTACGGTAAAGAAGCGCAAGTTGACTTGATCAATGTACCTAACAAGGCTGAAGTTGTTAAAGCCGTTGCTGCTGTTGGCGCGCACATCATTGGTGTTCACACCGGTTTGGATCAACAAGCTGCTGGTCAAACTCCATTCACCGACTTGGCTTTGGTTGCTGGTTTAAATACTGGCCTGAAGATCTCTGTTGCTGGTGGTGTTAAGCCTGCTACAGTTCGCCAAGTAGTTGAAGCTGGTGCAACTATTGTTGTTGCTGGTGCTGCTATCTACGGTGCTGCTGATCCTGCTGCTGCTGCTGCAGAAATCACATCATTGGCACGTGCTTAATTTTTAAGCGCATGTAGTGATACACAAAACCGACCCTTATGGGTCGGTTTTGCTTTATACCTACTGTTTATCCTATTTTCACTTAATTAATTAAAGGTTTCTATTATGTCTTCTCAGCAACTCATCTTAGATAAAATCACCAACGTGCTTAAAGCAACGCCAACCAATCTGGAAGCAGATCTGCTGAAGATTGTTGATGAAGCTGGTCGTATTTTTATCGGTGGCGCAGGGCGCTCAGGTCTAGTCTCACGTTTCTTCGCAATGCGCTTGGTGCACAGTGGCTACAAAGTTAGCATGGTTGGCGAAATCGTTACCCCAAGTATTCAAAGCGGTGATTTATTCATCGTTATTTCTGGTTCAGGTGAAACAGAAACCTTGTTGCCATTGGTTAGAAAAGCAAAATCACAAGGCGCAAAACTCGTGGTGATTTCCATGAAAGCCAAATCAACAATGGCTGACCTAGCTGACCTAGTAGTACCTGTTGGCGCTAACAATACAGATTTGTTCGCTAAAACGCATGGTATGCCGATGGGCACTACGTTTGAGCTTTCAACCTTGGTATTCCTTGAATCTGCTATCGCCACTTTGGTGGACAAGAAGGGCTTAACTGAAGAGGGTATGCGTGCGATTCACGCAAACCTTGAGTAATCTGGTTAAATCATATCATCGTCATATTAAATTGATAGATTAAGCAAATAAAACCGTAACTTACACATTGTTTCGATGTGATAATTTACGGTTTTGTTTTGGTTACTTTTATTGAGTACCACTTATATACTTAAGCCATGCGCAATAAATGTCATGTATTGAATATGGAATCGATTACCCTATAAAATTAGTCAGATATATGTAATAATCTAGCAAATTTTTCGCGGCTCACGTTAAACAGACGGGAGCCTTTTTCGGCGGCGCTAATCAAGCAAAGCTACAATTGTTTCTATAATTCAACTTGTGGAAACTTAAATATTTGGAGAATGAAATGGCTGTTATTGATCGTGTTTTAGTGGGTGAGGCGCTTGTTATTGACAATCGTCCAGACGGCAGTGGTCTTGACCTTTTGAACGTAGCCCATATCGACTTGATCATCGGACCACGTGGTAGCGCAGCAGAAGATGCTTTTGTGCGTACACTGACCGATCAAAAAGAAGGTGTAAACGGCCTGTTGGCTGTAGTTGCTCCTAATCTGATGACCAAACCAGCAACTGTGATGTTTAACAAAGTGACCATCAAAAATGGTAAACAAGCAGTTCAAATGTTTGGCCCAGCGCAACGCGGTGTTGCAATGGCCGTGATGGATTGTGTTGCTGATGGCACCATTCCAGAAGCTGAAGCTGAAGATGTATTTATCTGCGTTGGCGTATTTATCGATCACAAAGCTGATATCGATGAGCGTATTCAAGAGTGGAATTATCAAGCAACTAAACAAGCTATCAAGAGCGCTGTCGCTCGCGAGCCTAAGGTTGCTGATGTATTGAAGGCTTATAAAGAGTCATCACACCCATTCGCGGCAAAATAATTCAGTTTTAAACTGAGTTTAATAAATAACGCCTCTTTTAGAGGCGTTATTTATTTGTGCGAAGGGTTTAGGCTGCTGGTCTCATTAATTATCTTTTGATTGAGTAAGCCAGAGTGAATTGCGCTCGCAACAAGAGCGCCTTGGATGCCGAGTTTGTTGAGCTCTAACAAATCTTCTTCATGACGCACACCTCCTGCAGCATAGAAGTGATGCTGAGGATTCTTGATAGCAAACTCGCTGAGCTTCTTAATGTCTGGCCCCAAACCGCTGCCGACTTTAGGCAAGCTCATAATGATGACGTCTTTTGGCCACAACGAAGGTTCATGCAAAAACGCTTGCGGGCCGTGATAGCCGTCTCGCTTGAAGTCTAGGGATAAAACTATTTCTTTGGTCTCATCATGTTTCATAATGGCGTGGTAATCCGCTATATCTATCAAGCTTTCACTGCCTACGACCAACCTGATATCCAAATTAGCCCATCCAAGTATATCTTCAGGCCCACCCAATCCAGCGTCTAACCAGATTT
Source organism: Methyloradius sp. (assembly GCA_035460505.1). Lineage (GTDB taxonomy): Bacteria > Pseudomonadota > Gammaproteobacteria > Burkholderiales > Methylophilaceae > Methyloradius. Next base: position 7,145 of record DATHWP010000037.1, on the reverse strand, counting down.
CCAACTTCGGGTAATGACGTTGAATTTCTGTGATGACCTGAAGATGGTTGTCGCGCTTTTGTATGGCATTCAAGTCAGCGATATATAGGCGATCAAATCGGTATAATCTCATTAGTGCATGTACAACATCTAGCGGCTCGCTTGAGTCGCATAATGTCGAGATGATCGGTTGATAGTTTTGCCTATCCCCAAGTTTTGCATGCACGACTTGGCCATCAAGTAAGTCAATGACAGGGATAATCTTCAATTGAACTCCATGAGTAAGGTCTGTGTTTGAAAATCTTTGTATGTGAATTTATCACTGGCGGTGGATTATACCGCGAGGCGCTGCCTGCATCGTTAGCCCTCGAAGGTGAATTGATGCGTGATGCATTGCTTGGAGATTTAGGGGAAATTGCTCATGTTCAAGTGCTGACTACGTATGATGCTCGACTTGCCATACCAAGTAAGGCTTACAAGGCTATGGCTATATCTCAGACAGATGATGTTTGGCAGACTTGGTATGACTGCATTGTCGAGTCAGATGCAGTCTGGATTATCGCTCCAGAAACCAATGGCATATTGACCAAACTCACTGAAATGGTTGAACAGCAGCACAAAAAACTACTAGGATGTGGTTTGGATTCCATTAAAGTAGCGGCCAGAAAATATGCTACTTACCAAGCATTTACCGCTGCAAATATTCCCACCATTCCCACCTATAAATTTTCAGAATTTAAAGATCAGCCACTAAGTCAGTGTGATGGCTGGGTGGCAAAGCTTGATGATGGGGCAGGGTGTGAAGATAGCGCCTATTTTAAAGATGGCCTCAAGCTCATCGACTGGATAGAAACTGGAAAAAGAACTCATAGCCATATCGTACAACCCTATCAGACAGGTACTGCGGCCAGTATTTCCATGCTTTGCAACGATGGCAAGGCATGGCTGTTAAGCTGCAACAGCCAAAAAATTGATCTGGATACAAAAGACGATGCAGCTCCTTTTAGTTATGCTGGCAGCACCATAAATGGCATGGCGAAGTATTGGCAGGCGTTTGATGCCATTGCGCAACAAGTGGCTGCTGCACTACCGACCTTGGCTGGTTATGTCGGTATAGACTTGATTGTAACTATGAGTGGTAAAGATACCAAAGATCCTGCGATATACGTACTTGAAATCAACCCACGTTTAACCACATCTTATGTTGGTCTGCGCGAAGCTACAGGCACCAATCCTGCAGCACTTATACTCCAATTGTTCGGCGCAGACTTGGACTATAATCAATCTTTTACGCAGCCTTTTTCATTGCCCGCTATCTCGCGCAATATTGTGGATATTTCTCTTCATGTCTAATTCATCAGCTACACCGAAAACCATTCTGGGTTGGGATGTCGGTGGGGCACACCTCAAAGCTGCTTTGATTGATGCCGATGGCGTTGCAATACAGGTGATTCAGGTCGCTTGTCAGCTTTGGCGGGGCATTGATAAGCTTGAAGCTGCTATTGATCACATCCTCAGTCAGTTAAAACAAAAGCCTTCGAGCCATGCAATCACCATGACGGGGGAGCTTGCCGATATATTCCCTGACCGTCATGCAGGCGTAGTCAAGATTGCAGAATGCGTGCAGCAGCGTTTATCAGATAATGTGTGTTTTTATGCTGGGCCAAAAGGCTTTGTTGATCTGACGAGTGTTAAAACATCTACGCATTTAATTGCGTCAGCTAATTGGCATGCCAGTGCCAGCTTTGTTGCCAAAGAAGTTGTAGGGGGCATTTTTATTGATATTGGCAGCACAACAGCCGATATTATTTTGCTTGCAAACGGCACCTCTCAACATCATGGCTTTAGCGATGCGGAGCGTATGCAATATGAAGAACTGGTTTATACAGGCGTGATTCGTACACCCTTGATGGCAGTCACGGCGCAAATACCGTTTGCTGGCGAGTGGCGTAAGTTAGCCGCAGAACATTTCGCAACCACAGCGGATATTTATAGGTTAACAGGCGATTTGAATGAAGCCGAAGATATGGCAGAAACCGCTGATGGCGCAGGCAAAACTCCACACGAAAGCGCGCGCCGATTGGCACGTATGATTGGGCAAGATGTGAGTGATGCCAGTATGGATGCCTGGGTTAGCCTGGCGCTAGCGTTTAAACAAGCACAAATAGATAGCTTAAAAAGTGCCGTATTACGCTCGCTCTCTCGAAATCTAATCTCTAGAAAAGCTCCTATCGTAGGCGCAGGTGCTGGTAGCTTTCTGGTGCGTGAATTGGCCAGGCAATTAGATCAACCATATATAGAAAGCAGTAGCTTGGTTAAAGGAAAATCTCCTGATGAACAGCGTTGGGCAGCGGTCTGCCTGCCAGCATACGCAGTGGCTGTTTTAGGTATCATTGATTAATGGGCACAATATTGAAACATCCAATAGCCTATACCAGCGACAGCGCTGCTTTGTTTGCGCGCATTGTGCATATGCCCTGGGCCGTTTATTTAGACAGCGGGCAGCCAAAGAGCCAGTATGGCCGTTACGACATCATGAGTGCTAAGCCATTCATCACTATTACCTGCAAAGATGGTAGTACGGAACTCACAGATAAAACGGGTGTGCGGGTTTCTACTGATGACCCATTTACCATTCTTAAAAATATACTTAGCGCATTCCATATCGAAAACACTGAGTTGCCTTTTGAAGGTGGAGCGATAGGCTATTTTGCTTATGATCTGGTGCGTAGTATTGAAACTATCCCTGAACTCGCCCTGGATAGCGAAAATATTCCACAGATGATGATCGGTATTTATGATTGGGTGGTGGTGGTGGATCATAGAGAGCAAAAAGCCTGGCTAGTAAGCCATGAGTTTGATGCTGGTACTCAAGAACAATGGCCTGAGCTATGCAAGCTATTCGATGCAGAAAACCTGCCTGCTGAATCAGAAAATTCAAGCTTTCAGGTGAATTCTGCAGTCAAATCCAATATGGATTTACCTGCTTACGCGAAGGCATTTGATCGTATTCAGCACTACATTCACGAAGGTGATTGCTATCAGGTAAACCTTGCTCAACGTTTCAGTGCACAAGCCACAGGCGATGCTTGGATAGCCTATCAGCACTTGCGTAAAATCAGCCCTGCGCCATTCCTTGCTTATATGCAGTTGCCCGAACTACAGATTTTATCTGCCTCACCAGAGCGTTTTTTGCAGGTGAAGGGTAGTCATGTTGAAACGCGGCCAATCAAGGGTACACGGCCACGATCAGCAGACAGCACTCAAGATAAGCAAAATTCGGATGACTTGAAAGCCAGCCTCAAAGACCGCGCAGAAAACCTCATGATTGTTGATCTGCTCCGCAACGACATCAGCAAAACCTGCGTGATTGGCTCAGTGAAAGCAGACCGCCTGTTTGCGCTGGAAAGCTTTGCTAATGTGCACCATTTAGTCAGCACCGTGACTGGGCAATTATCACCAGATAAAACCGCCATAGACCTACTAAAAGGCTGTTTCCCAGGCGGTTCGATCACTGGCGCACCTAAGCTGCGTGCCGCAGAGATTATTGAAGAACTTGAGCCAAACAAGCGCGGTATTTATTGTGGGGCTATCGGCTATATTGGGTTTGATGGCAATATGGATACCAACATCGCCATACGCACTGCAGTCTACTCCAAAGGCGAAATTCGCTTTTGGGCGGGCGGTGGAGTTGTTGCAGATTCTGAGATGCAAAAAGAGTACCGTGAAACCTTGGATAAAGCCTCGTCTATGCTAGAGTTGATGCAGCATTTCAGCGTGATTTAATTGAGCAATTTGTTTCACTAAAGTCAGCCCCGTAATACACTACAAAAACAATACAGAAAGGCTTTGCATGTGGATTGTTAAATTAGGCGGCAGCCTCTTGGGTTCGCCAGAGTTAAAGCAGTGGCTTGAAGTGTTTGCGCAACATGGTGATGGTAAGGTCGTGATTGTTCCTGGTGGCGGAATACTGGCAGATGCAGTGCATGAATCACAAGTAATTAGTGGCTGTAGCGATGCAGTAGCCCACCAGATGGCAGTGATGGCGATGGATCAATTTGGGGTATTGATGGCAGGTTTGAACCCCAAGCTAGTGACTGCTGAAAGTGAGCTTGAAATCGCTGAGCGCGGCTGGCAACACCGTGCGATTGTTTGGTTACCCTCTAAAATGGTCTGTGCTGACGACACCATTCCCACCACATGGCAAGTGACATCCGATAGCCTCGCCGCTTGGCTGGCCAGCAAGCTTAATGCAGAGCATTTGATTCTCGTTAAATCTGAGCGGCCACAAGGCGTAGACCAGGTTTCCCTTGAGCGCCTGACCAAGGATGGCTATGTAGACGACCATTTCGGCGATTATATTGTTGGCAGAAACTTTAGTACCTGGGTCGTTGGCCGCCAGGATTACGCAGCCTTTAGTGAGAAAATCTCGGAAGATATATTGGTTGAAACAGGCTTGCCTGTTCGATGTTCTTGGAACTAATGCTGGGAGTCTAATATGGCTGAGTCAAGCAATGAACGTACTTATACTGAGGCAGAAATAAACGCCAAGATTGCTGCTGAATTCCCACACTGGTATTTTGAAGATGGCTGGATACGTCGAAAATACAAAACCAGCGGATGGAAGGGCACTTTAATGGTGGTGAATACCATAGGCCATCTAGCAGAAGCGGCTTGGCATCACCCTGATCTCACCGTGTCTTATGCCTTTGTCATCGTTAAACTTTGCACCCATAGTGCCAAGGGCATTACCGATAAAGACTGGACTCTGGCCAAGAAGATAGAAGAAGTGATTCAGTGGCAACCGGGTAAAGCAGGTGGTGCGCTAGAAGGCACGCCGAATGAGGATGCTCGGTTTAAATATATTAAATACGACGCTTAACCAGCTTCTGAGTAAAAAGCATAATGTCTATCTCTATCGCGCTTGGCGATATACATGGCTTGATCGGCTTTGACCATTAAATCATGCTCGCCGTCGTCCGGGTATATGCATGCACCTATGCTGGCATCTGGGTATAGCAATATGTTGTCATCTGCCTCAAATGGCGCGCGTAATGCTTGTAGTAGCTTGTGAATAATCATTTCGCAGTCTACTTTGGAGCTAATCGAATTGAGTAGCACGACAAACTCGTCCCCACCTAGCCGTGAAATAGTGTCTTCTCCCCGCAATTGCTGATGTAAACGATTGGCGATCTCTTTAAGCAGCATATCCCCTACATGATGCCCATAGGTATCATTCACTGGCTTAAACTGATTGAGATCTACGAACAGTAAAGCCAGCTTGGTATCCTGACGATTGGCTGAAAGTATGCCTTGGAATAACCGGTCATCGAACAGCAGCCGGTTAGGTAGGCCGGTCAATGCATCGTAATAGGCAAGTTTGCTGAGTGACGCTTCAACGGATTGTTGCAGTGATATATCAGCGACGGTTTCTAATGTCATGTCCTTATCGTCTGCAGATAACTCGCTGCAGTGTGAGGAAACGGGAAATACTGAACCGTTTTTTTGTCGTCCCAGTAGTTCGTCCCCACGTTTAAACACTAAATGATGATGTGCTTTGCCAATCAGTTCATTAAAGACTTCATATCCAAAAATAGTTCCCGCAGTCTCATTGGCCGCAACCACGATCCCGCGCTTGTCATAAATAAGCAGTCCCGCATTGATCTTGTGGATGACTTGGTTCAGGGCTTTTTTACTTTTGTTGATGTGCCTGAGTTCACGCCGCATCAGCAGCAACATGATGCAGAAGCTGGTAATGGCTAGACCCATCATCACGCTTTGAATTAAATGTAACTTGTTAGTTTTGTGAACGGCATTTTCTTCCAGAGTAACCGTCAGCTTGTTCATGAGCTTCAGTATCGATTGATTACGCTCAATGCCTATATTAACCGCCTGTTTAAGCAAGGTATCAAAATGTGCTGGATTAAGATTAGGGTCAGCATCAAGTAATGAGCTGACTGCGATTCGATAGGGCTGCCATCGACTCTCACCACTTTCAACCAGTTGCATCGTATCGTGTTCATTTAATGCAAAAAGATGTGTCATTTTGCCATCAGCGTTTTCGACGATACCACCTAACCTGAATGCGCTAAGTGTGCTGTTGAATTGATTAAAAGTCAGGCGCAGCTCATCGAGATTACTTGCTTGTTGTGTCTGACCTTTGAATCGTTCCAGCATCAGCAGGCATTTCATCATGCGCTGACTAAGCATGCGCTGTCGGCCTGACAGGTTGATGGTAATGGCGTCTTGTTTGACTTCATCTGAAATGATGAAAGTGTTGATCAGCAGGAAAATATCCAGCAAAAAAAATAGCCCAATAATCACCAACATAAGTCGGTGTCTGGATTTATTCGTTTTGGGTAGAAATTCCATTTGGTTATGTCACAGCTTGCTGCATCGAGTTGTATGACATATTAGCCTAGTTTAAAAAGCTTTTTAGTTAAAGAGTTTTTTCTCAAACCTTCCGAAGTGCAGCATGATGGTCGGCAAGATCAGCAAGTTGAGAATCGTCGAAGTAATCAAACCACCCACAATAATGGTTGCCATCGGGCCTTCGATTTCACGTCCGGGCTGACCGCTACCAGCGGCTAAAGGGAGTAAGCCTAGTGCTGTTACCAGTGCAGTCATCAAGATTGAAGGCAAGCGCTCAGATGCACCTCTGATCGCCGTTTCGATCCCCCATACCATGTGTTCTTCATCCACCAAGTGTTGATAGTGAGAAACTAGCATAATGGAGTTGCGAAGGGTGATGCCGAATAGAGTGACAAAGCCTACTAATGAACCTAGAGAAATCCAGCCGCCTGTAAACATGGCGGCAAGAACGCCGCCAATAAGGGCAAAGGGTAGGTTGGCAAAGGTCAGTAGCAGGTTGCGCAAGCGGCCAAAGGCAATATAGAGCATGAGGAATATGCCGACACCTGCCAGTATGGAGTGGATAATCAAATCATCACGGGATTGTGCGTCAGCTTCAGCTGCACCAGTAAAAGCAAGGTAGTTACCCGGTGCGAGTTGAACCTCTTTTTTAATCCTCGCTTTCATCTCATCGGTAAAGGTCTGGATGTCACGATCAACGATGTTGGCGGTGACGGTTTGAATACGCTTGGCACCTGAATGTAGTATTTTGGAACGGCCATTTTCCTGGCTGATATCTGCCACATCACTCAGGT
>DATHWP010000036.1:0-6924 GCA_035460505.1 Methyloradius sp. | reverse complement strand
CAGCAGGGATGAAAACAGTCGTGGCCTTATATGGCTATATTGAAGCTTCAGATCATGCTGAAACATGGGGCGGCGATTTTTATATCAATCAGCCAAAAGACTTAATGCAATTTATCTAGTCATTTAAAGCGGCTCAGATTCGGTACTGGCGCTTTTAGTCCAACTAGCCGTCATGTTTTCTGTATCAAGCACTTCATGCTGTTTTGTCCCACAACACTTGCAGGTTCTCACTTTTAGGGGGTAAACGCTGCCTTCAAACAGATAACCTCGGGTTTCTGTCTGCCACGTGTGCAAACTCAACATGCAAGCTAGTTTTTTAATCATTCATTAAGTTAAAACAATTTAAGTGGCTAGATCAACCAACTAGGCGACGCTCCATCATGGCTTGCGCCAAGGTGCTGCTATCTACATGTTCAATTTCACCACCCATTGGTAGGCCGCGGGCAATACGGCTGACTTTTAGGCCGCGAGAGCGCAGTAGCTCACTGATGAAATGTGCGGTGGCTTCACCTTCAACAGTATAGTTGGTGGCGAGTATGACTTCTTCAACAATGTTGTCTTGTGCGCGTTTGATCAGTTTATCTAGATGAATTTCGCGTGGGCCAACGCCATCCAATGGGGAAAGCTTCCCCATCAACACAAAATATTTACCACGAAATGCCTGCGTTTGTTCCAGCATCATGAGGTCGGTTGGCATTTCAACGACGCATAATAAGCGGCTATCGCGGTCAGTGGATGCACATAGTGGGCATAGTTGCTGTTCACTAAACGTATTGCATGAGCCACAGTGGCTGACTACTTGCAGCGCATTATCCAACGCTAAAGCCAAACCACTGGCACCTTTGCGATCACGTTGCAACAAGTGGTAAGCCATACGCAGTGCAGATTTTGGCCCTACGCCTGGTAAGCAGCGTAAAGATTCGACCAACTGTTCTAAAGCGGGCGGGTTACGCATCAATAATTAACTGATAGCTCAAGCAAACCCATCAAAATGGGAGTTTCATGCCAGGTGGAATAGGCAAGCCTGCCATCAATCCACCCATGCGTTCTTGGGAAGTAGCTTCTGCCTTACGCACGGCGTCATTCATTGCAATAACGAGTAGGTCTTCCAGCATTTCTTTGTCGTCTGACAGCAAGGAATCATCAATCTTGATGCGCTTTACTTCATTTCTACAGGTCATGGTGATTTTAACCAAGCCGTTGCTGGCAATGCCTTCTACTTCAACATTGGCTAACTCAGCTTGTGCGCGCTTCATATTTTCTTGCATGTTTTGCGCTTGTTTCATCAGGTTGCCTAGGCCGCCTTTCATCATGATGTCTCCTTAATCTTAATCGGTTATTTATTTCAGTTACTGCAATGGTTTGATACTGGTTGGGATAATCTGTGCGCCAAAATCTTTAACTAAGGCCTGCACAAAATCATCTTCTTCAATCGCAGTTTGCGCATGCGATTGCAATGCGGCTTTTTCCTGCGTTATTTGTTGAGCAGGGGTGTTCTCACCACCACCGATAACAAAATGTAATTGTATTTTCTTGCCAAAATATTGCTGGATTGCACTACGCAATTTTTCTTGGTAGGTCGATTCCAGTAAATGTTTTTGGCTGTTTGCGACTGATAAATGCATGTTGAACTCATCAAAGCTAATGAGTTCACAGTTGTGTGCAAGTGCACGTGCAAGGCCTAGCTTGAGTTCTTCAACCAATGTGCGCCAGTTGCCATCGAATGCTTGTGTGTGGGATGGTGGAGATAATGATGACGTACTTTCTTCAACAACCGTTTCTACAATCACTGTTGGCGTAATAGCATTGGCTGGAGCTGGTGTGCTCTTGCTTTCTTGAGTAGGGGGAGGCTTTGTCGGAGATGTGCTTGCAACTGGCTTCGGCCTTGCTTCTGGTGCTTGCGAAGTAGATCCAGGTGCGAATGCCAACATACGCAGTAATGCCATGGTAAAGCCTGCAAATTCATCAGGAGCCAAACCTAAATCGCGGCGGCCTAATAATGCAATCTGGTAATACAACTGGATTTCTTCAGCCGATAATCGTGCTGCCAGATCAAGCAACATGGCACGTTCAGGTAAATCTTCAGCAATCGTATCTGGTACAGTTTGCGCAATCGCGGTCTGTTGCAGCAAGTTGGCGAGATCACTCAACGCGGTGTCAAAAGAAAGGCTGCGTTGTTCCATTGCCTTAGCTTGTGCAATTAGTTTGGCGCCATCAGCATCAATCAGCGCATGCAATAGCTCGAACAGATAGCTTTGGTCTATAGCGCCCAGCATTGCGCGCACTTCTTGCTGATCTACTTTATTACCGCCATAGGCGATGGCCTGGTCTAGCAGTGATAGCGCATCACGCATGCTGCCATTCGCACCGCGCGCTATGAGTTGCAATGCTATGTTATCAAACGGTATGTTTTCTTGTGTGAGCACAGTTTTTAGGTGGTCAGTGATGGATGACCCTGCCATTTGACGCAGATTAAATTGCAAACAGCGCGATAGCACTGTCACTGGTACTTTCTGCGGGTCAGTCGTACCAAGAATGAATTTAACGTGCGCTGGCGGCTCTTCAAGCGTTTTTAATAAAGCGTTGAAAGCCTCTTTGGTGAGTTGGTGCACCTCATCAAGCATGAAGACTTTAAAGCGCCCTTGTGTTGGGGCGTAGGTGGCTTGCTCAAGCAAAGAGCGCACATCATCAATGCCGCGTGTAGAGGCTGCGTTAATTTCGATGTAATCAATAAAGTGGTCGCTATCGATACCAACGCAAGCCGCGCAAACACCACAGGGTTTGGCTGTAATGCCAGTCTCGCAATTAAGTGATTTAGCTAATATGCGTGCAATAGTCGTCTTGCCAACGCCGCGTGTGCCTGTAAATAGGTAGGCATGGTGCAAGCGTTTTTGCTCAAGTGCGTTAGTCAGCGCGCGTACTACATGGTCTTGCCCAACTAAGGATTCAAACTGTTTTGGACGCCATTTTCGGGCAAGCACTTGATAGCTCATGTGGCAATGTCTTTAATGAAATAGCTTAGATTTAACAAGATTTAACTTTAGCCCAAAAGCGCCCATGCGTCAGTATCAGATTTGCAGTTCAATGCAGGCAAGATTCAAGGGGTAGAGGAGGCGAGCCCAACCCCCGGCACTTGCTTCAATAACTGTGGCTGCTTCCTTCCGGACCTGACCAGGTTGGCTATCTTACAATGCGGGGAGGCCCGCCAGACTGCATTTTACCTCAAGTCACGCTTTCACAGTTAATGGAGTTTGTGACCATGGTGGTCTAGCTTACACGCTTACCTGTTCAACTATGGCTTAAAACGCAGGCATGCGATATAGTCATTCATAGTTTGTGCTATAAAAAATTAACAACATAAAAACTGACAAATAGAAACGTAAACAGCTTTGAAACAACTCCTGCCTTTTTCTTCTATTGGTGATCTGCGTGCCTCGGTAGATATATTCAACGAACCTTCTGCCGATTCGCTTGGGCGCGCAGTGTTATCACTGCTGATGTTTGCTGAGAGCCTAATTTGTATCTTCTGGATATTCACATTATCTAGCCTCGGTGAAGCCTATGCGTTTATGGCCGCAGTACCTTATGTCTATATTATTTTTTCGTATGTTAGCCTGCTGGTTTTTTATCGGTTAAAACAATTCGACTATATTGTTTTTACCCAGCTAGTCATGTTGCTGGTGATGCCATTTTTTATGCAATGGTTGATTGGCGGTTTTGCTGCATCAAGTGGCGTGGCGATTTGGGCATTACTTTCACCAGTTGGCGCACTGATGATATTAGGGGCTCGTCAATCTAGCCCATGGTTTATGCTGTTCATGGCTTTGGCAGTTGTTTCCTGGCTGCTCAACAGTGTATTCGCCAGCAATGCCTTACCTATCCCCATGCGTTTAAAAGATGATTTTTTTGTCATCAATCTACTTGGGTTTTCTACTGTGATGTATGTGGCAATGCGCTACTTTCAATCACAAAAAGCCAAGGTGCTTGAAGCGCTAGCCTTTGAAAAAGCCCGCTCAGAGCAACTCTTGCTTAGCATATTCCCAGGCTCTGTTGCAGAGCGGCTTAAAAATAATGATCTGCGAATCGCCGACCATTATGACTCTGCCACCATCATGTTTGCGGATATGGTTGATTTTACTGGCTTGTCAGCCGATATGCCTCCTAGCGCCTTGGTTGATTTGCTGAATCAGGTATTCTCCAAGTTCGATGAGCTTGCGAATAAACATAAGCTAGAAAAAATCAAAACGATTGGTGATTCATACATGGTGGTGGGTGGTGTACCTGTTTCACGCCATGATCACGCGACTGCCATTGCCAATATGGCGTTGGAAATCCAGGAAGTGTTAAATGAAGTCTCCATCACAACAGGCAAAACTCTCTCTATGCGCATTGGTATTCATAGCGGCCCAGTCGTCGCAGGTGTGATTGGTACCAGCAAATTCAGCTATGACCTCTGGGGCGATGCCGTCAATCTGGCAAGCCGTATGGAACAGTTTGGTCTTCCCGGTGAGATTCAAACCACAGAAGCTACTTATTCTTTACTCAATAAACTATTTGAGTTTGAAGCCAGAGGCAATATTGCGATCAAAGGTAAGGGTAAAGTGCAGGCTTATTTGCTCAAATCCAGAAAGCACGCTTTAAACGCTTAAGTGACTGTTTGCTGATGCGCATTCCAGCAAGCGCAGTTAAGCCATTTGGACGCAGTTAAGACATGCGCTATAATCGCGCCTCGTCAAACGGAGAGGTGGATGAGCGGCTTAAGTCACCACCCTGGAAAGGTGGCACAGGGGTAACCTTGTCGAGGGTTCGAATCCCTCCCTCTCCGCCAAAGCCCATTACGCTATCAACATAGTGCCCATTCAAGCTCTAAACTTAGCAGCTTAGAGTATCGCAGGTACGAACGATTAAACCATTGCAAGGTCATAATTGCAGAGTTTATAAAGACATCTAACAAATTTCAGGATTTTGCTATGTTGATTTTTAAGCGTGTATTGTTTGGCATTGCATTATTGATAGGGGCGAATACTGTGCAGGCAGCTTGTACTGATTTATACAACCATCAATTCACTACCTTGCAGGGCAAATCTGTCAATCTTTGTGATTATCAGGATAAGCCCATATTGGTTGTTAACACGGCCAGTAAATGCGGTTTTACACCCCAATTCGAGAAGCTCGAAGCGCTATACAAAAAATACAAAGATAAAGGCCTGCTAGTAATAGGCTTTCCATCTAACGATTTCAGGCAAGAGTTAACCAGCAATAAAGAGATTGGTGATTTTTGTAAGATGACTTATGCGGTTGAGTTCCCAATGATCGCTAAAAGCTCTGTGGTTGGGCCAAATGCTAATCCGCTTTACAAAGAACTTGCGGCCCTGACCAAAGAGCCACCAATGTGGAATTTTTATAAGTACCTGATTTTGCCTGGCGCAACATCGGGCACTCCACAGGTCTTTACTTATAGCAGTGATGTCGCCCCTGATTCATCGGATATTTTGGATAAGCTAAAGCCATATATCAAATAGGTTTTGTAGTAATCGCATAGTTTTGAAAAATGGCTGAATAAGCCATTTTTTATGCCCGCTAATCATTAAGGTGTATAACCGCAGTATGACTAATCCAGATTCAACAGCAGATTTATTGCCATTTGAGGCGCTCACGCCAGATTTGATTTTGGATGCGCTTGATAGCATCGATCTGCATGGCGATGGCCGTTTACTAGCCCTTAACAGCTATGAGAACCGCGTGTATCAGATATGGATGGATGATGGCTTACCTATTGTTGCCAAGTTTTATCGTCCCGCACGCTGGTCAGACCAAGCGATACTCGAAGAGCATGCTTTTGTAGCTAGTCTTGCTGAAGCTGAGATACCGGTGGTTGCTGCTAACCAGATTGCAGAAAAATCCTTGTTCAGTTATCAAGGATTTCGTTTTGCCGTATTCCCCAAACACGGCGGCCGCGCGCCAGAATTAGATCGCGAAAATACGTTGGAATGGATAGGGCGCTTTATCGGGCGCATCCACGCGATTGGCGCTTTAGCGCCGTTTGAAACGCGTCCAACCATTGATATTGCTAGTTTTGGGGTTGAGCCCAGCGAGTTTTTACTGGCGAATGACTTTATTCCTATTGAGTTACGTGAAGTCTATCGAGGTTTAGTGAAACAGGCTTTAGATGGCGTGAAGCGCTGTTTTGACCGTGCTGGCGAAGTTGCCAGCTTGCGCTTGCATGGAGATTGCCATCTCGGAAATATGTTGTGGACGGATGATGGCCCACATTTTGTAGATTTTGATGATGCCTGCATGGGGCCTGCAATACAGGATTTATGGATGCTGCTTTCTGGCGATAGCCAGGAGATGCGTCAACAATTCAACCAGGTATTGACTGGTTATGAATCTTTTTACGATTTCAACCCTCAAGAAATCCATCTAATTGAGGCACTACGTACTTTGCGCTTGATCCACTACGCAGGCTGGATAGCCCGCCGTTGGCATGACCCTGCCTTTCCCTTGGCCTTCCCCTGGTTCAATACGCAACGTTATTGGCAAGATCGTGTGCTTGAATTACGTGAACAAATTGCCCTAATGGACGAACCTTTACTCTCACCAAATCAATTTTAGTTACAATTTCGCGCAAACTGTACTGCAAAAAATCCCTTTATCTGTGCCTGCTTTTGCACAGCATCTCTCTGTAATATTCCATATCTATCAGAGCATTGCATTTAATCGCTCTACATCCTTTTTAGATTTGCCTTTGAATTTTTTATTCAGTTTGGTAAATGCTAAAAAGCAAGTTTTAAGGATTCAATCTTTATATGTCAGAAGTAAAAAACTTAGATGTTAAAAACATCGATCTCAAAAGCTCAGGCCTTGGTAATTTTGATCAAAAAACCCCTGAGATGAAAGATGTCGTTCGCCCATATACGCACC
>DATHWP010000035.1:0-4036 GCA_035460505.1 Methyloradius sp. | reverse complement strand
GATACCAAATGGGAAGATGGCGCCAATGCTGGTTATACAACAGCCAGCCTGGTGCAAGACTTGGATAAAGCATCAAAAGGCGAAGCAGCGATCGCCGAAAACAAAGGCGATGCAGCGTCTGTGCTTAAAGGAGCTAGCAAGAGGTTTGAAGCTATTTACGAGCTGCCATTCTTGGCACATGCCACTATGGAGCCGATGAATTGCACCGTACACCTGCAAAGCGATAGTTGTGAAATATGGGTGGGCACACAAGTACCAACCATTGCGCAAGGTGCTATCGCCCAACTGACAGGCTTGCCTTTAGAAAAAATCACCATCAATAATCACTTGTTGGGCGGCGGCTTTGGTCGCAGGCTTGAGGTAGATTTTATTGTGCAGGCAGTACAAATTGCAAAAGAGGTAGATAGTCCTGTCAAAGTCGTCTGGACACGTGAAGAAGACGTTCAGCATGATATGTACCGGCCCTACTACTACGATCGCATCTCGGCATCATTAGATGAAAAAGGCATGCCAGAAGCCTGGAATCACCGAATTACAGGATCGTCTATCATGGCCAGATTTTTCCCGCCTGCTGTTAAAGATGGCGTGGATCCTGATGCTGTCGAGGCTGCACGCGATTTGAAGTACGCCATCCCCAATGTGCTGGTTGAGTATGTGCGCCATGAGCCACCATTTGTTACTGCTTTCTGGCGTGGTGTAGGCCCAACGCATAACGCATTTGTGGTGGAAAGCTTTATTGATGAGCTAGCGGCAAGCGCAAAGCAAGATCCATTTGAATACAGACGTAAGCTTTTAGTGAATGATGCACGTGCTAAAGCCGTGCTGGAGTTAGCTGCAGAAAAAGCCAATTGGAAACAGCCTTTAGCTGCAACCAAAGAAGGCAAAGCAGGTAAAGGTATTTCATCATTATTTGCTTTTGGTAGCTATATGTCGCTGGTGGCCGATGTGATTGTGACGCCAGACAATGAAGTGCTGGTAAAGCGTGTGGTGTGTGCGGTAGATTGCGGCATGGTAGTTAACCCAGACACCGTGCGTGCCCAGCTAGAAGGTGGTGTGATATTCGGCATTACTGCTGCACTATGGGGTGAGGTTACCTTTAAGGATGGTCGTACTGAACAGAGCAACTTCCACAATTACCGCTTGATGCGCATCAATGAAGCGCCGATTGTTGAAGTGTATGTGGTTGATAGCCATGAGAACCCAGGCGGCTTGGGTGAGCCTGGTACATCAGCGGTGATGCCGGCTGTTGCTAATGCGGTATTTGCTGCTACTGGTAAACGGATAAGAAAATTGCCGATCGTGAATAGCCTTAAGGCCTAGAAGCTTTAAAGTATTGGAAACCAAGGCAGCTCAGGGCTAAGTGGTCTTTGTAAGACATTGTCGGACAAAGACCACTATTATTTTCTGTTAATAGCTTGTATTATTGATTCATTCCTAAAAGGAAAGTAATACCGCAACCAAGACATAACAATGTTACAAGGAAGATAGTCAACAAGGCTAGATAGTCTAAAAAACTAGCATGGTTCACAAGACCTCATGTGTATTGGTTAATTTAATTAATATTTCTATAGAGGATTTAATCATGAACTTTACTAAAATAGATTACGTAAATGCTAAACGCCTATTGATCGGTACATCCCCAACCATAGGATCATCAAATCACCACAACGACAAGCGATTACTCATGGCTTGTAGTGTAAGCCTCCAAAAGGCAAGCATCGCTCAAAGAGAGCTAGACTTAACAGCTAGCTTAGATGGCAAAAATAGCATTCAATAATCAATCTGATTATTTCAGAAGCACAAAAAGCCAGTCAATATTGACTGGCTTTTTTCTTTCAGTTCAAACACATGCACTTGCTTATTAAAGTGCAGTCTTATATCAATACTTTTCTCGCTTGTAGCTGGGTGGTTTGCCAGCCTAAGTGAGCGTAATAGCCCAAGGCAGGTTCATTTTCTATATCCACCAATAATTGAGCGCGAGTTGCGCCTTTGCTTTTTGCCCATGCAATGGCTTCTGTCAGCAGTTTTTTTCCGACCCCACTAGCTCGATAAGCTTCGCTGATGATCATGTCTTCAACCCAGGCAGATGGCGCGCCTTGGGCGGTTGAGATCACTAATTGTGCACTGACCATACCCACGGCTTTGGCTTGTGAATCTCGCACCACTTTGATGGTGCCTGTGGCGGGGCTCTCAATTAGCATCTTTAAACCGCGAAACTGCTTGTCTGCATCTGGTTTAAAGTCTTTTTCGATACTAAATAATTCGTTCAATAGCTCAATCAAAGCAGGGATGTCTGTGAGTTTGGCATCATCAAATTGGATATTATCCATTTCAGTCATCCTCCGCTTTCGGTATATCGTAATGAATCGTCGCCAGAAAACGAATGGGGGATTTGATGTGTCTCTCAGGGCGATGCGGCACTTCACCACGGAAGGTGAGGGAATCGCCAGGCTCTAATATGAAAGTCTCAGCCCCCACTCGATACTCCACGGAGCCTTCTAACATATAGATGAACTCTGTGCCCGCATGTTCAAATGGCGAAAACTCTTCACCTGGGTCTTCAAGCGTAATGAGGAATGGCTCAAAAGTTTTCTGTGGGCCTTGGTTGTAGGCCAATAGCTGATAGGTATGGCCGCTGCGTGTGCCACGCCTGACAACTTCCATCCCTGCATCTTTTTTCACGAATTGCGCTGCGCTGATTGGTAGGTCATAGCCTTGGAATATCTTTGAGAGCGAGATTCCCAAAGCATTAGCAAGCTGCTCAAGCGTCTCAATACTGGTCGCTGACAAACCGTTTTCTATTCTGCTCAGCATGCCACTACTGATGCCTACGCGCGATGAAACTTCACCAAGCGTGAGCCCATGCTGGACTCGCAGCTTATAAAGTGTACTTGCCAGATAGCGACCTATAGGTATTGCTTGACCATCTGAAGTTTGATTCTCGTCAATTTCAGATAAGTTTTTATCGTCTATTGTTGAATCTGTATTGGTTTGCGTATTTTTTTCGACCATATAGTATTTAAATAAGTGATTTAATCTATGAAATTCAATAATTAAGCTATTTTAGTCTATAACCAAAGTGGTCTGCGTCAAAATATTTTCTGTTGTTGACATGCGTGCTGGGGTTTGATTAAATGATCAAAAGTTGCATATAGGTTAAAAAAGTTAACCTATATGCAACTTTTAGGAAATATAAACCGAATTTTTGTGGAGCATGAATGCCATTTCGTTTGTTGAAATATGCACTGAATCGTGAATACAAAGAGCCACGATTTTTTCGCGACTGCCAAACCCCTAAAAAATCCTACGATGCCATCATCATTGGCGGCGGTGGGCATGGCCTTGCAGCAGCGTATTACTTGGCAAAAGATCATGGCATCACCAATGTGGCTGTATTGGAAAAAGGCTATATTGGCGGTGGTAACACTGGGCGCAACACAACGATTGTGCGCTCCAATTACCTGACCCCTGATGGGGTCAATTTCTACGATGCCAGCGTTAAGTTGTTTGAAGGCTTATCCGAAGAGCTGGATATCAACCTGTTTTACTCCAATCGCGGCCATTTCACGCTGGCACATACTGAATCCGCCATGCGCACCATGCGCTGGCGTGCCGAAGTTAATAAGCATGTAGGTGTTAAAAGCAGGGTGGTGGGTACAGATGAAATATCAAAAGCCTGCCCACAATTGGATATCAGCTGTAGTGGCAAAGCACCGATACAAGGCGCGTTATATCACGAGCCTGGCTCAATTGCCCGTCATGATGCCGTTGCCTGGGGCTATGCCCGTGGTGCCGATAGCCAAGGCGTAGAGATATTCCAGAATACCGAAGTACAAAGTATTGATGTGAGAGATGGCAAGGTGCATGGCGTGCAGACCAATCGCGGCTATATTGCTACCGGCAAAGTGTTGTCTGCCGTTGCGGGGTTTACGCCACGCATCTGCAAGATGGTCAATCTACAGACACCTATCGTGATCCATCCGCTGCAAGCCTGCGTCAGTGAGCCAATGAAACCGTGGCTAGACACAATTCTGGT
>DATHWP010000034.1:0-10024 GCA_035460505.1 Methyloradius sp. | reverse complement strand
TCCCTGCCGTAATCGCTTATAACCGATTCGCCACTTCTGTTGACAGGCTTGCCGTTCGCTACGAAAGCTTTATGGAAGAGTTCACCAACATCCTTCAACGTAACAAGAGCTAGCTATGTTGCGTACGCGTAAACGCAGAGTGATGAACCAGATCAACGTCGTGCCGTATATCGACGTGACGCTGGTGCTACTCGTTATTTTTATGGTGACAGCGCCGATGACCAATCCTGGTGTCGTTGAACTGCCTAAAGTGGGTAGTGATGTCTTGAAGCAGCAAACAGCGCCCATGGTTATTACCTTGCAGGCCAGTGGCAAGATCGAATTCCAGGAAAAAACACTGGAAAAAGACCAACTGTTATTTGAAATCAAGCAACAACTCGCCAAAACGCCAGATGCGGCATTTGTAGTAAGTGCGGATAAGAAAACGAGTTATGAGCAGGTCGCCCAACTGCTTGAAATACTCAAACGATCAGGTGCGCCTAAAACGGGGTTGTTGTTGAACCCTAGTAACTAAGGTTTATTAAGCCGTAGATGATACGTTCCCGAGAAAATCCCGTAGCGATACAAGCTGGCGCACTTTCAGTGTTGGTGCATGCAGTGCTGCTTAGCATACTTGTACTATCGTTCAACTGGAGAACAGTGCGCCCAGCCAGCGTGGCTGAAGTCGAGTTGTGGGATAACCTGCCGCAACAAAAGGCTGTCGAGAAACCAGTTGAAAAGCCTGTGGAAAAAGTGGTTCCACCAGAACCACCGAAGCCTGTCGAACAACCGAAACCTGAACCCAAGCCAGAGCCAGTCGTCGAGCCTAAGCCTGACATTCAGATGAAAAAGGTACCTGTTAAAGAGATACCTAAAGTCGAGAAACCTATTGTCAAGCCAGAGCCACCGAAACCTGATCAGAAGAAAATCAAAGAAGACCAGCTGAAAAAATTGCAGCAAGAGTTACTGAATGAAGATGCAAAACAGGCTCATTCTGAAGTACCAAAGAAAGAAGGGCCTGTTTCACCAACGCCAAACCCAGTGAATCAGGGCGAGATTGATAAATATAGTAATAGCGTAATAGCCAAAATCCTCCCATATATTAATAAACAGTTATGCGGTTCAGGAAAGCCAGTTGTGACTTTTGAAATTACATTGCTTCCAACTGGAGAGGTATTGGGTAACCCAAGATTGATTAAGGGCAGTAATATTGCTCTCTGCGATGAATCAATAGATCGGGCTATTCGCCAGGCAAATCCATTACCTAAACCTCCTGCGGAACTTCTCTCTGTATCGAGAGATTTGAACCTAGTTTTCAAGCCTAATGATTAGTCGTTTCCAGTATTTCATTCCATAAGAAAAGGAACTTTTTGGCGTTAATTCGCCCAAACGTGTATGATTAAGCCTATGATTAATTTCAGTAATTGTTACAAATTGTTAACTGGCTTGTGCATTATGTGGCTGCCATTAACCAGTCATGCTGCCTTGACCATTGAAATTGTGGGTGGCGCGCAGCAGCAAATCCCTGTGGCTATCGTGCCTTTTGCCGCGGCGCCTACATCATCGCAACAAGATGATATGGCAACCATTATTGGCGCAGATTTGCGGCGTAGCGGTTTGTTCCGCGTGCTTGAAACGCGCGGTGTAGCCAACCAGCCTCATGATTTACCCGATGTGAAATATGCAGAGTGGGCGGCGATTCAAGCGCAGGCATTAACCGTTGGTACTGTTGAAAGTTTGCCTGGCAATCGCCTCAAAGTATCTTTCCGTTTGTTGGATGTGCTCAAGCAGCAGCAACTGGCTGGATTGGAATACAACATCACGCCAGCACAATTCCGCATCACCGCACACCGTATCGCTGACGTGATTTATGAAAAATTAACGGGCGAGCAAGGCGTGTTTGCCACACGTATCGGTTACATCACCAAATCCAATGGTCGTTATGCACTGCAAGTGGCAGATGCGGATGGATATAATCCGCAAACTGTCGTTTCTTCTAACGAGCCAATAATTTCACCAAAATGGTCGCCCGATGGCACAAGGTTGGCTTACGTTTCTTTCGAAAAAAAGAAACCCGTTATATTTGTGCAATCACTGGTTTCAGGTCAGCGTTATATATTAGCTAATTTCAAGGGTAATAACAGTGCGCCAGCCTGGGCGCCAGATGGCAAGCGTTTGGCGATTGTATTGACCTACGGTGCAAATTCGCAGATTTATACGATTGATGCAGATGGTACGAATTTGCAGCAATTGACAAAAACCAGCTCAATTGACACCGAGCCTGTGTGGTCAAACGATGGCAGCACGATTTACTTTACGTCTGACCGTGGCGGTAGTGCACAAATATACAAAATGCCAGCCAGCGGTGGTGATGCAAAGCGTGTGACGTTTGATGGCAGTTATAATGTGAGCCCACGTTTTTCTCCAGATGGAAAATCACTCGCTTATATCAAGCAGGATCAGGGCAAATTCCGTGTGGCGATTCAAGATTTAACCAGCGGGCAAGTGCAAATATTGAGTGATACATCAAGAGATGAATCACCGAGCTTTGCGCCTAATAGCCGCATGATTCTGTATGCGACCAATATTAACGGTAAAGGCGCACTGGCTGCTGTATCTGCCGATGGCAAAGTGAAGCAGCGCTTAAGCGAGAGCGGTGGCGATGTGCGTGAGCCTGCATGGAGCCCTGCAGCAAATTAGTTTTGTAGTAAATGTAGTGATGGTTAGATGGTTTCGTAAGTTAGTTTTGTTTAATTGATGTGTTTATTAAGGAGATAAGAATGAAAAAAAGCGTATTGGTAAGTATTTTATTGGCATTGTCATTGGTTGCTTGTTCTAGCAAGCCAGTGAAAGAAACAACCGCGCCAGTGGTTGATAAGAGTGTTTCTGCTCCAGTAGATAATTCAGCGACAACATCTGGTGCTGGCACTTCTGACGGCGCATACAATATCTTGAAAGATCCAAACAACATCTTGTCACAACGCAGTGTGTATTTTGATTTTGACAAAGATGAAGTTAAATCAGAGTTCCGTCCTTTAGTTGAAGCGCATGCTAAATATCTGTTGGCACATGCTGATGCAAAAGTGATTCTGCAAGGTAATACCGATGACCGTGGTTCAAGTGAATACAACTTGTCACTTGGTCAACGTCGTGCCGTGGCTGTGAAAAAAGTATTGAACCTGCTTGGTGTGCAAGACAAGCAAATCGAAACCGTTAGCTATGGTAAAGAAAAGCCAGTAGCAACTGGTGATGACGAAGCTTCACGCGGCAAAAACCGCCGTGCTGATATCGTTTACCAAGGCGAGTAATCGTTCACTGATTATTGCTTAGCCAAGGTAAATAAAATGCGACAACTGATTCTGGTTTTAACTTCTGCATTGGCGTTTTTAGCGCTGACGCAGACGGCACATGCAGGCTTATTCAGCGATGATGAAGCACGTAAGAAAATCGCCGATTTACAGCAGCAAGTGGAAAGCCAGAATCAGGCTAACCAGGCACTTAGTCAGCGCATCGCCACGATGGAGGCGGTGATTAAAGGCCAAGGTTTGATTGATTTGTTGACCCAAGTTGACCAGCTCAAACAGGATTTGAGCAATGTAAAAGGTCAACTTGAAGTCACCAACCATAGTCTTGATATGGCGCAACAACGCCAAAAAGACTTATATGTAGATGTAGATGGCAGGTTACGTAAAATTGAAACAGCTGCACCAGCTACGGCTGTTAATACGCCAGCAGCCACTGATGCACCAACAGCAGGTGCAATCAATCCGAACTCAGCAGTAGAGGCGCCAACAGAATCAAAAGATTTTGATGCTGCACAAACATTATTAAAAACAGGCAAATATAAAGAGGCATTTGATGCCTTTGGTAAGTTTATCCAAACCTATCCAGGCAGTACCCGCTTGCCTGAAGCCCAGTATTCGTTAGGGTTCTCACAGTTTTCACTAAAGAACTATAAAGCCGCGATTGCAACCCAGCAAAAGCTGGTTAAGACATATCCTGATAGTTCTAAAGCGCCAGATGCGATGTTCAATATTGCTAACGCGCAGATTCAATTGGCCGATATTGATAGTGCAAAGAAAACACTGAAAGAATTACTTAGCAAGTACCCAAGTAGTGAAATAGCACCAAACGCAAAGCGTCGTTTATCGGTGCTAGATTCAATCAAATCGTAGTCGTCATTTAGTAACTTCTGTGATCCGTATCCACGAAATATTTCACTCTTTACAGGGCGAATCCTCACGCGTTGGTTTGCCAACTGTTTTCGTGCGCCTGACGGGCTGTCCCATGCGTTGTGTCTATTGTGATACGGCTTATGCATTCAAGGGCGGCTCAAATATGTCGATTGAAGACATCATGATCAAAGTCGCTGAGTTTGGTGCCAGCTATGTGACCGTGACAGGCGGAGAGCCATTGGCGCAAAAAGAATGTTTGGTTTTACTTAACCAACTCTGTGATGCAGGCTACCAAGTCTCTCTTGAAACTGGTGGTGCGATTGATACGACAGGGGTGGATGATCGCGTAGCTGTGATTCTGGATATTAAAACTCCAGGTTCTGGTGAGCTAGAGAATAACGTCTGGAGCAATATCCAGCGGCTGAAACCGCTGGATGAGGTCAAGTTTGTACTTTGCGACTATGCTGATTATGAATGGGCTAAAGAGCTGATGGATGAGTACGCGATAGCTAAAAAATGCAGCGTGCTTTTTTCCCCTGTTTATAACCAAGTGAACCCCACACAGCTTGCCGAATGGATACTTGCAGATAAGTTGCCAGTGCGTATGCAGGTGCAATTACACAAAATACTCTGGGGCGAAGTCGCAGGTAAGTAAATGAGCAAAACCATTAAAAATGCAGTGATTCTTCTTTCAGGTGGGCTGGATTCAGCCACAGTATTAGCGATTGCCAAAAGCCAAGGTTTTGAGTGTTATTGCTTGAGTCTGGATTATCACCAACGTCACGTCGCAGAGCTGGTTGCAGCAAAAAATGTTGCCAAGGCACTGGGCGCTAAAGCCCACCGCACAGCTATGCTCGACTTATCCATGTTTGGCGGTTCTGCGCTGACTGATAACGCGATTGATGTGCCTGAGTCACCTACTGAAGGCATTCCTGTGACTTATGTGCCAGCGCGCAATACCATCATGCTTTCGCTAGCTTTGGCATGGGCTGAAGTGCTTGAAGCGCAGGACATATTTATTGGTGTGAATGCGCTCGACTATTCAGGCTATCCAGATTGTCGTGGTGAGTACGTGAGAGCATTTCAGGATATGGCAAATCTGGCGACCAAATCAGCAGTAGAGGGCAAAACCATTACCGTGCATGCACCCTTAATTGATATGACCAAAGCTGAGATTATCCAGCAGGGAACAGCGCTTGGTGTGGATTATGGCATCACAGTTTCTTGTTATCAGGCGGATGCAGAAGGCAAGGCTTGTGGGCTTTGTGATTCTTGCCGCTTTCGCCGTGATGGGTTTGCTGCTGCTGGCATTGTTGACCCTACGACTTATCAATAGCGCCATATCAATAACCAAGCTTGGAGTTGCAGAGGCTAACTGCAATATTTACCTTGCCAAGTACATCAAAAATAACGTAAAATCCGCCCCTTTCTGCAAAAACTAAATAGAGAACACATATTATGGTAATCATTCGACTAGCCCGCGGTGGCGCGAAGAAGACCCCTTTTTACAGCGTCGTAGTTGCTGATTCACGCAATCGTCGCGATGGTCGTTTCATTGAGCGCGTAGGTTTTTACAACCCACTTGCTAAAGAAGGCCAAGAAGGTCTACGTTTAAACAGCGAGCGTATCAGCCACTGGCGTAGCCACGGTGCTCAGCTTTCAGATAGCGTTGCACGTCTGGTTAAGCAAGCTGCTGCTGTCGCTGCTTAAGTTTTCAGTCCGTTTTCAATAAGAAAACGGTCGCTATGAAAACTGGCAAAACAGTCATTCCAAGCCAAATGGTAGTAATGGGGCGCATCGTCGCCCCTTATGGCGTTTATGGGTGGCTCAAAGTATTACCCGATACAGAAGCGCTGGACAGTCTTTTTGATTACGACGAGTTCTGGCTAGCTAGGCCGAAGTTAGGCGTATTGGCAAACACAGACATGCAGTGGAAAAGCTATAGCGTTGAAACGATCAAGCTGCATGTTGATACGCTGGTAGTTAAGCTTGATGGCATTGATGACAGAGATGCCGCGCTAGCCTGTAAAGGTATGCAAGTAGCTGTGCCCCGTGAGTTGTTACCAGAACCAGATGATGATGAATATTACTGGTCAGATTTAATCGGTGTGCGTGTGCAAAACCAGCAGCAACAGGATTTCGGTGAAATTATCGACGTGTTTGCGACTGGTGCAAATGATGTGATTGTGGTCAAAGGTGAACGTGAGCGCTTGATTCCGTTTATTGACGAAGTAGTGTTAAGTGTCGATCTTGCTGCCAAAGCAATGCTGGTTGAGTGGGATGCGGAGTTTTGAGTAGCTCAGAGAAACAGCCCGTGATTGTATTTGATGTCATCACGCTGTTTCCGCAGATGTTTGATGCCATCAGCAAATCTGGTATTACAGCGCGAGCACTTGAAAACAGGATTTATGCTTTAACGCTGTCGAACCCGCGTGATTTCACCAAAGATAATCACAAGACGGTAGATGACAGGCCGTACGGCGGTGGCCCAGGCATGGTGATGCTGGCGGAGCCACTGGAAGCTGCGATCAACGCAGCAAAAGACAGGCAGCAACAGGCTGGTATTAAGCGAAGCAAGGTGATACACCTGTCGCCGCAAGGTAAACCGCTTACACATCAGAGCGTGATGCAGCTGGCGGCAGAAGAAGGCTTGATATTATTGGCAAGTCGCTATGAAGGCGTGGATGAGCGATTGCTCACTCGCATGGTAGATGAAGAGTACTCCATCGGTGATTACGTGCTGTCAGGTGGTGAGTTGCCCGCGATGGTGCTGATGGATGCAGTGATCAGGCAGTTGCCAGGTGTATTGGGTGATGCAGATTCAGCGGCTGAAGATTCATTTGTAGATGGATTGCTGGATTGCCCGCATTACACGCGGCCCGAGGAATACGCGGGGATGAAAGTGCCAGAAATATTACTTTCGGGCAACCATGCAAAGATTAAGAATTGGCGATTGAAACAATCGCTAGCAAGAACCGGGGCAAGACGCCCGGATTTACTGGCCGCAAGGTCGTTGTCAAAAGAGGAATCTCGGCTGCTCAGTGAAATCAAGCTAGAGCAGGAACAAGATTCGTAAAACTAGAAGGAGCAACAAAGTGGCTGATATTATCAAAGCATTAGAAGAAGCAGAAATTGCGCGTTTGGGTAAAACCATTCCTAGCTTCGCACCAGGCGACACCGTTGTCGTAGGCGTGAACGTGGTTGAAGGTACGCGTAAACGTGTGCAGGCATATGAAGGTGTTGTGATTGCGATCCGCAATCGTGGCCTGAATTCATCATTTATCGTACGTAAGATTTCATCTGGTGAAGGCGTGGAACGTACATTCCAGACCTATTCACCATTGATCGCCAGCATTGAAGTGAAGCGCCGTGGCGATGTACGCCGCAGCAAGCTATACTACTTGCGTGAGCGTTCAGGTAAATCTGCGCGTATTAAAGAAAAGCTGAAAGCACGTGATAGAGACGTGATGCCAGCGGAAAACGCAGCAGAATAAACACCTGAAATAGGTATTAAAAAAGCCCCAGCGATGGGGCTTTTTTTCGTCTGTACCAAGCAGGCGGATTTGGAATAATATAGTTGCTATGACTAAAGATTATGATGCAATCATTCCAGCGCCATTCGGTGCGGTAGGTATAAAAACGCAAGATGACTTTCTAGTTGAGGTCGATTTATTGCCAGAATTGCAGCCCGTAGAACCTCCATCAAGCGCATTTGCGAGTGCTATTGCACAGCAAGTGGCACATTATTTCGATGATCCGCATAGCCCATTAGAGATTGCCTATGCGGTCAAAGGAACGCATTTTCAGAAACGGGTCTGGCAAGCCATAGCCTCTATCCCTATAGGCCAAGTGATGACCTATAGTGAGTTGGCCGAGAAGGTCAATTCTGGGCCGCGTGCAGTCGCCAATGTCTGCGGCGCCAATCAGGTGCCTTTATTTATCCCATGCCACCGTGTAGTAGCTAAAAATGGCCTTGGCGGATTCATGCAGGGTAAAACGAATGGTTTGGCAATCAAGCAATGGCTACTGGATCATGAAAACCCCATGGGGAATTTAGATGACTGAGGCATTAAGCGAGCCTAGCCAAAGTTTGTTAGATGAATTCATTGACCGCATCTGGCTAGAAGAAGGCCTTGCACGCAATACGCTCGATAGCTATCGGCAGGACTTAAGCCAGTTTGCTGTCTGGTTGCAAAAGCAGTTAACAAAGAATCTAGCAGAGGTGTCGCAAGGCGATATTCAGCAATATCTGGCATACCGGTTTCCCACCAGCAAACCACGTAGCGTTAGTCGTTTGATTGCCAGCCTGCGTCGTCTTTATCGCTTCGCCCTGCGCGAAAATAAAATAAGTATAGATCCCACCCTGCAAATTGATTCACCCAAACTACCACGCTCACTGCCTAAAAGCCTGAGTGAAGATGAAGTTGAATCACTACTGCACGCGCCTAATTTGGATGACCCCATAGGTCTGCGTGACCGCGCCATGCTAGAGGTGCTATACGCCAGTGGCTTGCGTGTTTCTGAACTGGTTGGCCTCAAAGTCACAGAAGTTAGCCTGAGCGATGGCGTGGTACGTGCCACGGGTAAAGGCAGCAAAACACGCTTAGTGCCTTTAGGCGAAGAGGCTGTTGAATGGGTTGCTCGCTACCTGAATGAAGGTCGTCCTGAGATATTGCAAAAGCGCCTGAGCGATAGCTTGTTTGTGACGCAACGCGGCGCAAGTATGACGCGCCAAGCCTTCTGGTACCTCATCAAGCGTTATGCCCTGCTAGCAGGCATCCATAAGCCTATGTCACCCCATGTATTACGCCATGCATTCGCTACGCACTTGTTGAATCACGGTGCTGATTTGCGCGTAGTGCAGATGTTATTGGGCCACGCCGATATCTCGACCACTCAGATTTATACCCATGTGGCACGGGAGCGATTGAAACAACTCCACGCAATGCATCACCCTAGAGGATAGGTGATGCCTTTGATTTTCCGCTATCTGCTGAATTGAGAGTCTTTTGCAGTGCTTTTGTTTTATTTGCAGTTTGTTGAAGTCTGGCAATATCAAGACTGGGATATATCCAAAAATTTAATCTAGCGCTGCATAAAGACAAATCATGAAGAATTCTATTAATCTGGTCTTGCTGTTTCTGGTCATAGCCAATCTTTCTGGGTGCGCCTCAGTTATTTATGACGCTAATCAACCAGTACGAATCTCAACTGTTGATAAATCTAATGCCGCCGTAACGGATGTTTACTGCATTTTGAGAAATGATAACGGCGAATGGAATATGAGGACGGATGACAGTGTCTACGTGCATCGCTCTGCACTGAACCTAGTGGCCAGATGTAGTAAGAATGGGCAGCCAGAAGGCCTGGCGACACTGATATCCAGATCCAATAATGGCGTCTATGGAAATATTCTTATAGGTGGTTTAGTAGGTGCCTGGGTCGATAAGAGGAATGGTGCCGCTTTTGATTATCCTGATTGGATAGTCGTAGTGATGGGCGACAATTTGATCTATGACAGAAAAAACCAAAAAGAAAATGAGCCCTTGTTTGGCGCTAAAGCCTCGTTTGAGCAGAAGCAGTCAGCTAGCCAGTAATTATTTCCCACTTCTTTTAACACTGCTCTCAGAGACAACAGTCTGAGCAATCTTCTAATTCCCTCAAACTTCACTACAGAGTTTTAGATTCTAGATGCGTGTCGACTAAAGGCTGGGTGTGAAGGTAAAAACGGTAGACAGTCAAAGTTTTACCACTTTCTGCCTCAACTTTTACACGCCACTCACCAGGTTGGATATTCTGTTTGTAGGTGTAGCCTCTAAATCCACCTTGCCTACCGCCTGACAAATCAAAACCTATTCTGTTCTCCGTCT
>DATHWP010000033.1:0-4872 GCA_035460505.1 Methyloradius sp. | reverse complement strand
CTTCTGGTACTGCTGATGATTCCATTCACGCTAATTGGCGGACTTGCTGGCCTAGGTTTTGCTGGTTTGCACCTATCAGTATCCGCTGCCGTTGGCTTTATCGCCCTCGCTGGCATTTCGGTGCAAAACGGTGTGATTATGGTGGAACAGATCAAGCACTTGATTCGTGAAGGTATGGCGGTCAGTGAAGCGGTACTTGAAGGCGCTGTTGCGAGATTAAGACCTATATTGATGACAGCTCTGATGGCCGGCTTGGGCTTGATGCCTGCCGCACTCTCGCACAGCATAGGCTCAGAAACTCAACGCCCATTTGCAGTGGTTATTGTAGGTGGCTTGATCACTGCGACATTCTTCACACTCTTACTGCTACCGCTGCTATTCCCATTCTTCTCTGATGAAAAGAAAAGCCGTGCCTGGAAAGGCGGGCAATAGTAGCTTAAGTGAATAAGTAGCTAATGAATAAGGCGCAATGCTGTTAAGCCATTGCGCCTTATTCATGTCTATGGGCTGCCACTTATCAAAGCTTACGTGCGGGTAATTTGTTCCAAGCGATCAGCAAAGTTTTCTCTTAAGACAGGTGGCAACGATTTAATCGTTAAAGCATGCCGCAAGGTTTCTGAGTTGCCTTCCTCTAGTTTTTGCATGCCTAATGCTGCACGTATGCTGATACTTTGCGGGTCACGTTCTAACCGCTTTATTTCATCTCCTGCCCCAACTTCGCCTTCGGTTAATACCTTGTGATAAAAACCGCTGCGACCACTCACTAAAAACTCGCGAACTACCCCTGGCTTACCAATTTTGTGGCCAAACTTAAAACATGGATTACGCGGCATGGTTACCTGAATAACCGCCTCGCCAATGGACAATATATCGCCGATGTAGGCATCTTCTTCAAGCAAGCCGCTAATAGTGAAATTCTCACCAAAGGTGCCGTAAGGTAAGTTGTCTATACCAAGAAATTGTTGCCAATATTGATAATGTTCAAGAGGGTAACTATAAGCAGCCTGATATTCACCGCCATGTACCGTCAGATCTGCCTGGCCATCGCCTATCAGATTATTGAATCCCAGCCATACCCGACCAGGCTGAGGCAACTTGTATATGCCTGTTGATATCAGTGTGCCATGCATACTGACTGCTTCTGGCATGGCCACGTTTACTGAGATTAGCTTCATCATGCGTCACTCCTTATGGAATCAAACCATATACAAGCTTAACTACTGCTGATTGATCAAACATACCGCTTCAGCGGCAATCCCCTCACCCCGTCCAGTAAAACCGAGTTTTTCTGTCGTTGTTGCTTTTACATTCACTGCATCAAGCGCTATACCAATATCTGCCGCAATATGTTCACGCATCGTCTCGATGTAAGGGGCGAGTTTGGGTGCTTCAGCGATCACTGTGGCATCAATATTAACAACGACATAGCCTTTGTCATTGACGAGTGCCACCACATGCTTGAGCAACTGGCGTGAATCAATGCCTTTATAACGTTCGTCAGTATCAGGGAAATGCTTGCCGATATCCCCCAGCGCTGCCGCACCTAATAGTGCATCACAAATAGCATGCAACAATACATCTGCATCAGAATGGCCTTTCAGGCCTTTATGATAAGGGATATCGACACCGCCAATAATGCAGCGACGCCCTTCTACTAGCTGGTGTACGTCAAAGCCGTGGCCTATTCTCAATTGCTTTTCCTTTACTTGGTTTTGCTGGCTAGTTGGGTAGCATCGGCCTGCAAAATAGCTTCTATCAATGCCAAATCTTCTGGGTATGTGACTTTAAGATTACGCAGCTCACCCGGGACTAGTTTTGGATGATGACCAAGCGCTTCGATCGCCTGCGCTTCATCAGTCGCCACACTGGATTTTTCTGCAGCGAGTTTAAGCGCTTCAACCAGCATGCCATAAGGGAACATCTGCGGCGTTTGTGCCTGCCAGAGATGGTCTCGTGGCTCAGTATGCGCGACACGTTGCTCATCGTCAGCACGCTTGAGGGTGTCAGCCAAAGGTATCGCCAGCAACCCGCCAACAGCATCATTTTCCAATGTATCAAGCAAGCGATTCAATAGAGCATCGGTTAAACCTGGTCTTGCTGCATCATGCACCAGAACCCAGTCATCTGGCTCTATGTGGCCGCTCAATTCGCCAAGACCGTTCAATACTGTCTGCGAACGGGTAATACCTCCGCAACGATAAATCCGAGTTTTGTCACTGATTTCAATGTTTGCTGCATCCCATTCCAAATCATCTACACTGAGTACTACAGCCACTGAACTGATGCGGTTACTTGATGAAAATACACGCAAGGTCTGCTCAATCATGGGGCGCCCTGAAAGTGACAAATATTGTTTAGGTACTTGTGACCCCATACGGCTACCAGCCCCAGCTGCGGGAATAATGACGTGAAATTTAGGCATGCATTATTTTAGCATGCGGTCATTTAGATTCTGGTATTAGAGCCCTAAAAGTGCAGGTAGATCACGCACTGAATCAATCACCCAATCAGGCTTGATGGTAGATGCCTCAAAATAGCCTTGCCTGAATTTACCCGTTCTAACTAACACCCCCTTGATACCCACAGCTTGCGCACCGCCGATGTCGGAATCTATGTCATCCCCAACCATGATGACCTCTGACGGTTTCAGTCCCATATCATCTAATGCAATCTGAAAGAAATCGGCGGAAGGTTTGCCGATAATCATCGAAGTGCTACCACTGGCATACTCCAGCCCTGCGATAAAGCTGCCGATATCCATTTGCAAACCATGTTCGGTTTCCCAGAACTTGTTTTTATGAATGGCGATTAGCTTTGCATCATCCATCAAACAATTAAATAATTCATTCAACAGCGGGTAAGACCATGCATCGCCAATATCGCCAACGACTATGAACTCCGCTTCTGTATTCGATTGCCGAAACTCAGCGAAGTCTTTTTTAACATCATCGGCCAGTAAAAAGCGACAAACTGGATTGGGTTGTTTTCTTAAATAAAGCAAAGCCGCTTGTGGTGCGCTGATGATTTCTTCGCGTCCAACATCAAGCCCAAACGCGTTGATCTTCTTTTGCAGAGAATCAAGCGACAAAGTGCTGGTGTTAGTGACGAAACGACAGGCGATACCTTTTGCACGGATGCTTGCAACCGCTTCCATTGCGCCATCAATCTGGCTTTTACCTACATAAAGTACGCCATCAAGGTCAAATAGAATGCCCTTCTGGCCTGCTGGTGAATGGTTCATGGCAATCACTCCGTGATATATCCACAAGATATACGCAGATTTTATGCCAGATATGACTGCAATACGACGAGGGTGTTTTGAGGAGGGTTAATTTGCTCCGCACTGTCTAAACAGCATGGGCTATTGGAAGTTATGCAAGTAAGGCAGTATTTTCACGAATGGCATCACTCACCAATGCATGCAGGCCTTCGGCATTATTGTCTTTAACATGGGCCACGATCTGCTGGCGCATACCTAGCGCCCAAAAGCGTTTTAGATGATTTGCAATATCATGTTTAGCCTGCTCAACATCTGGATAGGATCGGAAAAAATCGCCAATCTGGTTGGCCATGGTCACTAAAGTTTCAATCTTCATATTGAGCTATCTTCATTGTTGTTATTTATACAAAACTCTATCCGCACGGCTGTAGATCACATGCTGATGGCTACGGGCAAACCCTACCAGCGTAAGTCCACAACCTTGCGCAATCCTGATTGCGAGGCCTGTAGGCGCAGATATAGCCACCAGCATGGGGATGCCCGCTGTGATGACTTTTTGCACCATTTCATAGCTAGCACGACTGGTCGTCAGTACGAAACCTTCTTTAGACGTGCCCGCCAGTGCCATTGCACCAATCAGTTTATCCAGCGCGTTATGGCGGCCTACATCTTCACGCACCATCATGACTTCGCCATCGGGGTTTACCCAAGCACTAGCGTGAGTAGCACCTGTCAGTGCTTGCAACTCCTGTTTCTCCTGAATCGCCTGATGGGCTTTATAAATGGCGGCGCTATCAAACTGCAGATTGCTCTCAATCAAAGCCTCTGGGATACGCAGCGCCTGCTCAAGACTTTCAGCACCACACAAACCACAACCCGTACGGCCAGCCATGCTGCGACGGCGTTCTTTTAGCTGTTGAAAGCGCTCTGTAGCAACTTCAAGGTGAAGCTCTATGCCTTTTTCTTGATGCACGATTTCAATGTCATAGAGTTCTTTGGGAGAAGTCAAAATACCTTCGGATAGAGAAAATCCCAGCGCAAACTCTTTCAAGTCTTGTGGCGTTGCCAGCATGACTGCGTGCGAAATGCCGTTGTAGATAAGCGCAATCGGCACCTCTTCTGCAACGCAATCATCAAGCGCCTCAAGCTGACCTTGATGCGATTTTTGCACAGGGTAAATGCTGGTAGTTGCATCCACCATGACCGTTTTTTTAATAGCCAAATCGTTCACTTTTTTAAATCCAGATACCCGTAAAATAAGGAAGCTATTGCGCCGCCTGCTCAGGTGCTAAATGCGCGCAAACCCAATCTGCTCCTCGCTGAACTCCTGATAGTTGCGCTGCCAATCAGAAAGCTTGGAAACACGAGTGACCTGTACCGCAGTGACCTTGAATTCAGGGCAATTGGTTGCCCAATCTGAATTGTCAGTGGTAATTACATTAGCACCTGATTCAGGGTGGTGGAACGTAGTATAAATCACCCCGGGCTGCACACGCTCGGTAATCTTGGCGCGCAATACCGTTTGCCCAGCACGGCTATTGATGCCCACCCAGTCATTTTCCTTGATGCCACGATCTTCAGCATCATGTGGGTGAATCTCCACCATATCTTCAGGGTGCCAAGCCACGTTATTGGTGCGACGAGTCTGGGCG
>DATHWP010000032.1:0-13466 GCA_035460505.1 Methyloradius sp. | reverse complement strand
CAAAGCAGGCATATTGTTTTCTAACCATTCAAAGAATGGCAAATCACGAATCAAGCCATATTTGATGACTTCGGCCAGACCAGCAGATAGTTCACGTGTGGGCAAAGTTTTTAAGGTCTCTATATCAGCAAGTACCACTTGTGGCTGGTAAAAAGCACCGATCATATTTTTGCCTAGCGGATGATTAATGCCGGTTTTTCCACCTACGGATGAATCCACTTGGGCCAATAGAGTAGTAGGTATTTGTATAAACGGCACTCCGCGCAAATAAGTTGCGGCAGCATAGCCTGTAAGGTCGCCAATGACGCCACCGCCCAATGCAATCAGTGTTGTATTACGCTCGCAGCGATTTTGCAGAAGTGCATCGTATATTGTGTTGAGCGTCTCGGAATTTTTAAAGCGCTCTCCATCAGACAATATGATGTTGGTAATTGATACGCCCTCGCTCGTTAAAGTTCGGGTCAGTTTTTCGAGGTAAAGTGGCGCGACGGTCGTATTAGTGACAATCGCCACTTGCTTGGACTTTAAATGCGGCAATATCAAATCAGCACGACTGAGTAGATTTTGACCAATATGAATTGGATATGATCTATCGCCTAAAGCAACTTGTAGTGTTTGTGTCATTGGTTAATCTGTTCTTCTATATAGTGCAGAATATTACTTACTGGCTGGCCGCCTGTATCAATAATGTGAGTTGCAACCTCTTTATATAATGGATCACGTTGCTCAAAAAGCTCTTCTAATTTGGCGCGCGGATTATTATTCTGTAACAGCGGACGATTCTTGTCATTGCGCGTTCTTAACCACAACTCATGCACATTTGCTCTTAGATAAATGACTGTTCCCGCACCTTTAATGACTTCGCGGTTTTCTTTACAAAGCACGGCACCGCCACCAGTAGCAAGCACCACATCCTCAAGATTTACCAACTCATGAATCATTTGGCTTTCACGCCTGCGAAACCCTGCTTCGCCTTCCACCTCAAATATATAGGGCACGGTAACGCCAGTTCTACGCTCAATTTCCTGATCTGTATCATAGAATGATTTATTGAGATGCTTGGCAAGCAGACGGCCAACCGTTGTTTTGCCTGCGCCCATCAACCCTACAAAAATTATATTGCCATCCATAAAAAATGCCCATCATATTCATGACAGGCATTTTAAGTGATAACTGCTTAACTGTCAGATATGACTAGCGAACAGATAGATTCTCATCCAGAATTCTAGGTGTGATGAATATTAACAATTCTGTTTTGTCGTTTTGGCGTGTTGTTCTTTTAAACAAATTACCAAGATATGGAATGTTACCGAAGAACGGTACTTTATCAATATCAATACGTTCAGTTTGTTGGTAAATGCCACCCAATACCGCAGTTTCGCCATTAGCTACTAAAACCTCTGTTTTGACTCGCTGAGTATCAATGGAAGGAACGCTATTAAAAATCACCCCAACCTGATCTTTCTTCACTTCAAGCTTCATATTGATTTTATCATCGGGGGTAATTTGTGGTGTTACTGTTAACTTAAGTACCGCATCTTTAAAAGCAACTGCTGGTACGGTAGTAGCGCTTGATGCAGGAGTAATATATGGAATTTGCGTGCCTTGCTCAATAATGGCTTCTTGCTGGTTGCCTGTTGTTACTCGAGGACTTGATACAATTTTTCCCCGATTATCAGTTTCCAATGCAGATAATTCAAGGTTAAGCAAGAAGTTTGCTGGCAATCTAAATAAGCTAAAACCCAAGCTACCATAGGCTGAAGATACTGGCAAATTCACGTTCAAAGCATCCGTAGAAGTTCTTACATTTGTAGCTCCAGTAGCTAGACCTTCTGCACCAGAAGCGGTACTACTAATACCATAACCTCCGTTGGCTGTAGAAGTTCCTTTCTGTATACCAAATCTTGCGCCAAGTGTTTTACCAAATTTCTCGTCTGCAATCACTAGTCTGGATTCAATCATCACCTGCCTAACAGGAATATCGATTTTGTTGATAATGCGCTGGACTTCCTCAAGATGCTTTGCTGTATCTTGTACAAACATTGTATTTGTTCGAGGATCCATCACCGCGCTACCTCTCTTGGAGAGTATTTTTTGATTTTCATCAGTTAAAATACCTTTAAATGCTTCGGCCTTCATATACTTTAGAGTAAACACCTCCGTACGCAATGGTTCCAAGTCATCAATTTGTTGATTTGCTTCTAACTGTAACTTTTCTTTAGCTGTTACTTCATCTAGTGGTGCAATTAAAACAACGTTACCAGTTTTACGTTGCGTCAGACCTTTACTCTGCATGATGATATCTAGAGCCTGATCCCATGGCACATCTTTCAAACGCAAGGTTAGATTGCCAGTAACAGTATCACTTGTAATGATATTAAGGCCAGTAAAATCAGCTATCACTTGCAATACAGAACGAATATCAATGTTTTGGAAATTCAGGGAGAGCTTTTCGCCACCATATCCAGGTTTGCCATTCTGAACTAGGCGGTTCGGGTCATCAGGTATTGGCCTTACATCGACAATAAATTTTTTATCCGCCTGATATGCTGACTGCTCCCAATTCCCCTGAGGTTCGATGACAATACGCGTATTTTTTCCTTGTTTCATCGCATCTACGTAGAGAACTGGTGTATTAAAATTAATTACATTTAATCTGCGTTGCAAATTTGGTGGGATAGTTGTGTTAATAAAATCTACGACTATAGTTTTGCCTTGCTGGCGTATGTCAATACCCGCACCAGCATCTGACAAATCAACCATAATCCGACCTTCACCATTTTTTCCACGAATGAAGTCAATGTTATTCAGTATATGTGACTCATCACCAGCCTTCACCTCCGCAAAACGCGTCACGTTAACGGGCGTATCAGCAGTTATTTCATTTGTCTGTAAAACGATGGTAGTTTCATTACCACTTATATTAGTACTGTAGCCTACAGACTTAGATAAATTAAGCACCATACGTGTTCTGTCTTTAGCTTGCGCAAGACTAATGCTTTTCAGAGCGCCTTGATCTGCGTTCAGGTTGTTCTTAACAAGCCCACTAGCGACGCCAGGGAAATCAAGTGCAATCCGAGGTGGATTAGTTAATGTAAAACCAGCAGGAACATTACTGAGTGCTTGAGTAGTTTTAATTTTTATCGCGACTCTGCCACCTGGTAAGGTTGAGAAATCAACCTGTTCAATCTTATTACTTAAGTCTGGCTGATCCTCTGCATTTGCACTAGCAAAGTACAAGGCAGAGAAGCCAATTATTATCTGAAACAGAAAAGTACTTAAATATTTGTTTCTCATCGTTTTCACCCTTATTCCTGCAAATTAATGCTTGAAGTACGATCAGTCCAATCGCCCGTCAAATCATCTTGAACAATTTCTTTAAGCGTTACCGAGCTATCACTAATTTCCGTGATGATCCCAAAGTTTTGCCCCAAGTAATTCCCTATTTTGACTTGTTGTAAATTTCCATCTGGGGTTTTAATTAATGCATACGTTAATTTCTGCTTTGCCAGCAAACCAACATATTTAAGACTTTCTAGTGGATACGCCTCTAGTGCTTCTTTAGGTCTAACCAAATTAGGCTGTATCCCGCCCGTTGAACTATTTTTTGCTTTCCTAGCCTTAAAAGGATCATTTAGTTGACTATCAGCGTTAAATTCTGTTGCCGTGTAAGGTTTTACTTCTGGAATGGGATCAATTTTAGGCTGCATATCATTAGCGGCAGTACTCATAAACTGATCCAGATCATCGCCTTGATTTGAACCGCATGAAATTAGCAAAAATACACATACTGTGATCAGCATTGATCCAGCTGACAAATTTAATTTTTTATTGTAATCATTGAGTGTTGTCATAATTATCGGCCTCTATTTCTTGATACCTTTTTTAGTCGAAACCTCTGAGGCATCAAGATAACGATAAGTTTTCGCTGTTGCTTCAATAGCCAATGCAGACTCTTTACCATCCTTACTCATACTTGAACTAATTGATATATCGTTTAGCGTGACAATACGTGAAAGTTTTGAAATATCACTAGCGAAAGCACCTAAGTCAAAATAAGTACCAGTCACTTTGATATAAATTGGTAGCTCCGCATAAAATCCGTTATAGGTCTCTTGTCCTGGCTTAAATAGTTCAAAATCTAAACCGCGCTCAAGACCAGCCTGATTAATGTCGGTCAGCAAACCATCCATTTGAGATTTATCAGGTAATTGTTTTAGCAGGACACCAAAAGTTTTCTCAATATCGACCATCTGTTGCTTGTAAGAGTCCAGATTAATTGCCTGCCTCTTTTTATTTAGAAATACCTGCCGCAAATCAGTTTCTTTAGCTTTGGCGGTTGCCAAATCATCCAATAATGGACTCCATATAAAGTAGTAACCAACACCCACCAGAATAATCAGTAGAATTCCAAGCAATACACCTTTAACAGGTAAAGGCAATGTACCTGCTGTTTTAAAATCTATCTGGTTAAAGTCTTCGAGCTTCATGGTTTTGCCCCCTTAGACTTTCCATCATCCGAAGCTGGGGCTGGAGGCTTGATTAATACACTCAATGTAAAATTATTTTGCTTAGTTGACCCCAGAGAAACTGTCTTTATCTCTATTAGATTGGGGGACTCCAACCACTGAGATTGAGATAAATTCCGCACTAATGTTGCCACTCGCGCGTTAGTATCAGCAAGTCCTTCAAGCATAATCATCGCACCTTGCTGCCTGATTGATTTTAAGAATAATCCTTCTGGTAATTGCCGGGCAATTTCATCAAGCAAGATGACGGCTTGACTGCGATTCGTTTGCAAATCCTCTACGACCTTCTTACGCTCAAGAACAGCACTAATCTGGCCTTTTAATTCTTTGATAGATTCAATTTCTTTATCTAGCTTTGCATTGGCTTCATCTAGGCGCTTATTTCTGCTTTGCTGCGCTTCGACTTGTGCATCAATAAAGGAATAACCCATAAATACGATAACGGCAGCAACCATCAGCGTGCCAATAAGCATAAGATTAAACTCACGCTGACGCTCTGCGCGTTTAATTTGTCTGTGAGGTAATAGATTGATGCGTACCATTAGTCAACTCCTCGCATGGCCAAACCACATGCTATTAAAAGCGATGGTGCATCAGCAAAAACTTGTTGTTGTTTGATACGTGAATTCAAACTCATTTTACTGAATGGATTAGCAATCAGCGTATTGACCTGAACACGCTCTTGCACGATAACATCCACCCCAGGTATGGCAGCACAACCACCTGCCAGGATGATGTGATCAACGCGGTTATATTGGGTTGAGCTAGTGAAAAATTGCACAGCACGCGCTACTTCAAGCGCCATATTCTGTACAAACGGTTGCAGGACTTCTGACTCGTAGCTATCTGGCAAGCCACCTTTTCGTTTGGCTATTTCAGCCTCTTCTAGGGTTAAACCAAATCGACGCTGAATTTCTTGGGTAAGTTGTCCGCCACCAAAAGCTTGTTCACGTATATAGACAGACTCATTATCGTGCATCACATTGATATGAATGAGCGATGAGCCAACATCCAGAATCATCACTGTTTGACCTTTACCATGATCTGGCAATTGGTCTGCAATCAGCGTGTAGGCTGTTTCTGTGGCGTAAGTTTCTACATCCATGACCGTTACTCTGAGGCCAGCGCCCTCTGCAGCGGCTACTCGATCTTCGATTTTTTCTTTACGTGATGCGGCGATAAGCACTTCAACTTCATCTGGATTATTGGGTGCTGGGCCTATAACTTGAAAGTCAATATTGACTTCATCTAGCGAGAATGGGATGTATTGGTTTGCTTCGGCTTCAACTTGCAATTCCATATCCTGTTCACGCAGGCCTGATTGCATGATGACTTTTTTACTGATAACAGCGGCTGCAGGTAAGGCAAGCGCCACACGCTTTTCGCGAGAGCCTAGTAATTTCCACGCTCGCTTGAAGGCATCGGAGACTTGATCAAGCTCGCCAATGTTGCCATCGACCACTGCATCCTTAGTGAGCGAGGCAATAGCGTAACCCTCAAGGTGATATGCACCCTTGCTCCCCTGTGACAACTCGACCATCTTGATAGAAGTAGAACTGATATCTACCCCAATGAGTGGTGGTGTCTTTTCTGAAAAAAAATCAAATTTCAAAGTGAAATTCTCTTTCTATATTGAGTAGTTACGCACAATACTAATAATTTACATTAAATGCTAGCAACAACTTTAACCCCTGTAAAGCAAATTCTATTTTTAATTCAAATTGAGGGTAAAAGTGAGACACATTTATAGTATATTCATATTGTGATTTTCAATTAAATAGTTATCGAACATGTTCCTCAAAAAGTGGTGGCAATACTTACTCATCATCATATTAGTGCTTGGAGTTGTAAGCACTGCATTGATCGGCCTCGCCGCAGCCCTCATCTATCCTGAGCTACCTTCACTCGAAGTATTAACCGACTATCGACCTAAGGTACCTTTACGGGTCTATTCTGAAGATGGCGCTCTGATAGCCGAGTTTGGTGAAGAGCGGCGTGCGTTTATCAATATTGAGGATGTACCTGCCAACATGAAGAATGCCGTACTTGCAATTGAAGATAGACGCTTCTATCAGCACGGCGGTATTGATGTTAGAGGCATTATCAGAGCTGCAGTGAATAATCTCTCTGGTGGCGGCAAAGAGGGTGCAAGCACTATTACCATGCAGGTTGCACGCAACTTCTTTTTGTCCAGCGAAAGAACCTTGGCGAGAAAACTAAGGGAAGCTCTGCTATCAATTAAAATTGAAAAAAGCCTCAGCAAAGATAAGATTCTAGAAGTTTATATAAACCAAATTTACCTCGGCCAACGTGCCTTCGGTTTTGCAGCAGCATCGCAGGTATATTTTGGCAAACCACTTGATAAACTCAATCTTGCTGAAACAGCACTATTAGCAGGCTTACCTAAAGCACCGTCAGGATATAACCCATTTGTTAATCCCAAAAAGGCAATTAATCGGCAACGTGAAGTTTTGCACAGCATGTATCAGTATGGATTTATTGATGAACCTACATATCAAGAAGCGCTAAAAGAGCCCTTAAGATTCAGGCAAGCCAAGCAATATCGCGATCTCTCAGCAGATTACGTTGCAGAGCTTATACGCCAGGAAATGTATAGTCGTTACAAAGACGATATCTATAGTAGCGGCCTGAAAGTCTATACGACGATTCAGAAAACAAGCCAGGAAGCAGCGAATGCGGCGGTGTTCCAAGGCATCATGGATTACGACAGCCGTCATGGTTATCGAGGCCCAGAGAAAACGGTCACGCCAACGCAATCAACAACAGAAGATGGTTTGAACTGGGCAGATAATGCATTGGATGAACTGGACGAGTTCAATGGGCTGATCCCTGCAGCCGTCACCAGAGTGACAGAGAAGTCAGTGTATCTACACACTAAATCTGGTGAAAACATTGAAATACAAGGCGACGGCTTATCGTTTTTACAAAAAACCTTGAACGATAAAGACCCACAAAAAAGAAGTATTAAACCTGGCGCTATCGTGCGCATCATTAAATCAGGTCAGGCTTGGAAAATCGTGCAGTTGCCGCAAGTGGAATCAGCGCTCGTATCGCTAGACCCGCAAACAGGCGCGGTGCGGGCATTGGTAGGTGGCTTCGATTTTAATCGCAACAAGTTTAACCATGTGACCCAAGCATGGCGTCAGCCTGGCTCGAGCTTCAAACCGTTTATCTACTCAGCCTCGCTAGAAAAAGGCTTTACGCCTGCCAGTATTATTGATGATGCGCCAATCAGTATTAGCGCTGAAGAAACTGGCAGCGGCTCGTCCTGGGAGCCAAAGAACTTTGACAACAAATATGACGGCCCTATTCGCTTACGTACTGCACTGACCAAATCCAAGAATATGGTATCGATTCGCATCCTGCAGGCGATTGGCGTCGGCTATGTACAAGATTACATTACGCGCTTTGGATTCTCGCCTAAAGATCATCCTCCCTATCTGGCGATTGCATTGGGCGCGGGCTCGGCAACGCCATGGCAAATGGCTGGTGCTTATGCAGTATTTGCGAATGGTGGTTTCCGCGTACAGCCTTACCTCATCAGCAAAATTACGGATAGCAAAGGCACTGTGATTGAGCAGACTAAATTCGTACAGGCAGGCAAAGATGCGCCGCGGGTGATTGATAGCCGTAACGCCTTCTTGATGACTTCCATCATGCAGGATGTAGCACGCATCGGTACAGCAGCCAAGGCGAAACAGCTTGGGCGTAACGATCTTGCAGGCAAAACTGGCACCACCAATAATCAGGTAGATGCCTGGTTTGCTGGCTTTAATCCAAATCAAGTGGCTATTACCTGGATGGGCTTTGATCATCCGCGCACATTAGGCAACGCAGAAACGGGTGCACAAGCTGCATTGCCAATCTGGATCAACTACATGGCCGTTGCGCTTAAAGGCTTGCCAGATAACCCTTACCCAGTACCTGAGGGCATCAGCTCAATCAAAATTGATGCCGCAACTGGAACCCGCGTAGATGACAATGCACCTGGGATTTTTGAATATTTCTATCATGAGTTCCCACCACCTGATAACGAGCCAGAACCAACACTGATTCCAGGCTTTCCGCCTGCATCCAGGGCAGGTGAAGAAGTCGAGAAAACCAAGGCAGATCAACTATACTAAATTCAACCATCAGCATGATGCTGATGGTTAATGTGCAATTAATGCCGAACATGGCAATTAGATGGCCAGAGAAATAGGCGACAAGAGACATGGCTGACAGACAACATAATCTCAGGCAACTGGTTGCACAACAAGCCGCGCGAATGATGGCTGAAGATGGCGTTTCTGATTATGCCTATGCCAAGCGCAAAGCC
The DNA here is from genome assembly GCA_035460505.1 of Methyloradius sp. Lineage (GTDB taxonomy): Bacteria > Pseudomonadota > Gammaproteobacteria > Burkholderiales > Methylophilaceae > Methyloradius. The sequence continues at coordinate 4,598 of DATHWP010000032.1, read as the reverse complement.
GGCCGTCAATTAGGCGTGCTCGATAGTAGCTGCCTGCCAACCAATGCGGAAATCGAAGAAGAAATCAAGATTTTCCATGAGATTTACAATAGTGAAGAACAACCTGAAGCCTTGCGGCAACTGCGCGCTGATGCCCTAACAGTCATGCAACTGCTAGAGCGATTCAACCCTCATCTCACAGGTTCAGTACTGGATGGCACCGCAGGGCGCTACGCCGAGACCCACATTCATTTATTTGCTGAAAGCCTGAAAGATGTTGAGATATTCCTACTCAACCAGCAGATACCCTATGAAACTGATGAAAAGTCATACCGTATCAGTAACAGCCGACCAAACAACAATAAAAATAGTAATGACAGAAGAGCGGCTGACAGAAAAGTGGCTGACCGAAGAAAAGTACCTGTATTTACGTTAGAGGGCCCGAATGGACTAATTAAACTCAGTATTTTTGAGTTTGATGATATGCGCACACCGACAAAGAGCCCAGTGAATGGCAGCAATGCTGCCAAGATCAATGCGAGTGAGCTTAAGAGCCTGATTCAATCCAGCAAAGCATCTACTAATAATATTGAAAGCGATTCACTCAGACCTGAGTAAAGACTGGCAGTTAATCCTTTAACCAGCGCGCTATATCCATCGCATAGTAAGTCAAAATACCATCGGCGCCAGCGCGTTTAAACCCCAACATCGCCTCCAATACGCACTGTTTTTCATCCAGCCAGCCATTTTGCGCTGCAGCTTTTAGCATGGCGTATTCGCCGCTGACTTGATACGCATAAGTAGGTACCTTGAACGTGTCTTTTACGCGGCGAACAATATCCAGATAAGGCATACCAGGCTTCACCATCACCATATCTGCACCTTCATCAATATCCAGCGCGACTTCTTTTAGTGCCTCATCAGAATTGGCAGGGTCCATCTGGTAATTGTATTTATTACTTTTGCCTAAATTAGCGGATGAGCCAACGGCATCACGGAACGGCCCATAGTAGGCAGAGGCATACTTGGCTGAATAAGCCAGTATTTTCGTGTAGATCAAACCTTCGGATTCAAGCGCCTGCCGAATAGCACCGATGCGACCATCCATCATGTCGGATGGTGCGACGATATCCGCACCTGCTTTCGCATGGCAGAGCGCCTGTTTCACTAGCACGGCAACCGTTTCATCATTCAGCACATAGCCAGTATCATCGATCAATCCATCTTGACCATGCGTGGTGTAAGGATCGAGCGCCACATCGGTAATAATGCCAAGGTCAGGGAACGACTGTTTTAGAGCTTTGATTGTTCGCGGCACTAGGCCATCTGGATTGTAAGCCTCACTGGCATCCAGACTTTTGAATGACTGCCCAACTACTGGGAATAGTGCCAGCGCAGGTATACCTAAGTTGACGCATTCGGCTGCGGTTTTCAGCAGAATGTCGATGGCCTGGCGTTGCACGCCAGGCATAGAAGCAACGGCTTCAGTTTTGTTTTCACCATCCAGTACAAACACTGGATAAATAAGGTCGTTAGTAGTGAGTACATGCTCACGCATCAGACGGCGCGAGAACTCATCACGCCGCATACGACGTGGTCTGCTGGATGGGAATTTTGCTATTGTCATAATGACTTTAATTTAATCAATATTGAATAAACGGTTGAGTTCAAAGCCTGGATCGGGCTGCCGCATGAACGCCTCACCCACCAGGAATGTATGTACATTATTCTTGCGCATCAATGCAATATCATCAGGGGTAAAAATGCCTGATTCTGTGACTACGATTTTTCCTTTAGGAATCTTCGCTAGCAGATTAAGCGTAGTATCTAAAGTCACTTCAAACGTGCGCAGATTACGGTTATTGATGCCCAGCAGTGGGGTCTCTAATTGCAGCGCTAGCTCCAGCTCTTCCGCATTATGCACTTCCACCAGCACAGCCATACCAAGATCATGCGCGATGGTTTCTAGTTGGTGCATACGCGGCAAATCAAGCGCAGCGGCAATCAACAGAATGCAGTCAGCGCCCATTGCCCGCGCCTCATAGACTTGGTAAACCTCAATCATGAAATCTTTGCGCAACACGGGAATGTTGCAGGCAGCACGTGCCTGTTTCAAATAATCAGCATGGCCCTGGAAAAACTCTTGATCCGTGAGCACAGATAAACAGGCCGCCCCACCTTTTTCATAACTTGCAGCGATGTCTGCTGGATGAAAATCTTCACGTATCACGCCTTTTGACGGGCTGGCTTTCTTAATCTCTGCAATCACAGCAGCTTGGCCAGCATTAATCTTATTGCGGATGCTGCCAATAAAATCTCGTGGTTTTTGCGCAGCCAATACCTCTTGCTGCATCAAAATCAATGGCTTTTCAGCCATGGCGGCACGCACTTCAGCCTGCTTTACATTAAGTATCTTGTTTAGAATATCTGACATTGTTTTATCTTTATTGGTACCACTTAAAACTATTGATATTGATGCCCTTGGTAATTCAACCAACCAGCAACATGGTTACCTTGTGGGTCGTGATGCGTCCAGTGCACCACGCCACCTTTATCATTCCACTCATACTGCCCGTTGAACGCAATCATATCACCCACCGTCAGGTTGGGAATTTTTGGCGCAATATCAATGTTGTGCGCGATGAGCAGCGTTAAACCATTATTCAATCGGATAATAAACCGTTGATGCCGTGTGCCATCATTATCATCAGAAAGAAGTTTGATAATTTGACCTGTTGATTGCACTTGGGCATGAGGGGTGTGGCTATCAAATGCCTGCTGTATCGCTATGTCCGCCGCAGAAAAACCTGCGACAGGCACTACTTTTTCAGTAAAGCCTGAAGGCTGTGCCTGCGATTTTTTGCCATCAATCCCGTCAGAAAAACCAACATTGAATATGGTGTAAACAATACCAATAACGACAACCAGCAATACTTTAAGCATTAACGATGACTCGCTTCAATGAGGCTATTCAGCTTAGCCAAGGCGGCGCCTGAATCAATAGAATCAGCCGCTTTTTGAATACCAATTTCTAATGCACCGGCTACGCCTGACACATATATGGCAGCTCCTGCATTCAACAACACAATATCCCGCGCAGCGCCTTGCTCACCATTTAATACACGCAATATCACTTGCCTGGACTCTTCGGCACTTTCTACATGAATGCTATCTAAAGCATGTATCGCCATGCCGAACTGCTTTGGGTTCAAGGTGTATTCAGACACGGTGCCATTTTTCAGTTCAGCCACATAGGTGTCGCCAGAAAAAGAGATCTCATCCATATCATCGGCGCTGTGTACGACCATCACATGTTCGCTGCCAAGACGCTTTAAAGTGTGTGCCAACAAGGGCACTAGGTCTTTGTGGAACACGCCCATCACCTGCCTTTTAGCACCAGCAGGATTCGTCAGCGGACCAAGCAAGTTAAATAGAGTACGCACACCCAGTTCTTTTCTGACAGGTCCAGCATACTTCATCGCGCTATGGTGGTTAGGCGCAAACATGAATCCAATACCAATCTCGTCAATACACTTGGCGACTTGTTCTGGGGTCAGTTGAATATTGACGCCGAGCGCCTCAAGCACATCTGCACTACCTGTTTTTGACGAAGCTGCACGATTGCCATGTTTGGCAATTCTGGCACCTGCGCCTGTGGCCACAAAGGCACAGCAAGTAGAGACATTAAACGCTTTATGCGCTGCACCACCTGTACCGCAGGTATCAATGAGGTAAGTGTCATCAGCAACCTGTACTTTAGATGAAAGCTCGCGCATGACTTGTGCCGCAGCGGCAATTTCATCCACAGTCTCGACTTTAACGCGCAAGCCCATGAGTAAACCTGCGATTTGCGCGGGCGTGTATTCACCTGCCATCACCTGCCGCATGATGCTGAGCATTTGTTCATGGCTAAAATTCTGGTGCTGAATCAGCTGGTGTAACGCAGCTTTTGCAGTCATTTCCATTTAATACGCCTTGATAAAATTCTCAAGGAGCTCGTGGCCATATTCCGTCAAAATGGATTCTGGATGGAATTGCACACCTTCGATTGGCAGGGTTTTATGACGCACACCCATGATCTCGCCGTCCTCAGTCCAAGCCGTAATCTCAAGGCAATCGGGAATGCTTTCACGCTCGATCACCAAAGAGTGGTAGCGCGTGGCGGTGTAGGGATTAGGTAAATCTTTGAATACGCCCACGTTATTGTGGTGAATCTGCGACGTTTTGCCATGCATCAATTGCTTGGCATGTACGATCTTGCCGCCAAATGCCTGACCGATACTTTGATGGCCCAGACAAACACCCAGCAAGGGAATCTTGCCAGCAAACTCGTTAATCAGTGGCACGGAAATGCCGGCCTCGTTTGGCGTGCAGGGGCCAGGTGAAATCACAATATGGCGTGGGTTTAATTCGGCCACTTTGGCCAAATCAATTTCATCGTTACGGTAAACCTCTACGTCTTGTCCCAACTCACCGAGGTATTGCACCAAGTTATAGGTGAAGGAGTCGTAGTTATCAATCATGAGCAACATAATAATCCTAGCGGTATCTTATTTAGTCTTGGTTTCTGGCATACAAGCTTATGCAGGTTGTTGTGACTGCCAGAATGATTTTAAATT
>DATHWP010000031.1:0-9364 GCA_035460505.1 Methyloradius sp. | reverse complement strand
TTGAGTGACACAATCAGGCCAGCATGCAGCAGAAATGAGATGAGCAACATGATGCCCAGTGGCCCCATATATTGGGTATAGCGCTTCAGCTTCAAACTCCATTTGGCTAATGCGATGCGAGGATTCAAACCGCCAGCCTTTCCAGTAATTTGGCATGAATGCCACCAAAGCCGCCATTGCTCATCACGAGGATATGATCCCCAGTTTGGGCCTGTTGCGCAATGGCTTCAATCAATGCTGGTAGATTGTTGAATACGGCTGATTTATGTTGAATAGGCGCAAGTGCGGCAGCGGCATCCCAACCCAAATGTTCGCCGTAGCAAAATACCAGGTCTGCATCACTCAAGCTGGCTGGCAATGCGTCTTTCATCACACCTAGTTTCATAGTGTTAGAGCGTGGCTCAAGCACCGCGAGTATGCGTGACTTGCCTACTTTATGGCGCAAACCTGCAACCGTAGTGGCGATTGCGGTTGGGTGATGTGCGAAATCGTCATACACCGTAATGCCATTCACCACACCGCGTATTTCCATGCGACGTTTTACGTTCTGGAATTCAGCAAGTGCCGCAATCCCCACTTCAATGGAAACGCCTACATGTCTCGCTGCTGCCAACGCTGCAAGGGCGTTCATACGATTATGTTCACCGAGAATTCCCCATACTACACGGCCTTGTGTTTGGCCATTCAAGAGCACATCAAACGCGCCATCTGCGTCAAGATTCCCTGTTTGCCAACCATCATCGCTGCCAAAGAATTCCACAGGGGTCCAGCAGCCTTTATCAATCACACGCTTTAAACTTGCCTCTTTGCCATTGGCAACCACCAAGCCCTGATTGGGGACGGTTCGTACCAAATGATGAAACTGGGTTTCTATTGCTGCGAGATCAGCAAAAATATCTGCATGGTCAAACTCAAGGTTATTCAACACCGCGGTACGAGGATGGTAGTGGACAAACTTGGAGCGTTTATCAAAAAATGCCGTGTCATATTCATCAGCCTCGATGACAAAAAAGGGCGATTCGCCTGTAGGCTCTTGCTTAGGTGCGCCAGGTAAACGCGCTGAAATTCCGAAGTTTTGTGGTACGCCGCCAATCAGAAAACCAGGGGCAAGGCCTGCATATTCTAATATCCACGCCAGCATAGAACTGGTGGTTGTTTTTCCATGCGTACCCGCAACGGCAAGCACCCACTTACCTTGTAACACATGCTCTGCAAGCCACTGCGGACCTGAGATATACGGCAAACCAAGATTGAGAATGTGCTCCATCAGTGGATTACCACGCGAAACCACATTACCAATGACATAGATATCCGGGCTCAGCGATACCTGCTCAGGGTCAAACCCTTGTATCAGCGAAATGCCCTGCGCCTCAAGCTGCGTACTCATTGGCGGATACACATTAGCGTCACAACCAGTGACGTGATAACCGGCTTGCTTGGCCAGCACTGCCAGCCCGCCCATGAATGTTCCGCAAATACCTAGGATATGGATGGACGGGGATTTTTCTTTTGTCATTCTTGATTGATTTTAAGTGAATTAATAATGGTTAATCTTTAGAGATTGCTAGCATTAAGCGCCAAACTGCTATTCAGGCATTCATCATGCAATGGCTATGCCAAGGTCTTACTCAACCCGTGGAATACTACATTGATAAGCGTTCGCTTGCCATGGTCGGATGCTTCTTCAGCACTCATTTATTGGATGATATTTTTATATCTATCCAAATATGATCAAGTAGTCACTTGATGAAAAGTGCATTAGATATGTATCTAAATTAAACAGACATCTTTAGTCTAAATGTAATGAGTGATAAGCTCTGTGTTCATTATACGGTGTATGATTTTCTTAGTAGATGCGCCCAACATTTAATAACCTTGAATAATAGGAAGTAGGCAATGAGCACTGCATCCACAGTCACCGAAGTCTCTGGCAAATCCGAAATTTTTCTTGGTCGCCAACCCATACTGGCACTAGACAAAAATACGGTTGCCTACGAGTTGTTGTTCCGTTCTGAAAATAGCCTGCTTGAGGCAGATGTCACAGACGACCTGCTTTCAACATCGACCGTCATCGTCAACATGCTCAGCCAGTTTGGTTTGGATAACGTACTCGGCGATTGCGATGCCTTTATTAATGTTTCCGCCAGTTTGTTGATGAGTGAAACCATCGAGCTATTGCCGCCAGAACGGATTATTTTCGAGATTCTGGAAGATGTGCCCATCAGCTCACAACTGGTAGACCGTTGTATAGAACTGAAAGCCCGTGGATTCAGGCTGGCTATTGATGACTTCGTTTATCGTTCAGAATATGACCCGATTTTGCCGTTGATTGATTATCTGAAAGTAGATCTGGAAATCACATCTATAGAATCACTGCCTAAAGTGATTGCTGAAATCAGAAAACATTCCAACGCCATTTTGCTCGCTGAAAAAGTTGAGCAAGAATCGCAATATCTCATCTGTAAAGATTTAGGGTTTACGCTATTTCAAGGCTATTTCTTCGCACATCCAGTCGTCATCACAGGCAAAAAACCGCAACCTAATCAAATCAACCTGATGCGCATTATGGGTATGCTGATTGGCGATGCGAATGTCAGCGAACTTGAAGTACCGTTCAAAGAGAGCCCAACACTCACGATCAGTTTGTTACGCTTAGTAAATTCAGTAGCCGTAAGCGGTGGCAGACGGCAGGAAATCAGCACGCTGCGCCAAGCCATAGTAATTTTAGGACAGAAACAGCTATTACGCTGGGTGCAATTGCTGCTTTACGTATCGCCTGAAGGCAATATCGCTAACAGCTTGATGCAGCAAGTCTCTAACCGCGCACGTTTGATGGAACTCATCGCCAATCAACTTGATAACTACAAGGCAACGGGAGATCAAGCCTTTATGGTCGGCATGCTTTCACTGGTGCATGCAGTACTCAAAACTCCGCAAGAAGAAGTATTGGCGCAAATCGCTATTCCCGAGACATTAAAACTAGCCATCACCAAACGTGAAGGCCTGCTAGGTCAATTGCTGAACCTGACAGAAATGATAGAGAAATATGAGTTTGAAGCCGCTGGCGCTGCCATTCATGAACTAGGTATGAGTGTGAGTGATTTCACCAGCATTCAACTGCAAGCCATGCAATGGGCCAACGAGTTGAACAAACAAGCGCACGACTAAACAATTGATGGCTTCGGGTTAATACTTAACCCGAAGCCATCAACTCGTCAGCTTAAATTCGGTGCCAGCCAGCGCTCAAGATATTCCACTGGCAGACCTCTACGTTTTGCCATATCAGCCAGTTGATCCGTGCCAATCTTATCCACACTGAAGTATTTAGCGTCCTGGTGTGCAAAGTAAAAACCTGATACCGCAGCGCCAGGCAACATGGCGAATGATTCCGTCAATGTCATATTAATTTCATCGCACTGCATCACATGGAACATATCTGGCTTTACGGTATGGTCTGGGCACGCTGGATAGCCAGGAGCTGGGCGTATGCCTTGGTAGCCCTCCTTAATCAGCGCTTCTTTACTCAAACTTTCATCTGCGACATAGCCCCATAAGTCAGTACGTACGCGCTCATGCAGATACTCGGCAAAAGCCTCTGCGAGTCTGTCTGCCAATGATTTCAACATAATACTGCTGTAGTCATCGTGCGCATCTTCAAAGCGTTTTTCATATTTCTCAATACCAAGGCCACTTGTCACGGCAAACATACCTATATAGTCAGCAACGCCAGAATCCTTAGGCGCAATGAAATCTGCCAAGCACTGGTTAGGACGCGGCACACCGTCAATTATGGGCTTTTCAGTTTGCTGGCGCATGCCGTAATAGGTAAACGCAACTTGGGTGCGGGTTTCATCGGTATAAATCTCAATATCGTCGTCATTCACCGTGTTTGCAGGCAACAGCGCAACGACGCCATTGGCCGTCAACCAACGCCCTTCTATCAGCTTCTTCAGCATCGCCTGCGCCTCAGCAAAAACTTTGCTAGCCGCATCACCGACTACGCTATCCGTCAAAATCGCTGGGTAAAAACCAGCCAGATCCCAGGTCTGGAAAAACGGGCTCCAGTCGATATAGGGCACCAATGCCCCCAAATCAAAATTCTTGAATGTGCGACGGCCAATAAACTTGGGCTTCACAGGAGCATTACTCGCTGTGAAATCAAGTTTGGCCTTGTTGGCTCGTGCTTGTGCCAACGTCAGCATAGGCGTGCCCTTTTTATTCGCGTGCTGGGTACGGGCACGGTCATAATCAATCGCGACTTCATCAATATAGGCATCACGCTGCTCTGGCGTAAGCAACGATTGCATTACCGACACCGAGCGCGAAGCATCAGCCACATAAATCACAGGGCCTTCATAGTGTGGTGCAATCTTTACTGCAGTGTGAGCGCGTGAGGTAGTTGCGCCACCAATCAGCAGGGGAGTTTTTAATCCGCGGAAATACGGGTCACGTTGCATCTCACGGGCGACATGGGCCATCTCTTCAAGTGAAGGTGTGATTAAGCCAGACAAACCGATGATGTCGGCATTCTCGGCTTTTGCCATCGCCAGGATTTCCGAAGCTGGCACCATCACCCCCATGTTGACCACTTCAAAGTTATTGCACTGCAATACGACCGAGACGATATTCTTGCCGATGTCATGCACATCACCTTTCACGGTAGCAATCACCATCTTGCCTTTAGGCTTGGCGACAATGCCTGTGCGTTGCTCTTCCAGCAGTTTTTCTTCTTCAATATAAGGTATGAGATGCGCTACTGCCTGCTTCATCACACGGGCAGATTTCACCACTTGCGGCAGGAACATCTTGCCCTGGCCAAACAAGTCACCGACGACATTCATGCCGTCCATCAAGGGGCCTTCAATCACATGGATTGGGCGGCCGCCATTGTTGAGTAATTCTTGGCGAGCTTCTTCTGTATCACCAACAATGAACTCTGTAATGCCATGCACCATTGCATGCGTCAGGCGCTTTTGCACAGTAGTAGGATTTTCAGGCGTGCCGCGCCACTCAAGCGTAGCCTCTTCTTTCTTGCCACCAGCTTTTAATGTGCCAGCAATCTCGATCATGCGCTCGGTAGCATCATCACGGCGATTGAGCACGACATCTTCAACCCGCTCTTTAAGCTCAGCGGGGAGATCATCGTAAACGCCCATCATGCCAGCGTTGACGATACCCATGGTCATGCCCGCTTTAATCGCATGGTAGAGAAATACAGTATGGATCGCCTCGCGTGCAGGGTCATTGCCGCGGAAACTGAAGCTCACATTCGATACGCCACCTGAAATCTTGGCATGCGGCAGGTTTTCGCGTATCCAGCGTGTGGCATTGATAAAATCCACAGCATAGTTGTTATGCTCTTCTATACCCGTCGCAATCGCGAAAATATTGGGGTCAAAGATAATATCTTCGGGTGGGAAACCTACTTTTTCCACCAGCAGATCATAAGCGCGCTTGCAAATCTCGATCTTGCGCTCATAGGTATCTGCTTGGCCTTTTTCATCAAAGGCCATCACGATCACTGCCGCGCCATAGCGCAGGCAAAGCTTGGCTTGTCGCAAAAACTCGTCTTCGCCCTCTTTCATCGAGATCGAATTGACGATGGCTTTGCCCTGCACACACTTCAGGCCTGCCTCAATCACCGACCACTTGGATGAATCGATCATCACTGGGACGCGTGCAATGTCTGGCTCAGAAGCGACCAGATTCAAAAAGTGTGTCATCGCGGCAACGGCATCCAGCATGCCTTCATCCATATTGATATCGATGACTTGTGCACCGTTTTCGACCTGTTGCCTTGCAACAACTAGCGCCTCATCAAATTGCCCATTCAAAATCATGCGAGCAAACGCTTTAGAGCCAGTCACGTTAGTACGCTCACCGACGTTAACAAACAAGGAGCTTTCATCAATCGTAAACGGCTCTAAGCCAGATAGCCTAGTGGCAGGCTCTACCTGCGGCACATTGCGCGGTGCAATCTTGGTGACTTGCTCGGCAATCGCCTTGATATGTGGCGGCGTGGTACCGCAGCAGCCACCAGCAATATTGACGAAACCGCTCTCGGCAAACTCTTTGAGCAGCGAAGAAGTATCCGCGGGCTTCTCATCAAACCCTGTATCCGACATCGGATTGGGCAAACCAGCGTTTGGGTAAATACAGACAAATGTATCGGCGATTTTAGACAGCTCTTCGGCATAAGGCCGCATCAAGGCGGCACCTAAGGCGCAATTCAGGCCTATGGTCAGAGGTCTTGCATGGCGTACAGAGTTCCAGAAAGCAGAAACCGTTTGGCCAGAAAGTATGCGCCCTGAAGCATCAGTCACAGTGCCAGAAAGCATGATAGGCAAGCGTGCGTCATACTCTTCAAAGAAGGTATCAATGGCAAACAGTGCTGCCTTGCAATTGAGTGTATCGAAGATAGTTTCCACCATCAGGATATCCGCACCACCCGCGACCAAGCCGCGTGTTTGCTCAAGGTAAGCGGCAACCAGTTGATCAAAACTCACATTGCGCGCCGCTGGATCATTCACGTCTGGGGAGATTGAAGCCGTTTTAGGCGTAGGTCCAAGCGCGCCAGCTACAAAGCGTGGTTTATCTGGTGTGCTGTATTTGTCACAGGCAGCGCGCGCCAGCTTGGCAGCTTCCACGTTCATCTCATAAGCCAGATGGCCCATGTGGTAATCATCTTGCGCTACGGTAGTCGCGCCAAAGGTATTGGTCTCGATAATATCTGCGCCCGCAGCTAGATATTGCTCATGTATCTCCTGAATCACATCAGGACGTGTCAAGGTCAATAACTCGTTATTACCTTTTACGAATAGCTCACGCTCGCCAGCTGGTGCAGCAAAATCAGCAAAACGCTGGCCGCGATAATCCTGCTCAGTCAGTTTGTACTGCTGAATCATGGTACCCATCGCGCCATCAAGAATCAGGATGCGTTGTGCAAGTAACTCTCGCAAACGCAATTCAGTAGCGGAAATCGGTAAAGATGATGTTGCATCTTGGGTCATTTAAAGCTTTCAAGAACAATTTTGGTGCATAACAGCTACTTAATATTGAGGCAATGCGCTACATCTCAAGCTTAAAAAGCGAAGCACGCTATTTTCTCACGTCTTATGACAAACTAGCACCCATTAAATGCCCTATCCAGTAAGTCATCACGCCAGCACTGCCACCAATCAGTAACATCCGCAGCCCACCCAGCAAAGCGTTGCGCCCAGTGAACAAAGATAAGATTGCACCCACTACAAAAAGTGCCAGGCCTGCAAAGGCTACAGAGAGCATCAGAGCATGGGTTAATCCAAATAAGTAAGGCAACAATGGAATCGCCCCACCAAGCACAAATGCAGTAAAAGAGGAAATTGCTGCCAGCCAGGGAGAGCCAAGCTCATCAGGATTCAAGCCAAGCTCTTCGCGAGCAAGGGTATCAAGCCCCAACTCAGGGTCGGCGACCAGTTTATTTGCAAGCTTCTGCGCATTGGCTTCATCCATACCCCGTGCCACGTAAATCAGCGCTAGTTCGCTCGCTTCTTCTTCTGGATATTGCGCCAGCTCTGCACGCTCCAAGCCAATTTGATATTCAAACATTTCGCGCTGGGAACGCATGGAGATATATTCACCCGCCGCCATTGAGAAAGCACCAGCCAAAAGGCCTGCAACCCCAGTCAATAAGATAGCGCTATTCGCCGTGGCGGCACCAGCCACGCCCATCACTAAACATGCTATTGATACCAAGCCATCATTCACGCCAAAGACTGCCGCGCGCAGACCTCCACTTGAACTGACACCAGAGTGACTGGCACCCACATCTTCCAGCTTTTTAGGGACAGGGTGATAACCCACCAAACGACTATTAGAGTAAATAGAAAGGCCACGGATTTTAACAGCAGCTAATATAGGTTTGATTTTACTAGCGCCAAACTGATGAATCAGCCAGCCAACTAACTTAGTGCGCATATCTGGTTTATAACTTACTGTTAGAGGCAAACCTTCGCTCTTAACGAGAGTCGCCCAGCTTTGGGATTGCTGCTGTGCCTCATGTGAAAGTTTAAAAAAAAGCTGTTTACGCACTGCATCTTTTTCAGCCTCAGCCATCAGCCTATATATATAAGAAGAACGCTGCTCCTCATACCAGCTTTTTAAAGCCTTATTATTTTTCATAGTTGTAAAGACTACAGCCCATTGCGCCTGTATTGCACAGCTTCTGCAATATGTGCTGATTGAATTGCTTCAGAACCTGCCAAGTCAGCAATCGTTCGCGCCACTTTTAGAACGCGATGATAAGCCCGTGCTGAAAGGCTCAATTTGGTAATCGCCATTTTGAGCAGATTTAACCCCGCATCATCTGGCGTGCAATATAAATCCACCTCTTTGCTCGTCAGTAAATGATTAGCTTTCCCTTGGCGCTTTAACTGTGTTTCTCGTGCAAGCTCCACACGTTGGCGAATATCGGCGCTAGCTTCACCATTAGCCGCAGCCGTCAGCTCCTCATCGCGCAAAGCAGGTACTTCTATATGCAGATCAATTCTATCCAGCAAAGGCCCAGATATTTTTGCGCGATAGCGTGACACCTGGTCTGGCGTACAACGACACTTATTGTTATGGTGCCCCAAGTAACCGCAAGGGCAGGGATTCATAGCAGCAAGCAGTTGAAAGCTCGCAGGGAAGTCTGCTTGGCGCGCAGCGCGCGAAATAGTGATATGTCCGGACTCCAATGGCTCGCGCAATACCTCTAAGACTTTGCGATCAAACTCTGGCAATTCATCAAGAAACAGCACACCATGATGCGCCAACGAAATTTCACCTGGCCTTGGAATGCCACCACCTGTAATTTCCATGAATAAATGCGAAAATGTCCATATATTACAGAATTGAGTGAGAATGGCTAAAATTCCAGATTACCCCGTACGTAAAATTACTACAAGTAGCCGAAGTATAACTGGTGCTATGCCTGACGGCGACCGTTACGAGTCTGCACTTGAGCGCGATTTAATGATTATTTTAAGCTTTGATCATAACGTAAAAAACTTCGTCCCACAGCCTTTGAAGGTCCCTTATATGGATCATGAGGGGAAGAATAGATTGTACACACCTGACATTTTTATCGAATACCGCACTGACATACTACCCGCAAAGAATATGCGTAATATTTTGGGAGAAGTGAAATATAAGGATGAGGTTTGCAAACACTTCAAAGAATTCAAACCTAAATTCAAAGCTGCAATGCGTCTTGCAAAAGAAAACGGCTGGGCTTTTAAAATCTTCACGGAAGATGTGATTCGCATCCCTTATTTATTCAATGCAAATTTTTTAAAACGCTATCGCGATGATTACCCTACTCCCGAATTAGAAACCAAGCGAATGA
>DATHWP010000030.1:0-3877 GCA_035460505.1 Methyloradius sp. | reverse complement strand
CCTTCATAGCAAAGAAACAACCCACCCAGCATCAACAAGGGCGTGATAGCCCAATTGGCAAACACACTGATGGCCAGTGCGGCTGGCACTAAAATACATTTATTTTTAATCGACCCTTTTGCTACTGCCCAGACTACTGGTAACTCCCTATCAGCGTTAACACCTGATACTTGTTGTGCGTTTAAAGCCAAATCGTCACCGAGTACACCAGCTGTTTTCTTGGCAGCGACTTTGGTCATGACACTGATATCGTCCAAGACACTGGCGATATCATCAATCAGGGTTAATAAACTAGCGCCTGCCATAAATTGTCCTTGTTTAAGCTGAATAAAAACTTGTTAATAAATTGTTAATGATTGGCATATACTGAATGTGAGCATCATACATGCAACCCTCTATGTATCGTCAAAGGCAACATGGCAATCGATCTTGGCAAGATAGATGTTGTTAGAGAAACTGGCAATCATCAAACATTGCCCGATGCGCTATTATTAGAAACTGACCTGGTTGACCACTGGGTCAAGCCTCTCGCACTCTCGGCCACCGTCCTACTGTTATTACTCACACTCACTTGGGGCGGGTGGCTCATTGCCAAGAATAATGCATCGCATTATCTAAACTCAACCTTTGATTTTCGTGTGCGCGACTTGATAGTACGCATTAATCAACGCATGAACACCTATGAGCAAGTATTGAGAGGTGTGCAGGGGCTAATGCGTGCCTCTGATCAAGTCACACGTGAAGAATTTGCTGACTATATTGACTCCCTGCAACTGGATGCCAACTTCCCTGGCATTCAGGGTGTGGGCATCGCAGAAATCGTTCACGACGCTGATAAAGATCAACATATTGCCCACATGCGTAGCCTTGGGTTTCCTGAATACGACATTCACCCAGCTGGCAAGCGCGATGTTTATGTCGTCATCACCCAAATGGAACCGTTTAAAGACAAAAATCAGGTTGTTCTCGGGTATGACCCCTACCCCAAGCCCATGATCAAAGAAAGTATGGATAAAGCACGCGATCAAGACATCGCGACCATTTCAGGGAAAATGCAGTTACTGCAAGATAAAGATGAACCTGAAACACCTGCCTTCATCATGTACTTTCCGCTTTATAAAAAAGGCGCGATACACACTAACATTGCAGAACGGCAAGCCAATATTATAGGCTGGGTAGATGCACCCTTCAGGATGAATGACCTGATGAGTGGCATAGGAGGTGAGCGCGGCAATGATCTTGACGTAAAGATATACGATGGCGACACCATCTCAACGCAAACACTAATGTATGCATCAAAAACGCCTGATAAAGAACCCCATGCGCCACTAATGAGAAAGCTGGAGCACATTGAGATTTCTGGTCATCGTTGGACGCTGATCGTCAGTTCTTTGCCAAAATTTGAGGCGCGTGTTCAGAAAAATGAGCCCCGCTTCATCGCCATTACAGGCACGCTATTTAGCCTATTGCTAGCTACCCTGACTTGGATACTGGCCACCAGTCGTTTACGGGCAATTAACATTGCCAGAAATATGACCGAAAACTTGCGCCTAAGTGAGGAGCGCTGGAAATTTGCACTTGAAGGCTCAGGGGATGCGATATGGGATTGGGATACGCGGAGCGGCGAGTTCTTTATCTCGAAACGCTGGAATGAAATGTTAGGCTATTCTGATGAACATCTAGGTAATGGAATAGAAAAATGGAAAAAATTAGTACATGTAGATGACTTAGAACCTACGCTACAAGCCATGCGTGACCATATGGAAAGTAAAACGCCTGCGTTTATGCACGAGTATAGAAGCTGGTCGAAAGACGGTAGCATGAAATGGATATTAGGACGTGGCATGGTCATGAGTCGCGACGCAGATGGCAAACCACTGCGTATTCTTGGCACAAACACCGACATCACAGATCGAAAAGCTTCTGAAATGCGCATTATGGAGCTTGCCCAGTTTGATGTGCTAACAGGCTTACCCAATCGCGCACTACTGATGGATCGTCTGGAGCAAGAGATCAAAAAATCCAAACGCACAGGTTTACCGCTGGCTGTGATGTTTACTGATATTGACCACTTTAAGGAAGTGAATGACACCCTCGGCCACCAAAGTGGCGATAATCTGCTAAAAGAAGCCGCCAAGCGTATGCTGGGTTGCATACGTGAAAGTGACACAGTGGCCCGTTTTGGTGGTGATGAATTCACCATTATCCTGGGTGATCTTGAAGACATTAGCAGCGTAGAGCGCGTTGCCAAGGAGATTCTGCAAAAACTGGCAGAACCTTTTAATCTGGATGGTGAGCTGGTCTATGTTTCAGTCAGTATTGGCATGACGCTCTACCCGACCGATGCAGACAACATACAAGCGCTATTAAAGAGCGCGGATCAAGCTATGTATGCAGCCAAAAATCTTGGCCGCAATCGCTATAGTTATTTCACGCTGTACATGCAAGAAGCCGCGCAAACACGTATGCGCCTGACCAGTGATTTACGCACAGCACTAGCACTTGAGCAATTGTTTGTGGTGTACCAACCGATTGTTGAATTAGCGAGTGGTCATATTCATAAAGCTGAAGCACTGGTGCGTTGGCAACACCCAACCCGCGGACTGGTAAGCCCAGCTGACTTTATCCCGATTGCTGAAGAAACAGGACTGATTATTGATATTGGCCAGTTTGTATTTGAAGAAGCAGCAAAAAAAGTCAAACTCTGGCGCGAACTTTACCACCCACAATTTCAAATAAGCATCAATAAATCACCCGTGCAATTTTATGACACCCATGAAAATCATGCCGACTGGTTTGAATATCTGGCATCCCTAGGACTGCCAGGCCAGAGCATTACGGTTGAAATCACCGAAGGCCTGCTCATGGATGCCAGCAACACTCTAATCGACAAGCTGCTAGCGTTTAGAGATGCCGGTCTGCAAGTCTCCTTGGATGACTTTGGTACTGGCTATTCATCACTTTCTTACCTCAAGAAATTTGATATTGATTACCTGAAAATAGATCAATCATTCGTGCGTAATCTCACAGCTGAATCTGAAGATTTTGCGTTATGCGAAGCGATTATCGTCATGGCGCATAAGCTTAATATCAAAGTAATCGCTGAAGGTGTAGAAACGATTTCCCAGCGTGATTTACTACTCACAGCTGGTTGTGACTATGCGCAGGGATTTTTATTCTCGCGGCCAGTCAAGCCAGAGGAATTTGAAAAGCTGTTAAAAACAGTCTGGTAGATTGACTGCTTTTAACAACTTAATTCATCAGACACCACGCAAAAACTGAATAGTAAAAATACCGAGGAATGTCATGATGAGTGAGCCAATAACATGCAGCGAAACCAGCCCCAGCGCCCAAGATAACTGCTCGCGTTGAATCAACACCACCACTTCGGCAGAAAACCCTGAGAACGTCGTTAACCCGCCCAGAAACCCGACCACACCAAGCAAGCGCACCTCTTGTGGCACTGATTGAAAACTACTGAATGCGCCCACTGAGAGGCCGATTAGATAACCTCCCACCAGATTTGCAATCAAGGTGCCTAAAGGAATATTAACGAACAGCGGGTTCAATTGAACACCAAGCTGCCAGCGCAACAACGCACCCAGAGAAGCGCCGCAGCAAATCAAAAATATTGAGTAAAGCATAGGTGAAGCTCCATCAAGCCAAATTTATTTAAGTTCCCCAAGAAAGTCAGGCTTACCAATATCTACGCCACTGTGTCGCAAAATGGCGTAAGCCGTGGTGACATGAAAGAAAAAATTGGGCAGCGCAAACCCCAGTAAATTATTCATACCAGTAAAAATGACAGGATTGCCACGCAGTTTAAGCGTAATCGTATTGTCTTCACTACCATCAATCTGTTCAGGTTTAAAGCTCT
>DATHWP010000029.1:0-22738 GCA_035460505.1 Methyloradius sp. | reverse complement strand
GCTAATGTCTCTTCCAAAGGTTTCATTCAGTCAATTACTCCAGCCAGTTCGTAGGACTTCACCCTACAAAGGTTTTCTGTTAGCATGCATTTTCAATTTATGTCTTGAGGTAGCGCCCGGTGCAACCAAGCGAACCTAGTTACAATCCAAGTGGTCTCTCGAATCCTAAACCGCGCAGCTTTAAGCAGCGCATTCTAGCGCAAAATCCAGCAACTCAATTACGAAAGCTACGTTTACGTTGGCTGCTTGTACTTTCCAGTATTCCATTATTTGGTATTTACACCGCTTTTGGTATTGCCCCTCAGACGATTACCCAAGATATTCCCATCAGTACAGTCATTGAACAAGTAACGCTTCCACAGCTGGACGAAGCATTAAGTACAGCGCAAAACGATGAAACATTCTGGCAAGCTGACCAAGTACGCCGTGACGATACCTTAGCCAGCTTGATGACGCGCTTGAATATTCGCAACCAGGAAGCGATAGATTTTTTGCGCCGTGATCCAGATGCAAGTGCTCTAGCTTCTCAACTGCGCCCAGGGCGTTCCATTCAGGCACAAACAACTGATAGCGGCGAGCTAATTCAACTTCAATACCAGACTGATAATAAATCAATCCTTAAAGTAGAGCGTGGCGATTCTGGCTACCAAGCAAAAATGCTAGATGCATCTTTTGTCACGCACAGCGTGCTGAAGTCTGCAGAAATCAAAAGCTCTTTATTCGGCGCTACTGATGCAGCGGGCATCCCTGATCAAATCGCCATCCAAATGGCAGATATTTTCTCTTCTTATATAGACTTTCATACAGACTTACGCCGTGGTGACCGCTTTGTCGTGGTGTATGAAGCCGTTTACAACAACGGTGAGTTAGTCAGGACTGGCCAAGTATTAGCAGCAGAATTCACCAACCAAGGTAAAACCTACAATGCGGTGATGTACCGCAATCCTGAAGGGCAAGTCAGCTACTACACCCCAGATGGCAAGAACCTGCATAAATCGTTCTTACGCTCGCCTTTGGAGTTCAGCCGTATTAGCTCAGGCTTCAGTCTGGGTCGTTTACACCCAATTTTAAATACCATACGTGCACACAAAGGCACTGACTTTGCCGCCCCAATCGGGACTGGTGTAAAAGCCCCGGCTGACGGCACGGTTGCTTTCGTTGGTGTACAAAATGGCTATGGCAATGTGATTATTCTGCAACACCAAAATGGCATCAGCACCAAGTATGGTCATCTATCTCGTTTTGCCCAGGGTTTGCACAAGGGCATGAAAGTCTCGCAAAGCGATGTCATTGGTTATGTCGGTATGACAGGATTAGCGACTGGCCCACATTTGCACTATGAGTTCATGGTGGGCGGCGAAAATCGCGACCCATTGAAAGTAGCTTTACCTAGCGCTATTCCAATCGACCAGAAATACAAGGCCGACTTTACTACGCATAGTGCAAATCTTGCTGCGCAGCTTCGCCTGTTAAGTGCAAGCAATATGGCGGCGCTTGAGTAAAAGTTAAAGAGTAACACTGCACCTTGAAGCAAGAACTCTTCATAGGCTTGATGTCTGGTACAAGCCTAGATGGTGTTGATGCAGTAGTCATTGATTTCAAAGGTCATCAATGCCAAGTTTTGCACACCGCAAGCTTGGCCTATCCTGATAGTATCCGCAGCGAATTATTAGCACTGCATGCAGCAAGCCACAATGAACTAGAGCGCACCGCATTAATCGCCAACCGATTAAGCACCCTTTATGCAGACTGCATCAAACAGCTTTTGAGCAACGCCGCCCTATCTGCATCGCAAATCAAAGCCATCGGCTGCCATGGCCAAACCATCAGGCATAGACCCGAACTGGGATTCACCTTACAAATCGTTAATCCTGCATTGTTGGCAGAGTTAACAGGCATTGATGTCGTCTCTGATTTTCGCAGCAGAGACATCGCCGCAGGTGGGCAAGGCGCACCTTTGGTGCCCGCTTTTCATCAAGCGGTGTTTGGTTCTGCTAATAAAAATCGCGTGGTGATCAATATAGGCGGCATTGCCAATCTCACCAGCATCAGCGCCAATGGGCATGTAATCGGCTTTGATTCAGGGCCGGGCAATATGTTGATGGATGCCTGGGTAGAAGAGCATCTAGGTGAACGTTATGATCATGATGGAAAGTGGGCATCGAGCGGACAAGTCATAGCACCATTGTTAGCCCGTTTACTAGCACACCCCTATTTTAAGCAAACACCACCTAAGAGCACTGGGCGTGATTTGTTCAGCCTAGCTTGGCTGGCAGATTACCTGACACCTGATTACGCTGCAGCAGACGTTCAACGCACCTTGCTGGAGCTTACTGCACAAAGTATCAGCATGGCACTCATAGATTTTTGTGGTGAGGTTGATGAAATCTATCTCTGTGGTGGTGGCGCGCTCAATTCAGCGTTAGTAGCGCGCTTGCAACAATTGCAATCTGCAGTAAAAATCCAGTTAAGTGATACGCTTGGTATCGGGGTGCAATGGGTTGAAGCAGCGGCTTTTGGCTGGCTGGCAAAACAATGCATCTCTAGACAGGCCGCTAACTTGCCAGGAGTCACAGGCGCAAAAGGTACTCGTATATTGGGTGCGATTTATGCTTCTTAATTCTGGTAGCATCACACCATTGATTAAAATAACGCGAATACATCATGACAAAACCAACAAAAGTTACACTCACATTTGATAACGGCGCTGAGCCTATTGAATTACCTATACTTTCAGGCAATCTTGGGCCTGACGTCATTGATATCCGCAGTCTGGGCAAACACGGTATTTTCACTTACGACCCTGGTTTTCTATCTACGGCGTCCTGTAGCTCAAACATTACGTTTATTGATGGTGATGAGGGTTTACTCTATTACCGTGGTTACCCGATTGAGCAATTAGCCCAGCACTGTGACTTTATGGAAGTCTCATACCTCTTATTGCATGGCAATCTTCCTAATCAAGAAGAAAAAACAACGTTCACGAATACCATTACCCATCACACCATGCTGCATGACCAGCTGACCAATATATTCCGAGGCTTCAGGCGTGATGCGCACCCGATGGCTGTTATGGTGGGCGTGATTGGTTCGATGTCAGCTTTCTATCACGATGCGATGGATATTAAGGATGCCAAAAATCGTGAAATGTCGATCTACCGTCTGATTGCAAAAGTACCTACTGTTGCAGCCTGGAGCTTTAAATACAACGAAGGTCAGCCATTCACTTACCCGCAAAATCGCTTCAACTATGCTGAAAACTTCTTGCACATGATGTTTTCAACGCCATGCGAAGAGTACGTACCTAACCCTGTGATTGCCAAAGCGCTTGATCGCATTCTGATTTTGCATGCTGACCACGAACAAAATGCCTCTACTTCTACCGTCAGGCTAGCAGGTTCAAGTGGCGCAAACCCTTTCGCCTGTATAGCAGCGGGTGTTGCCTCGCTTTGGGGACCAGCGCATGGCGGCGCCAATGAAGCTGTGCTTAAAATGCTGGAAGAAATTGGCGATGCGTCAAACATCGATAAATTCATCAAGCGTGCAAAAGACAAATCCGACACCTTCCGCCTCATGGGCTTTGGTCATCGCGTATACAAGAATATTGACCCACGCGCCACCATGATGCGCCAAACTTGTTATGAAGTGCTTGAAGAGCTTGGTTTGGGTGATGACCCTCTGTTCAAAGTGGCGATGGAGCTTGAAAGAATTGCGCTAGAAGATGAATACTTCATCAGCAAACGTTTATATCCAAATGTCGATTTCTACTCAGGTATTGTTTTACGCGCGATTGGCATTCCAACCAATATGTTCACCGCCATCTTTGCCTTGGCAAGAACCGTGGGCTGGACAGCGCAATGGAATGAGATGATTTCTGACCCTGAAGCAAAAATTGGCCGTCCAAGACAGCTTTATACTGGCAGTGTCAGACGCGATATTGTTCCCATTGAAAAACGCTGATTGAGCGAGATAAAATAAAAAGGAGCCTGCAGGCTCCTTTTTTTATTAATACTTAAAGCTAAAACTTAGGCTGAAAACGAAGAACCACATCCGCAGGTACTAGTTGCATTCGGGTTGCGAATCACAAACTGTGAACCTTGCAGGCTATCTTGGTAATCAATTTCAGCGCCCATCAGGTATTGCAGGCTCATTGGGTCAATCAGCAAGGTAACGCTATCACGTTCAACTTGAGTATCATCTTCATTCACTGTTTCTTCAAATGTGAAGCCGTACTGGAAACCAGAGCATCCACCGCCACTGACAAACACGCGTAGCTTTAAATCTGGTGAGCCTTCTTCATCAATCAGTTCTTTGACTTTCTTGGCCGCATTGTCGGTAAACACTAATGGGCTTGGCATTTCAGTAATTGCGTTCATCTTTTACTCCTCGAAATTCTGTCTTAAAAATCATTATCCTGCGCACATGCCATGGGGTCAATCTTTATCCACAGGCAATAATGTAGATTTATCTTCAATTTTGCCTTGTGTGGTATCACCCAGATAAATCAATTTTCCTTCAATCACAGCACCAGTATGCATTTCAAGAGACTTGTAATATACATCTCCAATGACTCTGGATTTAGTCTGGAGTTCGATATATTCGTTAGCCCGCACAGGGCCTTCCACCTTGCCATTGATGACAATATGAGAAACAGACACTGCACCTATAATGCGGGCGCTTTCACTTAAAACAAGGGTGCTTGGCGATGTGGGGGATTCAGTGACATTGCCGCGAACACTACCATCAATGCGTAAACCGCCCGTGAAATGAATGTCGCCTTCAATCTTGGTTTCTGCGCCAATCAGCGTATCAATACGATTCTGGGCTTTGTTTTGATTCTTAGAAAACATTCGTCATCCTTAACATTTAATTCAGTTTAACACGCCAGGAGATACTTGATTAAATTGGTAATTCCTGTTTCTGGCTCAATTTTGGATCGCGCGCGCCTGGCTCAAAAAAACTGGCTTCGATGTAACCCTGATTCACATTGTCTGGCAGGCTGAAAGAGCCATCAATCCGCTGAAAAAACTTGAAATTAACGTTAGCATCTACCAAACCAGCATTGGCGGTGACTGGTAATAACACCATTTTATCTGCCTGCATGCCGCCAATGGCAAACTTCATCGTGCCTTTGACAAAATCATCATGCTTACCGTTTTGAACAAGCAACAGATGATATTCATACTGGTTTTTTTGCGGCAATCTATTGATTTTAAAACTATAAAGTTTAACTTCGCTGGTTGTAGGTTTCTCAACCAGTATATGCTGATAAAAGGCGATGTCCTCTTTATGTCGCATATCTTCTTCTTGCAACACCGCAATTTCTTTAGCTAGATTAGACTGCGCTGCCCGCTCGACCTGAAGCTGGCGCTCACCGTAAACGAGTTTAGCTTGCAGCTGCTTATTCTCTTCCTGCAACTGCTTCAAGTTGCCAGTCAGGTGTGTGATTTCATTAATAGAATAGCGCCAGCTACCAGCAAAAAAGCCTGTGCCCAGCAATAGCAAGACTACCAATATCTGCCAATACCAAGGCCGATGAGATTTCACCGCAACATTTTTGGCTGTGACCCCAAAATGACGTTTGATACCTCGGGTAACTCTTCTCATCGGTTGCTTAGCATAGCTTATGGCAGTAAAGGCACAACTTCAAGGCCAGTGTTTTCCGCCAGGCCAAACATGATATTCATATTTTGCACGGCTTGCCCCGCAGCGCCTTTGACTAAGT
This sequence comes from Methyloradius sp., assembly GCA_035460505.1. Classification (GTDB taxonomy): domain Bacteria; phylum Pseudomonadota; class Gammaproteobacteria; order Burkholderiales; family Methylophilaceae; genus Methyloradius. Next base: position 17,013 of record DATHWP010000029.1, on the reverse strand, counting down.
TATCAATCACCGACAATACCACAACGGTATCTCCTCCTTGTGGTCTGTGTACAGCAATACGGCACTGGTTAGAGCCACGCACAGAACGCGTTTCTGGATGTGATCCTTTAGGCAAGACATCAACAAACCGCTCATTGGCATAACGGGTTTCGAACAACTGCTGCAGGTCTATATCTTTGGTCAATTTAGCATATAAGGTTGCGTGTATTCCCCTGATCAATGGAGTCAGGTGGGGTACAAACGTCAGCCCTACTGGCTTGTTAGCCATACCAGCCAAGCCTTGACTGATTTCTGGTAGATGCCTGTGTCCAGCTACGCCATAAGCTTTAAAGTTATCGCCAGCCTCTGCAAACAGGGAACCGACTTCAGCTTTGCGCCCTGCACCGCTAACCCCAGACTTTGCGTCAGCAATCAGATGCGTTTCATCGATCACCCCTGCTTCGAGCAGCGGTAAAAAGCCAAGCTGCACGGCAGTTGGGTAGCAACCAGGGTTGGCAATTAGCTGCGCCGTGCGGATTTTTTCACGATTCACTTCTGGCAGGCCATAAACTGCCTTTGCAATCAGGTCTGGGCAGGCGTGTTTCATGCCATACCATTTTTCCCAAGTAGCTACATCCTGTATCCGAAAATCTGCCGCCAGATCAATAACCCGTACGCCTTTATCAAGCAAGTCTGCAGTCTGCTGCATGGCAATACCATTGGGCGTAGCAAAAAACACTACGTCGCAGCCACTTAAATCAGCTTGTGCTGGGTCACTGAAAGGTAAATCTACATAGCCGCGTAAGCTGGGGAACATATCGGCCACAGGCAAGCCTGCTTCGCCACGGGAAGTGATTGCGCTGAGTTCTATGGCTGGATGTATAGCCAAGAGCCTGAGCAGCTCAACGCCCGTATACCCTGTGCCACCAACGATCCCTACTTTAATTTTATCTAATGACATAATGATCCTGTTTACAGCTAATGTTGATTAGCTGGGTACTGCATTAATCTTTTCAATGGTATCAAAGCTTAGGCTTGATTCAAAATAAGACTTCGATGCAGTGCCCAAAAACAAAAAAGCCGCATTAAGCGGCTTTTCTGGAATAACGCGTTCTTATCGTTTAGAGAACTGTTTACGACGACGCGCTTTACGCAAGCCAACTTTCTTACGTTCAACTTCACGAGCATCACGTGTCACAAAACCTGCTTTAGACAAGGCACTCTTCAACGTTGCATCATAATCAATCAATGCACGAGTAATACCATGACGAACTGCACCAGCTTGGCCAGATTCACCACCGCCATGCACATTGATCAGAATATCAAAACTTGCAATGTTCTCAGTCAACTCAAGTGGCTGACGCAGAATCATGCGTGAAGTCACACGTGAAAAATATTCATCAGCTGGCTTGTCGTTGATCACGATGTTGCCTTTGCCTGATTTCAGGAATACACGCGCAACAGAGCTTTTGCGACGTCCAGTACCGTAGTTGTATTTACCAATCATCTTCTAATCCCTTACGCTTGACTTTGAATAGTCAACGGTTGAGGCTGCTGAGCCACATGGTCATGCTTAGCGCCAGCATACACTTTTAATTTGCGGAACATTGCATAGCCCAGAGGACCTTTTGGCAACATGCCTTTTACTGCTTTTTCCAACGCACGACCTGGAAAGCGCTCTTGCATCTTACCAAAGTTGGTGGTTGAAATGCCGCCTGGATAACCAGAGTGGCGATGATACAGTTTGTTCAATTCTTTAGTACCAGTTACCTTGATTTTGTCTGCGTTCACTACAATGATGTAGTCGCCAGTATCAACGTGTGGTGTATAGATGGTTTTATGCTTGCCACGCAGGCGGTGAGCGATTTCGCTCGCCAAGCGGCCTAGCACGAGATCCGTAGCATCTACTACGAACCAGTCACGTTTTACTTCGTGAGCTTTTGCTGAAAAGGTTTTCATTGGACAGCCAATAATTCGTCAAAAAAATTAAGAGGGCGATTTTATGTCAGGGCCGACTCGTTTGTCAAACGATATGTCGCTTTCTTTCAAGCTTTTATCTGAATTAACTTAGTCTAGTGGCAACAAATATTCCGAGAAAAATCGCCAAACCTACCCAGTTATTATGCAGAAATGCTTTGAAGCACTGTGCACGATCACGCTTTTTAATCAAAAAATAGTGATAAATGGCAATACCCGCCGCCGCCGCCAATCCAACAAAGTATGGCCACTTCAAGCCTAGATGAACGCCCACAAATACCATGATAGATAGCATGATCAGGTAGCAGGCCATAATCGCCAAGATGTCAAAACGGCCAAACAATATAGCAGACGAACGAATGCCGATTTTCAAGTCATCCTCTCTATCAACAATCGCATACTCGGTATCGTAGGCAATCGCCCAGAAGATATTGGCCACAAGCAGCAACCATGCGACCAATGGAATGGTATTGGTCAATGCGGCATATGCCATCGGGATACCGAAACCGAAAGCAATGCCCAAATAGGCTTGTGGAATCGCAAAAAAGCGCTTGGTATAGGGGTAACTCGCCGCCAGAAAAAGTGCAGCGAACGAGAGAAAAATACTGAGCTTATTCAGGTGCAGCACAATCGCAAAAGCACTTAGTACCAGGATCAAGGCCAGTACCAATGCTTCTTTCACGCTGACTTCATTGGTAGCTAAAGGCCGTTGCTGGGTACGCTCAACGTGTGCATCAAACTTGCGGTCGGCAATATCATTGAGCACGCAGCCCGCTGAGCGCATCAGGATAGTACCCATCACAAACATAGCAACAATCAACCAATGCGGCTGGCCTTCACCAGCCAGCCACAATGCCCACAAGGTAGGCCACAGTAGTAGCAAGATACCAATCGGCTTATCAAGACGCATCAGTCGCTCATAAGCATCCAGCTTGGCGCTAAGTTTTGGCCAACCAACGGTTTCCATCGTCATAGCGCTAATATTCCTGGAAAAAATACTTCTGTGACTAAAATTTGGGCATGGCCAAGTATGAATACTGAACGGCGCGCCCATAATGTCGTTGGTTTTATTTGCAAATGCGCCGTCGCGCGCTGGTACAAAGGTTGATGGCACGCCAGTTTTTTGAACATCAATGGCGTACGTTTCACTTTCGGGTTTGAAAACAAAGTTGCACCCAAAGGCTTATTGCCCAATCGCTGCAAGCCAAGCCACGCACCAGACAAACTTCTATGCGGCAAAATACTATGCGCAAACACCACAGGCACTGCGCCATTGATCAACTGCACTTCTCTTAATAAGGCTAATTGGTGTTGAGCAACCCCCAGCAATGACGACTCATCTACTTGTGGCTTTGCATTCATCACCTTAAGCGGTTTTACCTTAAAGTTTTTAACACGTAACTGCAAGCGCCTTGTCAATGAGCCTTTATCGATTAGCCAATCACGATAAACACCGCTGTTGATGGGGTTTTTGAGCCATTGACTGCGTCGCTCTTGATGGCTTGCTTTCTGCAATTGAAGCTGGATTTTCATAGCGAAATTATGGCATATAAACCTGAAAATCAGCCTAGACCTTCACCAACTCCTCTGCCCGGCTCAACCATCGCTCCAAGTGCTTATCGACATAAGTTGGATACTCTTTCAATAACTGCTCCGCCAAGCCTTGTGCTGCTTCCAGCAATTCAGTATCTCGTTCTAAATCAGCGATTTTCAACATAGGTACGCCACTTTGGCGCAGGCCGAGAAATTCACCAGGACCACGTAGGGCTAAATCTGCCTTGGCGATTTCAAAGCCATCGCTGGATTCATAGATGATTTTTAAGCGGGCACGGGCGGTATCCGATAGTTTGTTTTGGTAAAGCATTATGCAGGCGCTCTTGGCGGCACCGCGGCCTACACGGCCACGTAGCTGGTGTAGCTGGCTCAAGCCCATGCGCTCAGCATGTTCGATGACCATGAGGCTGGCATTGGGCACATCAACGCCGACCTCTATAACGGTAGTCGCCACTAGCAACTGGATGTCACCCGCAGTAAAGGCGACCATCACAGCCTGTTTTTCGGCAGTTTTCATGCGACCATGTACCAAGCCGACGCGCAACTCAGGGAAAGACTCTTGCAGCCAGGCGTATGTATCATTCGCCGTTTTCAGTTGCAAGGCTTCGGACTCTTCTATCAATGGACACACCCAGTAGGCTTGACTGCCCTGCTCGCAGGCTTCACGCACGCGGGTGAGCACTTCATCACGCCGCGTATCCGAAACTAGCTTAGTGGCCACTGGCGTGCGTCCTGGTGGTAATTCATCAATCACGGAGACATCAAGATCGGCGTAGTAACTCATGGATAAGGTGCGTGGAATCGGCGTGGCGCTCATCATCAACTGGTGCGGTGCCTTGGTTTTGCTGGTCTGGCCTTTTTGCCGCAACGATAAACGCTGATGCACGCCAAAACGATGTTGCTCATCGATGATGGCCAAACCCAGTTTGGCAAACACGACTTGCTCCTGAAACAAGGCATGCGTGCCTACCACCAGTTGTGCTGTGCCATCGGCAATCGCCTCTAGCGAAATAGCGCGGTCTGATTTGTTTTGGCTGCCAGATAGCCAGGTCACCTTAATGTTCAAAGGTGCAAGCCAGCCCTGCATCTTTTTATAATGTTGCTCTGCCAAAATCTCGGTCGGCGCCATGATGGCGGCTTGCCAACCATTTTCTATGGCCTGCAAAGCGCCCATCGCCGCAACGATGGTTTTGCCGCTGCCGACATCACCTTGTAGCAGGCGCTGCATGGGGTGACTCTGAGTAAGATCATTACCGATTTCGACTGCCACTTTTTGCTGGGCGCTAGTGAGCGCAAAGGGCAAACTTCTCAGCAAAGCAGTAATCAGGGTTTTAGAAGGCTTGAGAGCTGGTGCACCTATGCTGCGGCGACGCGCGTAGTGGCGACGCATGGAAAGTTGTTGCGCCAACAACTCATCGAAAGCCAGCCGTTGCCAATAAGGACTGATGCGATCTTCCAGTTGGTATAAATCCGCTTCAGGCGTTGGGTGATGCAGGTTTTTCAAGCTCTGCGCAAAACTGGGCAAGACTTGATGCTCATAAACAAAGGCTGGTAGTGTTTCGCTTAAATCGCCATTGTTGAGCGCCCAGCTTATCCATTTGCGCAGAGACGCTTGTGATAAGCCTGCAGTCGTCGGGTAAACAGGAGTTAGAGTTTCTTTAACTGGAGTTTCATCGCGTACGGATTTGCATTGCGGATGCACCATCTCATAGCCGAAAAAACCTTGCCGTACCTCACCTAGCGCACGAAGTTGGGTACCCACTTTAAGGGCGGCAATCTGGCTGGGGTAAAAATGCAAAAAGCGCAGCACCAGCAATTGGCCTGCACTATCCTGCAATTGCGCAATCAGCGCCTTGCGCGGCTTGTACTGGACTTCAGCATGCACGATCTCACCTTCTACCTGTGCCTGCTCGCCACTACGTAAATCACGAATCGCCGTAATATGGGTTTCATCTACATAACGTAGCGGCAAGTGCAGCAAAAGGCCTTGTACATCTGTAATTCCGAGCTTTTGCAGATTCGCCAGCAGCGGTTTGCTGATGGCTTTGATGTCTGCAAGCTTTTGCAAGGTGGAAGCTTAGTGAGCGCTATTCAGTTTCGATTTATACAACCAGCACACCATCGGCTTCGACCAGCGCATTGCGCGGCAGTGATGCCACACCAACCGCAGCGCGGGCTGGATAAGGCGTAGAGAAATACTCGGCCATGATGGTGTTCACCAGCGCAAAGTGCGATAAATCCGTGAGGAACACATTGAGTTTCACCACATCATTTAATGAACCACCTGCTGCCTCGGCCACAGCTTTAAGATTGGTAAATACACGGTGAACCTGTGCTTCAATACCATCCACCATCTGCATGGTTGCTGGGTCAAGACCGATCTGGCCTGATAGATAAACCGTATCGCCCACCTTTACAGCTTGTGAATAAGTACCGATAGCCTGTGGTGCACCTTCGGTGCGGATGATTTCTTTTGCCATTTACTTTCCTAAGTTAACTGCCAAAGTTTAAGTGTTAGTTACGGTTAATCGCGGCCAATACATCCTGCTCATTACTTGCCAAGTGCTCATCATAAGCAGGCAACACATCAGCGACGATTTCCAGCTTTTTCCAAGGGGCGGCTGGTGTTTCGCACTGCGCTTTAGGTACAAAACCTGATTCTTCTACGAATTCCATTTTATGGATGTAACGTGGGCAATTGGGGAAGGTCTCACGCACTTTTACCCGCACTACCAATTTTGCTTCTGGCCAGTTTGAGAGCAGTGAGTCTTCGAGCGTGATGCTTGCAATACCATTCACGCGCACCCTGGCCTGGCGTTCAAAATCAATAAACAGCAAGCCAACTTCGCCATTCACCAGCACATTGCCTGCAGACATGAACATGCCGTTGCCATCGTAGATTGGGAATGCCAGCGTGGTTTCGTCCACCACTTTAACCAAGCCTTTGCTGCCACCTTTATATGAACAATTGGCATGACCCTGGTCATCCACAGTTGCCAGGAAAAACATATTCTGCGCTTCGATAAATTCAGCATCCAACTCATTGATGGTTGGCTGGATTATACCGCCCTGCAACCTGTCAGCTAACCGCCGCGTATCAAACTCATCTTGAAGCTGACGCTGCCCTGCATTGAAATATTCACTCATGTATTTCTCCTCTCAAATTAGCTGACAGTCATTTGCTGCCAGATTATTGTATTTTTTGTTCTTGCCCAGCACCCTTCACGCGGTTGATACGCACTACATCGGGTATCTTGCGTAGGCGACGCATCAAGTCAGCCAGATGCGCGCGATTTTCAACCTGCACCGTGAAATTCATGGTGGTGTATGAAGTATCATCCGACTCCATGCTGACATTATCAATATTCGAGCCCGCATCGGCAATGCCTGCGGCAATCTTGGCCAACATACCGCGCTGGTTGGCGGCAGCAAGTTTGAGATTGACCTTGAATAGTTTTTTAGTGTCTGGATCCCACTCTACATCCAGCCATTTTTCAGGATCCACACGGAATTTACGGATGGCCTGGCAATCATGCGTATGAATAATCAAGCCTTTATCTTTATTGATAAAGCCAAGAATCGGGTCGCCAGGAATCGGGCGGCAACATTGCGCAAACTGTACCGCCATGCCCTCAGATCCACGAATAGTGATAGAACCCAACGGTTTGTTGGATTGTTGCCTGATCGGCCCTTCTGCGTGGTCATCAGTCACCGCCAATAGCTGGTGCGCGACCATCACGTTCAGGCGTTTGCCCAACCCAATGTCGGTGAGGATTTCCTCTTTATTTTTTGCGCCATAATCACGCAGCAATTTTTGCCACTGCGCATCATGAATCGCTGCCGGATCAGCATGTAACGCACGCAACGCCTGATTCAACATACGTTCACCAAGATGTGCTGACTCGGTAGATTGCATGGATTTCAAAAAGTGACGAATGTGCGCGCGCGCCTTGCCAGACACCACATAATTGAGCCACGCAGGGTTCGGGTGTGCATGTGCCGCCGTGATGATTTCCAGATGGTCGCCATTGTGTAGCTCAGTTCTTAATGGTGCGAGTTCTTGATTGATCTTGACGGCTACACAACGATTGCCAATGTCCGTATGCACGGCATAGGCAAAATCGACGGCGGTTGCGCCTTTGGGCAGCGCCATGATCTTGCCTTTGGGCGTGAACACATAGACTTCGTCCGGGAACAAATCCACCTTGAAATGCTCAAGGAATTCCAGCGAATCTGCACTCTCGCTTTGTATATCCAGCAAGCGTTGCAGCCATTGATGCGTTTGCTGCTGCAAGGCCGTCAAATGGGCATCAGTAGTCTTGTAAAGCCAGTGCGCAGCAACACCTGCATCGGCAATATTGTGCATTTCGCCACTTCTGATCTGCACTTCAATCGGCGTGCCGAATGGGCCGAATAAGGTCGTATGCAATGATTGGTAACCATTGGCTTTGGGAATCGCAATATAGTCTTTGAATTTACCGGGGATCGGCTTATAAAGCCCATGCAGTATGCCTAGCGCCAGATAGCAGGTAGGTAAATCTTTCACGATCACGCGGAAGCCGTAGATATCGTAAATCTGCGAAAAGGTGACGGTCTTGCCCGTCATTTTTTTATAAATGCTGTACAAATGCTTTTCGCGACCTGTGACATCGGCCTCAACATTCATCTCTTTCAAGCGCAGTTTCAGGGCATCGAGTATCTTGCCGACCACCTCCTTGCGATTACCGCGCGCGGCCAAAATCGCCTTGGAAATCACCCTGAAACGCATGGGGTATAGATATTTAAAGCTTAAATCTTCAAGCTCCTGGTAAATTGAGTTAAGGCCAAGACGGTTGGCAATTGGCGCGTAAATATCCAGCGTTTCGCGGGCGATTCTGCGGCGTTTCTCAGGCGCCATCACATCCAGCGTCTGCATATTGTGCAAACGATCTGCCAGCTTGACCAGAATGACGCGTACATCTTGTGACATGGCGAGCAGCATCTTGCGAAAATTCTCTGCCTGCGCCTGGGTGGCACTCTGGAATTCAATCTTATCGAGCTTGGATAGGCCATCGACCAACTCGGCGACTTGCTTGCCAAACTGCTCTGCCACTTGTTGCTTGGTGACACCGGTGTCTTCAACTACATCGTGCAGAAGGGCTGCTATTAATGTTGGCACATCAAGGTGCAGGCTTGCCAATACGCAAGCCACAGAAACCGGGTGCGAAATATACGGTTCGCCACTTTTACGCATTTGGCCCGCATGCGCAGCTGCACTAAAGCGATAGGCTTCCCACACTTGCGCAATATCTTCAAACTTGAGGTATTGCCTGAGCAGTATGGTGAGTTGCGACTCTTCGCTATCGGCAGGCAACAAAGGCGCGATAGTTGGTTTTGAAGGTTCTTGCTGGCGTTTTACCGCAGATTTTGCCATCACGATGACTCTATTTAAATGTAGACGCGAACGCGGCTAATGAACTAATAGGGACTGTGTATTGAATCGGATAGTTGCAAGCTTTGACATTAAAGCTTGAAGGAAATATTGAAGGATTTATAACTGGTGAAACAAGAAAAGCGCATGTTCGGCGCACTAAGGCCGAACATGTCTTTAATGACTTATGCAAACAACTAGGCGTGCCCACGATTCAGGACTTCAAGCCCAACTTTGCCCGCTGCGATCTCACGCAAGGCCAAGACGGTAGGCTTGTCTTTATGGCCGTGGGTATTCACCAGCGGCTCTGAACCATTCGCCAGCTGGCGTGAACGGTAAGCGGCAACCAAAGTAAGCTGGAAGCGATTTGGGATTTTTTCTAAGCAATCATCAACGGTAATACGAGCCATGAGTTTCTCCAGAGATATGTGTTCAGGCTTGAAAGTAAGCTAAACAGACACAGTAATTTTATAAAAGTGCATTGATCAGGGTTTCATGCCGCCGCAACTGCTTGTCACGCTTGAGCCTTTGCGTACGGATGATGGCGCGTAAGTCTTCAAGCGCCAGTTCAAATTTGTCGTTAATTGTAACATAGTCAAACTCGACCACATGGCTCATCTCATCGCGCGCGGCAGCCAGGCGCTTTGCAATCACCTCGTTGCTGTCCTGTCCACGCCCATGTAGGCGCTTTTCCAGCGCTTCTATCGATGGCGGTAGTATGAAAATACTGATGGCTTGCGGATAAATACTGCGCACTTGTTCTGCACCCTGCCAGTCGATTTCAAGAATCAAGTCATCGCCCTGCCGCAATACCGCTTCAACGCGCTTTTGCGAAGTACCGTAGCGCGCGCTATGCACATGTGCGCTTTCCAGAAACTCCGCCTCACCCAGCATACGCAAAAATTCTGCTTCATCCACAAAGTGGTAATGCTCGCCATCCACTTCACCCGGCCTGGGCTTACGTGTGGTGTATGAAACCGAAAGCTTGATCTGCTGATCTGCAGCCAGCAGTTTGCGTACCAAGCTGGTTTTCCCTGCGCCAGAAGCGGCGGTGATAATAAAAAGATTACCTAACATGTTGGAATTTTACGCCTTTAATTACTCAATGTTTTGTATCTGTTCGCGCATTTGCTCAATCAACACCTTGAGTGCCATTGATACTTGTGAGACCTCGGTGGAGACTGACTTTGAACCCAGTGTATTAGCCTCGCGATTCAACTCTTGCATTAAGAAATCCAGGCGTTTACCTGCCGCACTGTCAGCATCAAGAATACGCTTTACTTCTTCCACATGAGCGGTAAGGCGTGTGAGCTCTTCATCCACATCCACGCGTTGGGCAAAAATCACCAGCTCCTGGCGAATACGGTCTTCGTCCACACTTTTAACGGCTTCTTGTAATTTGCTGGTGAGCCTGTCCTGATAAGCCTTAGTCTGCATTGGTAGTAGCGGTTTTACCTCTTTGACCAATATTTCGGCTTCTGCCAATCGTTCCAGTATCAGTGTTTTAAGCTTTTCGCCTTCTCGGCTGCGCGCGGCGACCAAGTCATCTAATACCTTATTTAAGTTGCTGCGAATGGCATCTGCCAATACCTCATTATTAGCACTGTCAGCCGAAGCACCATCCATCGCTAATACACCTGGCCAGCGCAATATGTCGGCCACACTCAATGGCTGGCTTTCAGGGAAAAGGCCGTGCACAGCCTTAGTGAGATCAGCGAGTTGCTGCAAAACCTCGGCGTTAATTTCCTGTTTTTTATTGCTATTGCGTGATGCAATCAGGCTCATGCGGCATTCCACTTTGCCACGGCCTAATTTGGCAGTAATGAGCTCGCGGGCCAGGCTTTCAAAACTACGCAAGCTGTCATCCAGCTTTAATTGCAACTCCAAGTAGCGATGATTCACTGACCTTAATTCGATGAGGAGCATGCCTTGTGGGGTGTCGGATTCCAGTGCTGAAAACCCTGTCATGCTGTAGATCATGGTGTTTGTTCCGTTCTTGATGCGTAGGCGATTCATGCGATATCGCACGTTTATTGCTTGCTAATTTAGGCTTATGGTATCAAATCCAGCGTAATCCATGCCAAAATAGCTGGCCTGACGTGTAAAAATGTCATGGTCAATACGTGAAAATAACGCATCATTTTAGTGATTCCACATGCAAGCAGCAGCGGCACACAATCAGGCTCTCCCCATAGGACACAAGCTTCAAGGCTACGAAATACGTAAAGTCTTGAGCTATGGTGGCTTTAGTTTCGTCTATATCGCACACGATGAAGATAAGGTCGCAGTTGCCATTAAAGAATACCTGCCTATTTCTTTGGCATTGCGCGCTGAAGGCACCAATGTGCGTGTGAATTCAGAAGAATCTTCGAATAATTTCCGGCACGGCATGAAGTGCTTTTTCGAAGAAGGCCGAGCGTTGGCCAATATTGACCACAAAAATATCGTCCGCGTGATCAATTTTTTCCGCGCCAACGATACCGTGTATATGGTGATGCAATATGAGCGCGGTAAATCACTGCAGGAATACATACTGAATCGCAGCACGCCACTAAGTGAAAGTTTTGTGCGGCGCGTGTTCAGCGAATTGCTGAATGGCTTGCGTGAGGTGCATACGCAGAAACTGCTACACCTTGATATCAAGCCCTCCAACATTTATATCCGTCTGGATGGCACACCTGTCTTGCTTGATTTTGGCTCAGCACGGCAAACGCTGACCGACATAGTATCCACCCTTCCGCCCAGCTATACGCCTGGCTTTGCTTCACCAGAACAATATTTTGAGCGCAAGAATCTTGGCCCCTGGAGCGATATATACAGCGTGGGCGCTAGCATGTATGCCTGCTTGGTGCGCGGTGCGCCAATCTCTGCTGATGCGCGAGTTAAGAAAGACGCCTATGTGCCTGCCAAAAAAGTGGGCAAAGGTATTTATTCGCAAAACCTGCTGGCGATTATTGATGCCTGCATGGAACTAGACCCGCTCGCAAGACCGCAAAGCGTGTATGCACTGCAAAAAGCGTTGCTGGACGATTTTGCTTCGCTGGAAGAGCAAAAACCAAATTTGCTGGATAAACTTGTTACCATCCTGAATAAGCCACTTTGAAGACTAATACAAAAATAATACGATGAAATTCTCCGTTTTCCAGGGCAGTCGCCAAGGCCCACGCCCGTATAACCAAGACCGATTAGCTTATGCCTATACCAAAGATGCCATTCTGCTGGTATTGGCTGATGGCATGGGCGGACATCGACACGGTGAAATCGCGGCACACATGGCAGTGAAGATGTTGACCGAGGCTTTCCAGCAATCATCGAATGAAAAACTGCGTAATCCGAGTGACTTTTTGCATGCACAGATCATGCGCATTCACGAGCGTATTGAGAGCGTGCGCATTGCTAAAGAGCTACTGGAAGGGCCACGCACCACTATTGTGGCGGTGATTGTGCAACATGAATATCTATATGCGGCACATGTGGGCGACTCTCGCTTGTATCACTTCCGTGAGAAGCAGATTCTGCATAAAACAGAAGATCATTCAATCGTACAAAAACTACGGCGGCAGGGGCAGCTTGATGAAAAAAGTATGCGTACGCATCCTGAACGCAACAAAATCTATAACTGCATCGGCGGCAATAAAGCGCCCGAAATCGAGCTTACGCACAAACATGAGTTGTGGGATGGCGATACGCTGATGCTTTGTACCGACGGTGTGTGGGGCGCGCTACCAGACCAGAAAATCACGCAGATATTACTTAGCGGTTACGTCAATCAAACTGTACCAAAACTACTGGATGCCGCTGAAACCAGCGCAGGCAAAGATGGCGACAACATGAGCGCCATCGCCCTGCAATGGGGTGAGGGCAAGCAAAACAACAAGCATGCGGTTTCAACCGCGACCATGCCGCTGGGCTCTACCACTACCATCATGATGGACCCTGCTGCTGGGCTGGAATCCACCATACAGCTGACACAAGGCGAGCCAGCCCCTGTGTTTTCAGATGATGATATTGAAAGCGCGATTGCTGAAATTCAAGCAGCTATCAATAAAGGCAAGAAATCTAGCCCCAACTAAATCGCATCTAGTAAATAGGCTGCTGATTAGAAATCCTGCTTGGCTTATAATTAGGCTTCTTTTAATTCGCTGCCCAGCATTCAGGATACCCCCATGCGCCCAAGCAATCGCACCCCCAATCAATTACGCACGGTTGAGATCATCCGCCATTACACCAAGCATGCCGAAGGCTCTGTGCTAGTGAAATATGGCGATACGCACGTGCTGTGCACAGCCAGCGTGGATGAAAAAGTACCAGGTTTCTTGCGCGGTAAGAATCAAGGCTGGGTGACCGCTGAATACGGCATGCTGCCACGCTCCACCGGCAGCCGCATGGACAGGGAAGCTGCCAAGGGCAAGCAATCTGGCCGCACGCAGGAAATCCAGCGCCTGATTGGCCGCAGCCTGCGCGCCATTATTGATCTGGAAAAACTTGGTGAACGCAGCATACAGATAGACTGTGACGTGATTCAGGCCGATGGCGGCACACGCACCGCCAGCATCACTGGCGCTTATGTTGCGCTGCATGATGCCATTAGCCTGCTACTGGAAAAAGGCCTGATTAAAGAATCACCACTTAAAGACGCTGTGGCCGCCATTTCAGTGGGTATCTACAAAGGCACACCAGTATTGGATCTGGATTACATTGAAGACTCAGATTGCGATACAGACATGAACGTCGTTATGACTGGCAGCGGCGGCTTTGTCGAAATCCAGGGCACCGCAGAAGGCGACCCATTCTCGCGTGACGCCATGAACCAGATGCTGGATTTAGCACAAAGTGGCATCAGCGAACTGATACAAAAACAAAAGGCTGCATTGGCTAGCTAAATATGCCGCAATTATTTAAAAAACTGGTCATCGCCAGCGGCAATAAAGGGAAGTTGAACGAGCTGCAAAAACTGCTTGAACCGCTCAATATTGAGGTGCTGCCGCAATCGCACTTTAACGTGCCTGAGGCGGAAGAACCGTTTGTGACCTTTATTGAAAACGCGCTGGCCAAGGCGCGCCACGCCAGTCGCCTGACAGGCTTACCTGCATTGGCTGATGATTCAGGCATCTGCGTGGATGCCCTGCAAGGCGCGCCAGGCGTGCACTCTGCCCGATATGCTGGCGAGCCAAAATCAGACGCGCGCAATAACGAAAAACTGCTGCAAGAACTAAAAGGCAAAACCAACCGTCAAGCTCACTATTACTGCGTGATTGTGCTGGTGCTGCACGCTGATGACCCACAACCGCTGATTGCAGAAGGCACTTGGCCAGGCGAGATTTTAGAAACGCCGCAAGGCACTGGTGGCTTTGGTTATGACCCTTTATTTATTGATGATAAAACAGGCAAAGCAGCAGCCGAGTTGCCCCCAGAAATCAAGAATAGAATCAGCCATCGCGGCCATGCCATGAGCAAGCTTCTGCAAAAGCTTGCTCATTTTGAACCGAATTAAAATTGCTGAAAATCAAACCATGACAAAATCTGAAAACAACTGGCCAAAATGGCTACGCGACGACGGGACCGTGGTGTCGTGCACGGAAAAAGTCAAAGTGATGACCGAGAACTTTGACGAAATCAAGCAAATCGCCCAGGACGCGCTCGAAGACGGCCTGCTGATGGAAGTTGGCGAAGAACAGATGCGCGAAGCCCTGCACAAACTTGTAGATGAACTGGTGAACCCCTATCAAAACCGTCATACCGATCACACCAGCAAGTAGCCTCGCCTCGCTGGCGAGCGCGGCACCTATACTTGGCGGGCATACCCTCAGTGGCTTGCGCAACCCACCGCCGCTCAGCCTTTATATCCACATCCCCTGGTGCGTACGCAAATGCCCGTATTGCGATTTCAATTCGCACGAATCACCCAGCACGCGCGGCAAGGGCGAGATCCCTGAAGATGCTTATGTCCAAGCGCTGATTGCCGATCTTGAACAAGCCGTGCCTAATATCTGGGGCAGAAAAGTCCGTAGCATCTTCTTTGGCGGCGGCACGCCCAGCTTGTTTTCAGCGGAAGCAATAGACCGCATTTTAAGCGCCGTCCGTGCGCTGGTGCAGCTGGAATATGATGCCGAAATCACGCTGGAAGCCAACCCCGGAACATTTGAAGCCGAACGCTTTGCGGGCTTCAAGGCAGCAGGCGTCAATCGCTTATCTTTAGGCATACAAAGCTTTAACGAACAGCATTTAAAGGCCTTGGGCCGCATTCATGACAGCACTGAGGCACACAATGCTGCAAAGCATGCCATTGAGATTTTCGGCAATGTGAACTTGGATTTGATGTACGCCCTTCCTGAACAAACACTGCAACAGTCGTTGGTCGATATCGAAACCGCCATCAGCCTCAAGCCCACGCATATCTCCGCCTACCACCTGACGCTTGAGCCGAACACGGCCTTCCATCACAGCCCACCGCCGCTGCCCGATGATGATGCCAGTGCCGAGATGCAAGAAGCGATTGAAGACCTGCTGGCGAATAATGGTTACGAACATTACGAAACTTCGGCCTTTGCCAAAAAAGGCAAACGCAGCCGCCACAACCTCAACTACTGGCTATTTGGCGATTACCTCGGCATAGGCGCTGGCGCACACAGCAAACTCAGCTTTCACGACCACATCCTGCGCCAATCGCGTACCAAGCACCCCAACGCCTACCTCAAAGGCGTAGCGGAAAACACCCACATTGATACCGAACGCACACTCACCAGCGACGACCTCGGCTTTGAATTCATGATGAACGCACTAAGGCTCACTGATGGCTTTCACATAGATCAATTCAGCGCCACCACAGGCAAACCACTCATGAGTATTGAACCAGCCCTGAAAGCTGCTGAAAGCAAAGGCCTCATCGTCAGAACCCCCACCCAGATCGCCCCCACCATGCTCGGCCAGCGCTTTTTGAATGAGTTGCTGCAGATGTTTCTAGTTTGATATTAAGCTAAAGTCTTTCGCGCCCTTACAACCGCGGCCTTCACTTGTTCCGGTGCCGTACCGCCAATATGATTACGGCTTGCTAATGAACCTTCTAGCGTCAATACCCCATAAATATCATCATCAATCTTGTTACTGAACTGGCGCAATTCATCCAGCGATAAATCCGCCAGATCACAACCCTTACCCACCGCATGTTTCACTGCCAGCGCCACAGCTTCATGCGCATCACGGAACGGCGTACCTTTTTTCACCAGGTAATCAGCCAGGTCAGTCGCCGTAGCAAAGCCTTCAAGCGCGGCTTGGCGCATATTGGCTTTATTCACCTTGATACCACGCAGCATGTCGGCATAGATTTCTAGCGTGACTAGAATGGTATCGGCCGTATCAAATAGCGGCTCTTTGTCTTCCTGGTTATCCTTGTTGTAGGCCAGCGGCTGGCCTTTCATCAAGGTGAGCAGCGCCACCAAGTGGCCATTCACACGGCCTGTTTTACCGCGCACCAGCTCGGGTACATCGGGGTTCTTTTTCTGCGGCATGATGGATGAACCCGTGCAGAAACGGTCAGCAATGTCGATGAAGGCAAAGCGTGGGCTGGACCACAAAATCAGTTCTTCAGAAAAACGTGAAAGGTGCGTCATCACCAGCGCCGCGGCGGCGGTGAATTCAATGGCGAAATCGCGATCTGACACCGCATCGAGCGAGTTTTCGCACACCCCGTCAAAACCGAGTTCCTTGGCGACCATTTCACGGTTGATTGGGTAGCTGGTTCCAGCCAGCGCGGCGGCGCCCAAGGGTAAGCGGTTGATACGCTTACGGGCATCGACAAAGCGCGCGGCATCGCGTTGCAGCATCTCAAAATAGGCGAGCAGGTGATGGCCGAACGTGACTGGCTGTGCGACTTGCAAATGAGTGAAGCCCGGCATGATGGTGTCGGCGTGCTCTTCTGCCAGATCAACAATCGATAGCTGTAGCTTGCGGATGCCAGTAATCACGTCATCCGTCACACTGCGTAGCCAGAGGCGTACATCGGTAGCAACCTGGTCATTACGTGAACGGCCTGTGTGCAAGCGCTTGCCTGCATCGCCGATTTTATCGGTGAGGCGCTTTTCGATATTGAGGTG